>JAURNW010000029.1 GCA_030829985.1 Gammaproteobacteria bacterium | reverse complement strand
TTGATTCAACTCCGTATAACGCCAGTTGTTGTAGTCACCCCCAGGGTATGCCCAATAATTAGGATTATCGTTCAGTTTACGAACTTCATCGTTCGCTAAAACTGAGGTCGATAGCCCCAATGCCAGTACGGCAATGAGCCATTTTTTTATTAATAGTTTACTCATGACCTCCTCCTCTATTTAGTTGATCATGTACGTTTGATCTCATTTAAGTCACAGAAATAACTATATAACGCCTCGAGATCATAAAGCGCTATAGAGTTTTGAAATCGGTATTAATATTAGCTACCTTAAAATTGATAGCAGATTGAAAAAGGTTATTGAAAACGCAGGAATTGTACCCTGATGATAGGGTTAGATTTGAATGTTCAGATAAAGCTACTGCAGATAATTGCATATTTATTATATTAACCCTACTCACCAATTCCTTTAGATAATATACAACTCAAATGTGTATATTTTCAGAATGTATAAATTATTTTTATTATTAAGTCTAATTTATTTTTAGTTATTTATTATAATGTTAATCTCGATGTTTTCAAATAGATAAGTTGTGGCTGGATTTACCAATTCAGACCACCATTTTTAACGAGATTATTTTACTACCCAAATCTGATAACTGAGAAAAAGTTTAGGAAATTTTCCTGAGAGGCGCAAGATATTTTTACTATTAAAAAACATATATCTAGACATCAAATAAACAATATTTTTTAATTTCCAGACAGACTAAATTTACTGCACCGCACCAATAATATTGCACGATAGTTTTATGATTGATGCACGCACCATAATTGACCAGCACGCCTGCTTCTATACAGTGGGGCTCAACGGCCCCACTTAAGAATAAACCTGAATATTTATTCGCTTTACTTACTGGTTGGTTTAATTAACTCGACATGCTTGACTACAAGACAACTTGCGTTTGCTTTTTCCCTGACCTTCAATAATTCTTTGTAAAAACCTTCTGCACGTTTGTTATCTCTAAAAGAAGAACCTTTTTCCCCGGGCATTTTCATGTTTCTTTCGAATGTATAACCCTCTTCATAATCACTGTATGCCATAGCGGATCTTATCGCATCATATCTACAGGCACAGGTGTAAAGGTTTTCATCAGTCTGACCACCCATTTCAGTCATGCAATTCAAGACAAAGCGAACTGTTTCTTCTGTCGGGTATTCATCCGCCATAACGGGTATCGTCCCAAATAATAATAAGGATAGTGTTAAAAAAAGTTTATTCATGTGTATATCTCCTAAGCTGTATTTAAGAATAATTTGCGAGTTTGATAATCTCAATTTGATTGTTTAGAGCTGACTCTGTTCATAAAAGTTGCAACTTATAGAGATAAGCAGGGCTCAATTAGTTGCATAAGCCGATCTATATTGCCTTTATTAGATTCGATAACTTTACGCCCGTTTTCACCAATATGATGTCGCCGGTTCGCATCGTTTAACAATTTAGAGACTTCATTTGTTAGCTCAGATTCATTGGATATACGTATCAGCACATCCTCTTTTAATAATAATTCAGTTATTTCGGTGAAATTAAAGGTGTGAGGACCAGAAATAACCGGTAACCCCAAACTTGCTGGTTCCATCATATTTTGCCCACCCGTTTCCACCAGACTTCCTCCAACAAAGGCTAGTTGTGAGGCTGCGTAGTGTAATTGAAGTTCGCCTAATGTATCTAGCAAATATACTTGATGTTGGTCGGTAAACACTTTTTGTTTGGTTCTTTTTACATAATTTAATGACTTACTCTTGCAATAGTTTGCAATTTTATCAATTCGTTCGGGATGTCGTGGAGCAATAATTAAAATTGCATCGGGGTGTTGTTTCATAATATTTATATGAGCGTCCAGGACAACTTGCTCTTCACCTTCGTGAGTGCTCGCAGCAATCCACACAGGGCGATTGACAGAAAAATAACGTTTTAATGATTGTGCTTGTTCCGTAATACTTTGAGGAATGGTGATATCAAACTTAAGGTTGCCGGTGACAAACACCTTTTCGCGTGACGCACCAAAACTAATAAATCGTTCAGCATCTTGTCTGGTTTGTGCGGCGATAATCTTCACCAAACTCAACGTATCCTTCATCAGGCTTGAAACCAGCTGATATCTTTTTGCTGATTTTTTACTTAACCGCGCATTGATAATAAACACCGGAATCTCTTTCTGCTTGCACGCATAATAGAGGTTAGGCCAGATTTCTGTTTCCATTGTAATCAATACAATTGGCTTAACAATTTTGAGAAATCTATTAACAGCAATAGGCAAATCGTAGGGCAGATATAGATGCCTGACATCTTCACCGAAATGTTTCTCAACAGTAATCGCACCGGTAGGAGTCACTGTCGTCATTAATAATAAATGATTCGGATATTGCTCAAGTAATCGATTTACAATGGGAGATGCGGCATTAACTTCACCAACTGATACTGCATGAATCCAGATTACCGGTTTATCTGTTTTGCGCCATTTAATAAAACCGAATCTTTCTCTCCATCTCAATCTATAAGCACTGTTTTTTGTGCCTAACCAAAACAGCCTTAATAAAACAAATGGCACAAGCAAGTAAATTACAAAGGTGTAAAAATGTCTCAATTCTTGAATTTTCTTTTATTTATTAATTTCTCAATTTGAATTGAGAATGTCCAGATAAGAATTAATACCGTCTTTTATTCTGGTAAATTCATGCCCATAACCTACAGAACGTAAGTTATCGATATTCGCTTCGGTAAAACTTTGATAACTGTTCATTAAAGACTCTGGAAAAGGAATATAATGTATCTCTCCTCTTCCATGCCATTCGATGACAGCTTTAGCAACATCATTAAAGCTATTGGCTTTGCCAGTGCCTACGTTAAATATCCCTGAGACATTCGGATTTTTCATACACCATAAATTAACATTAATGACATCATCCACAAAAACAAAGTCACGAAGTTGTTCACCATTGGCATAACCATGGCTGCCTTCAAACAATCTTAATTGACCTTTTTCTTTTATTTGATTATTAAAATGATAGACAACACTCGCCATATTATTTTTATGTGCTTCTCCAGAACCGTACACATTGAAATAACGTAAGCCAATAACCTGCGATTTCATATCAGGCATTAACCTCCTGACATAGTTATCAAATAATAATTTTGAATAGCCATAAACATTTATAGGAGATTCATTTTCTGGTTTTTCATGGAATCGGGTATTGACGCCATAGACTGCGGCACTGGAGGCATAAACGAATGGAATTGATTTTTCCAGACTGTAATGCAGTAATTCCTTTGAGTAGGTGTAATTATTATCCATCATGTATTGTCCGTCCCATTCAGTTGTTGTGGAACAAGCTCCTTGATGAAATATAAATTCAATTTTGTCGCATAGTGGATCACGTTTATCCAGTAAACGTCTAAAATCTGCCTTATCAATATAATCAGCAATTTTGTTAACTGCCAAATTTACAAATTTTTTGCCGTCAGTTAAATCATCAACGACAATCACATCATCTCGACCAATCCCGTTTAAACCTGAAACGAGTTGACTACCTATAAAACCTGCACCTCCAGTAACGACAATCATGTTGGCCTCTAGCTATTTTCAATTATTTTTTCAAGCATCGCTGATGTTGAACATCCTTCTTCAAAAGGAAGGATAACCACTTCACCTCCCCGCTTTTTAACCAGATCTGCTCCCGCAATCTGATCTTCAGTGTAATCACCACCTTTCACCAGAAAGTCCGGCTCAAGCATTGCTATCAAGTCTTCGGGAGTGTCTTCACCGAATGATACAACCCAATCAACACAGGTCAGGGCATTTAAAACGACCATTCTGTTTTTTATGGAATTTATAGGTCTTGAATCACCTTTCAATCTTCTAACAGAATCATCATCATTAATCGCAACAATCAAACGGTCACCAAGTTTTCTGGCCTGCATCAGATAATTAATATGTCCCGCATGTATGATATCGAAACAGCCATTAGTCATCACTATTTGCTCGCCTTTACGCTTGGCGCGGTTAATGACGTCCAACGCGGAATGTTTATCCAGCATACCTGGCAATTGATACCTGCCAATACTTGCACTATTTAGTTCATCTACCGTGACAGTCGCCGCACCTAGTTTTTCAACAACCAGACCTGCTGCAATATTCGCTAGAAAAGTCGCTTGTTCCAGTTTATAGCCAGAAGCTATCGACGCAGCTAAAACAGCAATCACAGTATCTCCAGCGCCGGTAACGTCATAAACTTCATGCGTTTCAGCTTTGAGATGCAAAGGCTGTTCATTTGCACGTAACAATGTCATGCCCTTTTCACCTCGGGTTACCAGTAAAGCATTCAACTGCAAATTATTCCTGAGCGCTTCTGCTTTGCTAATTAATTGTTCATCGGTTTTACAACTGCCCACAACTGCTTCGAGTTCTTTCAGGTTTGGCGTAAGAATATTTGCATGCCTATAACAACTAAAATCGGATGATTTTGGATCCACTAATACGGTCACATTTCTATCACTAGCATGTTTAATAAATGTCTGAATATTACTTAAACTACCTTTTGCATAGTCTGATAAAACAACAACATCAACAGATTCAAGCAATTGTAAATACTGCTCAACAAGATCTTCCGGTGCAGAAATTGTCGATTCTTCTTCGTAATCAAGTCTGATTAATTGTTGGTGTTGGCTTAATACGCGGCGTTTAGTAATGGTTGGATATCCATCTTTGTGGACAAAGCAACACTTAACACCTTTTTCGCTCAGAATATCTTCTAGTCTTTTCGATGCCTCATCTTGACCTGTGATTCCTAATAACTGAGTATTGATACCTAATGATGAAATATTAATTGCAACATTAGCCGCTCCTCCTGGTCTCTCTTCTGTATTAGTGACGCGAACTACCGGAACTGGCGCTTCGGGCGAGATCCGATTGGTTTCACCATAGATATATTGATCCAGTATAATGTCGCCCACGACTAACACTTTGGTATGAACATCAGGATTAAAAACAATTTCTTGCATTACAACAATTACTCTAAATTTTGGTCTATTCAACGAATTTTAACACACGATAATTATCATAGTATTCAATATGTTGTTTAAAAAGTATCTATTTTTGCTTTACCTGCTGCTATATACGACTTTTTGTGTCGCAGAAAATGAAATCCCTGATTTTTTTGAAGTCGATTACGACTTGTACAGTAATAAAACGAAAATAGGATTAATGAGCCGACAATTCTATCAAGCAGATGATGGTAATTACGTATTTCATTCAGAAAGTAAAACAACCGGATTCATATCCTTCTTTAGAAAAGATCACATTCTTGAGGTAAGTAATTGGGCTTTTATTAATTCCAGTTTCAAACCATTAAACTATAAATATCAGCATACAGGAGGAAAGAAAGACCGAGATGTTGAAATCCAGTTTAACTGGGACTATGAAAAAATAATAAACCGTGTAAATGAATCAACCTGGCATATGGAGACCGAAACCGGGATATTGGATAAGCTGCTATATCAACTGACCATCATGTCTGATCTTAAATCAGGAATTGTGCCCGAAAAATACATCATCGCGGACGGCGGTAAGATAAAACAGTATTTTTTCACACGTATAGGCGATGAAACAATTAAAACACCACTTGGAGAATTTAAAACAGTCAAACTTTCCCGGCAAAAGTTAAATAATAAAAGAAAAACTTTTTTATGGTGCGCCTATGATCTGAATTTTTTACCTGTGAAAGTGATAAACGAAGAAAAAGATAATCGAATCACTACAGCTACCATAAAATCACTCAAGGGCTTTGGTTTTAATAAGAAGTAATCAAACAACTTAAACTTATTGTTTAATCTGTTTCAAAATTTCATTCGGTGGCATATAGCCTGGTAACATTCTGCCATCTTCCAGATATATTGCCGGTGTCCCACGTACGCCTAATTTTTGTCCCAAAGCATATTGTGCTGCAACAGGATCATCGCAAGTCTTTGCCTCTATTGATTCTCTGTTTTTTGCCGCTGTTAATGCAGCCTGACGGTTATCGGCACACCAGACATTACTCATTTCCTTGCCAGCCGCTGATAGCACCCCGGCCCTGGGATAAGCCAGATAACGTACTGTAATACCCATTGAATTTAATTCAGGCACATCAAGATGTAATTTTCTGCAATAACCACAATCAACATCCGTAAAAACATAAATTGCATCTTCCATCTTGTGTGATGCAAACTCGATATAATCTTCTTTATTTATTCCTTCCAGTAATTTAACTCTGGATTCAGCGCGTACATCGTCAGTCAAATTACGGCGGCCAGCAATATCAAGTATGTCGCCTTTAATGACATAATTACCATCACGAGTAATATAAATGACATCAGAATCGATAACGATCTCATACAAGTCTTTAATCGGCGTTGCCTGGACGCTATCTATTTCAACATCAGGCAATATTCTGGATAGGGCTGAACTTAATTCAGCATCAAGCCCATCCTCCGCAAATACAGAAAAAGAAGCAAATAGGCCTATCAATATAATCTTACAAAACTTCATTTCATCTCCAGAATTAAGTAACACGATATGCTCGCAAAAAAGTACTGTATATTACAACTAGTTATCTGAGACCATTATACAGTTGTTCTGTTCCCAATTAGCAATAAGCTTTTTTCAATGGTAAATGTTCGATGTGTCTTTTTTTCATGATACAGTCAGCAATAATATATTGAAGAATCCTGATAATGCCTGAATGAATCGCCCTGTTAAAAAACAAATGTCTGAGTCCAGACTCGATCTTGGTTATATCCTTGATTTATTGGAAAAAGATGCGCTAATAAATCAACAACAACGGGCCCAGTTGTCTAGTCTCAGTACTGAACAGTCCAGGATTCATGTCCACCCGCTTATCACTATTGCGGAACAAGGCTGGCAAAGCGCTACAAAACCAGGCTACCCGTTAAGCCTTGAAACATTGACCAAATGGTTAGCAGGAAAGGTAAACCAAACGTATCTACGAATTGACCCCCTGAAAATCGATGTGCAGAAAATCACGGCGGTTGTTTCACAAGCCTATGCAGCAAAACTTAAAATATTGCCTGTAGAAGTCAATAATTCAGAGCTCACCATTGCAACATGCGAACCTTTTATCAGTGCATGGGAAACTGAATTATCACGTATAGCAAATCTCAAGATTAAACGCGTGATAATCAACCCCAGAGATCTTGAACGATACTTGATAGAGTTTTATGGCGTCAGCAAATCTATTTCCGGTGCTGTCAGACAAAAGAAAGATGAACCTATTGCGCTTATCCAGAATTTTGAACAACTGGTTAAGGTTGGCAAAGCGGGTGAGCCTGATGCAAACGACCAACATATCGTTAGCATTGTCGATTGGTTATTGCAATTTGCATTTGAACAGCGTGCCAGCGACATCCATCTTGAACCACGACGTGAAAAAGGACGTATTCGTTTCAGAATAGACAGCGTTTTACATATCGTACACGAACTTCCAGTTGTCTTGATGGGGGCTATTACCAGCCGCCTGAAATCGCTTGGTCGCATGGATGTTACTGACAGACGCCGACCCCAGGATGGCAGAGTGAAAACTATCACACCCTCCGGCAAAGAAGTTGAAATGCGACTATCAACTATGCCAACAACCTTTGGCGAAAAACTTGTTATCAGAATCTTTGATCCTGACATGCTCGTAAAAAGTTATAAGCAACTGGGATTCACTAAACATGACCAGGAACAGCTGAATGACATGGTCAATAATCCACATGGGATTATTTTAATCACTGGGCCTACAGGTTCCGGGAAAACGACTACCTTGTATTCCACCTTAAACCAGATTGCCCGACCAGAAATAAATATTTGTACGATTGAAGATCCTATTGAAATGGTAGACCCGCAGTTTAATCAAATGCAGGTACAACAATCGATTGGGGTCGATTTTGCTTCGGGCGTTAGAACTTTATTACGACAAGATCCGGATATAATCATGATTGGCGAGATTCGTGACCGGGAAACCGCAGATATTGCTATTCAGGCCGCTTTAACGGGACACCTGGTTTTATCCAGTTTACATACCAACGATGCGCCTTCAGCGATAACAAGACTTATAGATATTGGTATGCAGCCTTTTCTTTTAAATGCAACAATACAAGGCGTTATAGCGCAAAGACTATTAAGAACACTCTGTGTTCATTGCAAGGAACTCGTCACAACAGACAAACAAAGCTGGATTGAATTTGCCAATCCAGATAAATTAAAAATGCCCCCCCAAATATACAAACCCGTCGGTTGCGATGAATGTAGACATACAGGCTACATGGGACGTACTGCAATCTATGAAATATTAAAAATGAATGCGGCCATTCGTGAGAATATTTCATCAAATACCGATTTGGATATATTGCGTGGTGTCGCTTTAAAAAGCGGTATGCGTGCATTAAAGATCGGAGGAGCACAAAAAATTGCCGACGGTCTGACTACGCTGGAAGAAGTCTATTCTGTATTACCACAACACTAGATCGTTATTTTATATCACCCTCTCGGATGATGTTCAGCATGCAAGTCTTTTAAACGCTCTCTGGCTATATGTGTATATATTTGGGTAGTTGAAATATCACTATGACCTAACAGCATCTGCACAACTCTCAGGTCAGCACCATGATTAATCAGATGTGTAGCAAAAGCATGTCTTAATATATGCGGTGACAATGTCTTTTTGATTCCCGCTACGATAGCGTAACGTTTAACTATGTGCCAAAAAGTCTGGCGCGTCATGGCTTTGCCACGATTACTGGGAAACATGGCATCTGTTCCAACGTGATTAAGAATCTCACCTCTTGCCGAATTGAGATATTGTTCGAGCCAGGAATTAGCTTCTTCACCTAAAGGCACCAGCCGCTCTTTATTCCCCTTACCAGTTACGCGCACAACCCCTTGTCGAAGATTTACCTGTTGAACAGTTAAGCCAACAAGTTCAGAGACTCTTAAACCAGTCGCGTAAAGCAGCTCAAGCATGGTTTTATCTCTAACACCTAAAGCGTTATTAATGTCTGGCGCTTCAAGTAGTTCTTCCACTTCAGATTCAGTAAGCGATTTGGGCAATGATCTCCCAAGTCTTGGAGCATCAACATTACTAACCGGGTTTTGCTTTACCTTATCTTCTCTTAATAAATATTCATACAAGCGACGCAGACTGGATAATCTTCGAGCAACCGTTCTAGCTGATACATTTTTTGAAGTTGCAAGATAAGCGAGTATATCTTTTGCTTCTACTTGAATTAGTATAATTTTGTTTTGCTGCAACCATTTTGAAAATTGATATAAGTCACTGCGGTATGCGGAAAGTGTATTTTCACTTAAACCTCGTTCCATCCATAAAGCATCAAGAAATGAATCGATAACCTGTTTCGAATTATCAGAAATACATATTTGATTATCGGCGATTTGGTTCATTCTCAAACGACCAGATTCATAACTGATGCTTGTATGGAGAATGTATCTTTATTTTGCGGGTATTTTGTTTTCAAGGATCTGGTAGTTAATAATGTCAACAAGCCAGATTTTACAGACACCGGACTGGACTAACCAGTCCGGCAAGTAGAATTACGGTCGAATATTATGACTTAACCTTAATTTTTTCTTTAATTCGTGCTGCTTTACCACGAAGGTCACGCATGTAATATAATTTTGCACGTCTTACATCTCCACGTCGTTTTACCTGAATTTCCGCAACGGTGGAACTATAGGTCTGGAATACGCGTTCCACACCTTCACCATAAGAAATTTTGCGAACTGTAAATGATGAATTCAAACCACGATTTTTAACGGCTATAACAACACCTTCAAAAGCCTGCAGACGTTCACGTTGTCCTTCTTTAACCTTCACCTGAACCACAACAGTATCACCAGGGCCAAATTCAGGGACCTCACGTGTCATTTGTTCTGCTTCTAGTTGTTCGATTATGTTAGCCATTTTCATACTCCAATCACAATATCTTGTTATTAACTAATTTGATTACCCGGTTTCAAAAATATATTCCTGTAGCAATCTTTTCTGTTCATCATCAAGTTCTACTAACTCGATTAAATCCGGTCTTTTGCGCCAGGTATTTCCCAGCGATTGTTTTAAACGCCAACGGCGTATTTCTTCATGGTTACCACTCAAGAGTACCTCAGGCACATTGTAACCATTGATCTGCTCTGGGCGCGTATAATGCGGATAGTCCAGTAAACCGTCAACAAATGAATCTTCATTGGCTGAGTCTTCATGCCCTAATACACCCGGCAAGGTGCGACAAACACTATCTATTAAAACCATTGCCGCCAATTCACCACCACTCAGGACATAGTCACCAATTGACCATTCCTCATCAACTTCGGTCTCAATCACCCTTTCATCTATACCTTCGTAACGTCCGGATACCAGGATCAAACCATTACGACTAGCTAGCTCCTTTACCCCGGCCTGATCTAAACGTCTTCCCTGCGGAGAGAGATAAATAACCTTTGTGCCTGGCTGCGCCTTTCTTGCTCTTGCTATAGCAGAACAAACGGGGGGATACATCATCACCATTCCTGGCCCACCACCGTATGAACGGTCATCTACAGTCTTGTGTTTATCAAATGTGTAATCGCGAGGATTCCACGATCTAAACTCAAGCAAATTATCAGTCACTGCCCGGCCAATAACACCATGTTCAACTACCGAGGTGAACATTTCCGGAAACAAGCTTATTACATCAAGTTGATACATCAATCGTCACTCTGCCATTCAACAAGCATCGTACTGCCATTCAAATCAACTTTCTTTACAAAAACATCCATAACCAAAGGTATTAAAGTTTTGGTTACCCTGTCACCTGTACTTTTAATAACAAGCACATCATTGGCACCTGTCTCAAGAATATCACTGATTTTACCCAGACTAATCTGTTCCTGATTTAGAACCTCAAGACCAATCAAGTCATGCCAGTAAAACTCTCCTTCTGCCAGCGCAGGAAATTGTTCCTGTGTAACTGATATATCGCAATTAGTATATTCACGCGCCTGTTCAGGGCTATCTATACCATTTATTTTTACGAGTAATCGTCCACTCCCACGCTGTTGGAAATCTTCTATTTCAACTTTCTTCCAACCGGTATCTAAACGAACTAACCAGGGTGTATACGTAAAAATATTTTCTTTAGGCCGAGTATATGAATCTAACTTCAACCATCCTCGTACACCATATACGCCACCAACACGGCCAACGATAACTGGGTCTTCATTTTCCTGCATTTAAGAATGCCGGGTTATTTATTACCCTAATTCCCTAAGAAATTAAGTAATATATTCTCTTAATCTATCAACTACGCCGCTATAGCAGCTGCGTTGTCTTTAATCAATTTAGCAACGCGATCCGATGTTTGAGCACCTTGCGCTACCCAATGATCGACACGTTCCATATCAAGCTTAAGTGGAACCTCTTGACCAGTTGCACCAGGATTAAAAAAACCAAGACGTTCTAACGAACGACCATCGCGCTTGTTACGACTATCTGTTACCACTATGTGGTAAAAAGGTTTTTTCTTAGCCCCTGTTCGAGACAATCTAATTGTTACCATCAGTCTGATGACCTCATTAATTCTGAATAACTTACGGGAGAAATACCCGCCTGAAAAAAGGCGCTATTGTACGGAAAAACAACGAAAAAGAAAGTAAAGACAGTAGTTTTAGGCCATGTAAAATACTAGCACTGTTAACCGCAGTAAAGCAGCACATAGAACATCAAACCATTGTTAATATAATATTCACAATATATCTTTATACTATTGATTTATATATTATTTTAAGCCTACGTTATGAATCTACATGAACAAAAAAAACACTTAAGGAACGACTTAAAACAACGCCGTTCGCTCGTTTCAGCAGATAAACGTAAGCAAATGAGTCAACAAATCATCACATTTTTGTATCAAATAGATGAATTTAATCTAGCAAAAAGACTGTTTTGTTACATTTCTTATCTTTCTGAAGTGGAAACAACTGATTTAATTGATGCTTTTCTGGAGCGAAGTTTGAGCCTTAGCGTACCAAAAATCATGAGTAAATCGGAAATGATTGCTGTCCAATTGAAGAATTTATCTGATTTAGAACCCGACAAAATGGGAATTTTAACCCCAAAATCAAACCAGCCAACAACAGGATATTTCGATGTTGTAATAACCCCGGGACTTGGATTCACAACGACCGGTGAGCGATTAGGTTATGGACGAGGATATTATGACCGTTGGTTCACAAATAATCAGGTCGGGCTGAAAATCGGAGTAGCTTTTGAGTTACAGATAGTTGATGAATTACCAGTAGAAGCAACTGATATGGCTCTCGACATGATTGTGACAGAAGAACGAATCATAGACCTCAGACAGCAACTATAAAATCGCGGTACTAGCCTTCGTCAAAATCAGCCAGATCAATAAGCAGTGTACCTTTATCCAGAGCATCACTCTGTGTTGTCTCGATTCGTTGCATTTTCACCAGCCCTACATCAGGCGCATACCAACTTGTTTGTTCTACATTGACGAGGGTTAAGCCTACATAATTACCCGCATCCTTAAAAGACGAACCACTCATGGTTATCTTCATGCAATTTTTAAAGCGTCCCGCAGGCACGTCAACAATTTCTTCAAGCGATTCAATCCTGGCTTCTAAATCAACTTTGGCGAAGATTTCAAATACTGTTTTCTGTGGCGGACCTGTTTTCTTTAAAAGTTTTGTTACCGTTGATTGTTGCCATTGACTACCTAAAACAGGCTTATCCGGAATCACCAGCTGTTTGTCTGCATGGAATTCGGGGCTTATCATTTTATCATTCATATTCCCGAGATAGTGAATACCGGTATCGGAATTTGAGTAGTAAAGAATAGTACCATCCAGCGATTCGCGTAAATAAACTGGTGAATTATCCAGTTCACTTTCCCCGATATTGTTAAGAATATACTGTTGTTTTCGTAAACCATCTCGTGTTTCCAACGAAACATCGTATCGCCATTTATACCCCTTCTTCAGTGGAAAATAAGATTGCTCATTTTTTGAACAACTCGTACAGAGAAGACAAAAAAGTAATAAAACAACGCGGCGAGTTATAACACCAGTTGTATGGAAATAAGATTGATTGTGCATTTATGAGTTTATAAACAAGTTATGGGGTTTGGCCTGGGCCATCTTTATTTTTAGACCATATAACAGCCAATATCGACCCTGTAATATTATGCCAAATACTAAATAATGCGCCTGGTAGTGCAGCCGCAGCAGAAAAATACTGGTTAGCTAAAACCACACTCAATCCGGAATTTTGCATACCCACCTCAATGGATATTGTTTTACATATAGATTCATCATAGCCCAGTAATCTAGGAATACTGTAACCACTAATTAACCCAAGAATATTATGTAATGCTACTGCTGTGAGTAACAATATACCTGACTGAGATAATTCCACCTGATTCTTCGCTACTATCACACCAATTATGAAGATAATTGATAATACAGAAACCGCGGGTAAAAACGATTTTATTCGAGCTAAGTGTTGTTGGTAAAAGCGATTGATCAAGACACCAGACACAACTGGGAAAATAACAATCAACGCAAGGTTTTTCATCATCTTTATAACCGGCACATCAATACTTTGGTCGACATAAAATAATGTTACCAATGGTGTTAAAAAAGCAGCCAACAAGGTTGAAACGGCTGTTAGTGATATCGAAAGTGCAACGTTGCCTCGCGCCAGAAAACAAATTACATTTGATGCAGTACCGCCCGGACAGGCACCAAGCAGAATCAATCCGGTCGCCAGTACAACCGGTAACCCTAATAACATAGCTAACAGCCATGCTATGGTTGGCATCAGGATATACTGTAAAGCAACACCTATTACTATTAATAAAGGCTCATCAAGTACGCGCTTGAAGTCAGATACACTCAGGGTCACGCCCATTGAAAACATGACAATGGCCAGCATGGGGACTATCGCTTTACCATAATCCTGCAATAGCGATGGGTTGCTCATCGCTATAATAGAAATCATAATTGCCCCTAGAGGTAAAAATAAAATACTGCGATTCTGCACCATCTACCCCTCATAATTGTATTCAATTAAATTTCTATATAGACCATCATTTCAAATGTTCCTGTATCGCGTTTTTTTGAATTGGCATGCTGCCAAACTAGTATTAATTATTAAACTATTTAATGCTTTATATCGACTTCAGAGTATAAAGCAGAAAACATGAATTTCTTGAGTAAACAGGGTAAATTAGCATTCCTATGTCAGATAAACTCCATCAAATCAACGCACAGTATTCGAATAAGGAAGACAGGATACTGATCCGCACCTCCACAGAAAACAATAATGAATATTTAATCTGGCTAACACGTCGCTTCACTAAACTCTTACTTGATATTCTTGATAAAGAAATTGAAAAACGGGGCGGCACGACCTCACTAAGTGCAAAAAAAGAAACCAGGAAACTTTATACAGAAGGCGCTTTCGAAAAGCCCTATGTAGAAGATGCTCCTAAAAACCACCCCCTGGGCGACGACGGTGTACTTGCATTTGGTATTAAGACTGGAACAGATGCAACTGGAAACTTTGTGCTGGAACTTCAGTCAGAAACCAAACAAGGTATTACCTTTAACCTGAACGACACATTAATTTACATGTTTTATTCACTGCTCATGCAAAGTATCGAACGCGCAGAATGGCAAATTGGGAAATTTGGCGAACGCACCCCCGATAGCCCACTGCATTAACTGACCCGTTCTGATAGATTATTACTATCAGCCTCATTAAAACAATCAAATTCATTAAGCCAACCTGAACAGCTAGTATTCTTTTGTAATTAAAATTTAGAACCTATTGGAGAAAACAAATGTTGCAAAATAGAGAAGGAAAAACCGTCCCTGATGTCACTTTTCGTGTGATGGAAGAAGGTAACTGGAAGGATGTTACAACTAATGATCTGTTCTCGGGTAAAACAGTTATCGTTTTTTCATTGCCTGGCGCATTTACCCCGACTTGTTCGAGCACACATTTGCCTCGCTTTAATGAACTGGCACCGGTATTCAAACAAAATGGCGTAGACGAAATTATCTGTATGTCTGTTAACGATACATTTGTTATGAATGCATGGAAAGAAAATCAGGAATCAAACAATATTAATGTTCTGCCTGATGGAAATGGCGAGTTCACCGATGGTATGGGTATGTTAGTCGGTAAAAAAGACCTTGGTTTTGGTAATCGTTCATGGCGTTATTCAATGCTGGTTAAAGATAAAAAGATCGAAAAGATGTTTATCGAACCAGAAGTCGAAGGCGACCCGTTCGAAGTTTCCGATGCTGATACAATGCTGAACTACATCAACGCTAATGCTGTTAAACCTGAATTCGTATCAATGATTTCACGTAAAGGTTGTATCCATTGTGAACGCGCGAGAAAAACACTGGAAGCACATGGCATGCCTTACGAGGAAATTGAATTAGGTCACGGTGTTACCAGTCGTACGTTAAGAGCTGTTTCTGGTGCAACCACAACACCGCAAGTCTTCATCGGTGGCAAACTAATAGGAACCGCAGATGATCTTGAAGCCTACTTGAAAAACAAGAGTTAAATAATTGTTTTAGCTTAACAGAGGTCTCCCCTACCCCTAATTTGTTGAGCATTTGAGCCATGCATCCCGCATGGCTCTTTTTTTCGCGCATTGAAAAAACATGCATTCAAACTGTGAATTCAACTAATCTTCAAACAACCCGTTATAAATAGTATAACCTAATATTTCCTTCATGCTTTCAGAACTCACATCAGGATAGTCTTTAGTGAACTCTTCATAGGTTTTTTTTGCTTTAACAAATTCACCTTTTTCCCATAATGCTTTAATTTTTAACAATGCATCTTCTTGCATACTGAGTTCACGATCTTGCTTCAACTTTATCGTATCATCAAACGCTACGCCGCCAGAGATCGAGGGTGAATTTTGTTCTTCTGAAAAAACCCTGTCTTCTATTGCTTCAAACTGTGGCTTTCCTTTTGACAACATTTTTTTAGCCGGAGTTACTTTGATTCTCACTTTTGGTGCTTCCGTTTTTTCTTCTGCGCGATACGTATCTGCTGTAGCACTTAATGATGCTGGGGCTGGAACTCCAGGACGTTCAACTTTATTTTGTCTTGATTCAATTTCATTCGTAACAGAAACATCTTCAGAATTTAATTTCGTTTCTGATATTGCTGATTCTTTAATGATTGAAGCTGAATCAAGTATTTCAACGTCAAACTCATTGATTAATGGCTGCCCGCTTTCCTGTTGCATCGTCACTACCAGGCTAACACTTAAGGTAATCATTGCAGCTATTGATAACGGTTTCACCCAGGGGGCTTTATGGAATTCAGCTTTAGTTTTCTGTTTAATATTATTAGAAACATTAACTGCTTCTTTAGCGGCTGACAAAATAGCCTCATCCAGATGAGAAGCTGGTTCTTGTTTATTTGAAGAACGATAACCATTTGACAATTCTGAATTGCCATTCAGATAACTGTTTAATTCTCTATCGTCTGATTCGTTATTAGCCATAATTTACTCTTCATTCAAACCTGAACGTAATTTTACTATCGCATATCGCAAACGACTTTTTGCTGCTTCATAATTAATGCCTGTTGTCTCAGCAATTTCAGTAATGCTCATTCCCGCTTCTTCTCTTAATAAAAAAACCTCGCGTTGATCGTTTGGTAATGCATCCAATAACTTCGTAAGTTGATCTATTGATTGCTCAATTTGCACCTGTTGTTCCGGGTTAACTGTTGATTGCTGATCATGTGCTATATCATCAATTTCAGTCGAATGATCCTCTACTATTCTGACGGTTTGTTTTCGATAATGATCGATAAACTGATTATGTGCCAATTTATAAAGCCAGGTTGTGAATTTTGCTGAAGCAACATAGCTCTCTCGAGCGTTAATTAACTTCATCCATACTTCCTGAAACAATTCCTCAGCAATGGTTTTATTGCGACAGAGTTTTAACATGTAGCGATAAACGGGAGCTTTATGTCTCAGATATAAGACCTCAAATGCCACAGCATCCCCAGAAGCATAGCTCAACATTAGTCTCTCATCTGAGGCACCTTTATCCATTATCCCAAGTGTATCGCTAGTACTACGGTAATGGCCAGAGTCTATCAAGAGCATAGTGTTATTAACGTGTAGGATAAGTGAACGGGTTAAGAAATATGGAATAAAAAAGGGGCTAAAAAGCCCCTTTGAATTAACTTGTATATAAAGCTATTTTATTCAGACACCTCATGAACAGCCTTCATGCTGAGGCGAACACGACCTTGTCTATCAACTTCAAGCACCTTGACCTGAACCATATCGCCTTCACTCAGTTTGTCACTAACATTCTCAACACGTTCTTCAGAGATTTGTGAGATGTGTACCAGCCCATCTTTGCCCGGCAAAATATTTACAAAAGCGCCAAAGTCCATCAACTTGGCTACCTTACCTTCGTAGATCTTACCGACCTCAATATCTGCAGTGATTTGTTCAACACGTTTCATAGCAGCATCGCCAGCAGCTTTATCTGTTGCTGCAATTTTAACGGTACCATCATCATCAATATCAATTGTCGCGCCTGTTTCTTCAGTAATGGCGCGTATAGTTGCACCGCCTTTACCAATGACATCACGAATCTTATCCGGATGAATCTTAATCGTGGTGATACGTGGTGCAAATTCAGACATTTCCTGCTTATGACTGGATAACACTGCATTCATTTTGCCAAGAATGTGAATACGTCCTTCTTGTGCCTGATGCAATGCAACTTCCATAATTTCTTTAGTGATACCATCAATCTTGATATCCATTTGTAATGCTGTAATACCTTTTTCAGAACCAGCAACCTTGAAATCCATATCGCCAAGGTGATCTTCGTCACCCATGATGTCTGAAAGTACAACGAATTTATCGCCTTCTTTAATCAAGCCCATAGCTATACCGGCAACTGGCGCGTCAAGTTCTACGCCCGCATCCATTAAAGCCAGGCTACTGCCACAGACTGATGCCATAGAACTGGAACCATTTGATTCTGTGATTTCAGAGACGACACGAATAGAGTATGGAAACTCATCCATATTTGGCATAACCCCTAAAATACCGCGTTTAGCAAGACGACCATGTCCAATCTCACGACGTTTTGGTGAACCTACACGACCGGTTTCGTTGACACAAAATGGAGGGAAATTGTAATGAAACATAAATGGGTCTTTACGTTCGCCTTCAATCGCATCAATAATTTGTGCATCCCGTTGCGTACCCAGAGTTGTCACAACAATAGCCTGTGTTTCACCACGGGTAAATAATGCTGAACCATGTGTGCGTGGCAATATTCCTGTTTCGATAGTAATAGGACGTATCGTTTTTGAATCACGGCCATCGATACGATTTTCACCTGCCAATACACTACTACGAACAATATGACTTTCCAGTGCTTCTATGCCTGCTGCGATTGTGCCGGCTGACCATTGTGGTTCGTCACCTTCTGTCATTGCTTCAATAACTTCATTTTTTATTTCACCTAAACGTTCTTTACGTTCAAGTTTGTCCTGAATGCTATAAGCCTCTCTGACTAAATCACCTGCACGAGATTGAATTTCATTTTCAAGCGCGTCATCTTTATCCGGAGCAGTCCAATCCCATGCTTTGGTATTTGCATCCGCGGCCAGGGCTCTTATGTTTTCAATTACAACCTGAAACTGTTCGTGACCAAACATCACTGCACCTAACATTATCTCTTCAGACAATTGTTTCGCTTCAGATTCAACCATCAAGACGGAGGTATTAGTACCTGCCACAACAAGATCAAGCTGTGAATCTTCCAAATCTTTGAATGATGGGTTGAGAATATATTGTCCATCTTTATAACCAACACGAGCCGCACCGACAGGACCGCTGAATGGTGCTCCTGAAAGGCTGATAGCTGCTGAAGCACCGATAATTGCCGGGATATCAGGATCAACAGCTGGATCAAGTGACATCACAGTAACAATGATCTGAATTTCGTTTTTAAATCCTTTAGGAAATAAAGGTCTTATAGGACGATCAATTAACCGGCAGGTTAATGTTTCTTTTTCTGACGGTCGGCCTTCGCGTTTAAAAAAGCCACCAGGTATTTTACCTGCGGCATAGGTTTTTTCCTGATAGTCGACCGTTAAAGGAAAAAAGTCTTGCCCCTCTCTAGCTTCCTTTTTGGCGACACAGGTTACGAGTAATACAGTATCACCCATACTAACCATGACGGCACCTGATGCCTGTCTGGCGATTCTACCTGTTTCTAATGTGACTTTTTGATTACCGAACTGAAATTCTTTTGTTACCACGCTCATGGATTTTCCCTAACACGAAATGTTGATGTTGATTTAAAGATAGTTTTGAAATTATAAAAACGTTAAAACCCGCAGTAGCGGGTTTATTGATATCGTTTCTTCAATGGCAAATGCCAGAAAGAATATTATTTACGTAGACCAAGACGACTGATCAAATCGCGATAGCGATTCAAATCTTTACCTTTTAGGTAATCAAGCAATTTGCGTCGCTGATTAATCATGCGCAACAAACCCTGTCTTGAATGATGGTCTTTACTATGTTCTTTAAAATGTCCTGACAGATCAGTAATACGAGACGTCAGCAAAGCAACCTGTACTTCCGGAGATCCGGTGTCCTTGGTATCACGCTGATAATCTTTAACTATTCCTGCTTTCTGTTCACAACTTATTGCCATATTCAAATACTCCCGCAAACCTTCTGATATCAAAATTCGCGCGTATTGTACCCGCGCCTATGCCGTGTAACAAGCGAAACATCAAATTGTTTCACCTTATCCGTTAATTCTTGTTTCTACATTATTAATCAATCGCTTAGGAGCGACACGACCATCCTCTGTAACCTCACCCAAACCAAGAAATTGTGCTGAATGATTATAAATTCTTAATCTGCCTGATTCAGGCAACCCCGGAACCATGACTGTTTGTCCCTGACAAAGATAATAGGCAGCATCATCAGCAAGATGTATTTCCGGAAAATCTAACAAGGCCATATCCATCGGTAATAATAAGTCATCCAACTTTTCGATACCTGTTTCAGCAAGTTCTTGTAACTGCGCGGGTGTTACCATCTGCGATTCATTAAAAGGCCCCGCGCCAAGTCGACGTAAGCTTAAAATATGTGCCCCGCAAGATAGCTGGTTACCGATATCTTCCGCCAGCGTTCGTATATAGGTGCCCTTTGTACAGAATACTTCTATCTCAAATTCGTCTTTATCCAGATTAAGTAGTTCTATTTTATGTATCGTGATTTTTCTCGGTTTTCGCTCTACTTCAATCCCTTTGTAAGCCAGTTCATATAAACGTTGTCCATTTTGTTTAAGTGCCGAATACATCGGTGGAACCTGTTCTATTTCGCCGAGAAACTGCGTAAACACTTGCTTGAATTCAGATTCAGAGACTTCAGGCACAGGTTTCTGAATAAGAATTTCACCTTCAGCATCTCCGGTTGTCGTTGTAATACCTAATTTGCAGCGTGCACGATAAGTTTTACTGGAATCTAATAAATACGCAGACACTTTAGTTGCTTCACCCAGGCAGATAGGTAATAAACCTGTCGCTGGAACATCAAGATTGCCGGTGTGACCTGCTTTATTTGCATTGTAAATACGTTTTACATGCTGCAAAGCTCCATTAGAGCTCATGCCGGCAGGCTTATCTAACACCAGAATACCGTTGATATCTCTACCTCGTTTTTTTCTTGATCTACTCATCAGGATCTTCAGAAGTGGTTTTACTAACAGAATTTATAATATCGGTGAGTCGTTGCGCGCGTTCGATTGATTCGTCATATTTGAATCGTATCGAAGGCACACCTCGTGTCGTCAGCATTTGTGATAGTTCATGACGGAAATGACCTGCCTGATCATTCATGGTCGCTACCAGTTCATCGGTTGTTACATTCTGATTAAATGCCGTGATGTATATCGTTGCATTTTTAAGATCTGGACTCAGATCAACCTTAACCACCGTGATCATGCCATGCACATTTAACGGAAAATCGCGTTGAATGAGAACAGAAAGTTCTTCTTTAATAAACTGGGCTACGCGTTGGTTACGCCCAAATTCCTTTGGCATGATTAAAAATCAGATCTTACGTTCAACGCTAACTCGTTCGAACACTTCGATCTGGTCGCCCGCCTGTACGTCATTATAATTCTTCACACCGATACCACAATCCGTGCCTGATTTGACTTCATTCACATCATCTTTAAACCGGCGCAGTGACTCAAGTTCACCTTCATAAATGACTACGTTATCACGTAACACGCGAATAGGATTGTTCCTGTTAATGCGGCCTGTGGTAACCATACACCCGGCAATATCGCCAAACTTCGGCGATCTGAATACTTCTCTAACTTCAGCCACACCTGTAATTTGTTCTCTGATTTCTGGTGAAAGCATACCGCTAAGAGCCGCTTTAACATCATCTATCACATCATAAATTATACTGTAATAACGTAAGTCTATGCCTTCTGCATCTACCAGTTTACGTGCGCTTGCGTCTGCCCGTACATTAAATCCAATGACAACCCCACCTGATGCCATAGCGAGGTTAATATCAGACTCGGTAATACCACCGACACCATTACTAATTATATTTACTTTAACTTCATCATTACTCAGGCGTGATAACGCATCCACCAATGCTTCAGATGAACCTTGCACATCAGCTTTGATCAACAAGTTTAGACTAGCGGTCTCACCTTCTTGCATCTGATTCATTACATTCTCGAGTTTAGAGGCATGTTGCTGAGCCATCTTCGTTTCTCGATATTTACCTTGTCTGAATAAGGCAATTTCTCTGGCTTTCTTTTCATCGGGTACAACAAGCATTTCATCTCCGGCATTAGGTGTACCAGACAAACCTAGTACTTCTACCGGCATTGAAGGACCTGCAGATAACACTTCGTTACCATTATCATCGACCATGGCTCTAACACGACCAAATTCATGACCACTTAGAATCACATCGCCTACCTTTAATGTACCATTCTGAACCAGGATACTTGCAATCGGCCCACGTCCTTTATCAAGCCGTGATTCAATAACTGCACCCGAAGCAGGTCCGGACTCTATCGCTTTCAATTCAAGAATCTCAGTTTGCAATAGAATACTTTCCAGTAAATCATCGACGCCTTCACCGGTTAGTGCAGATACATTTATGAAGATAGTATCGCCACCCCAACTTTCAGGAATAACTTCATATTTGGATAATTCCTGTTTAACTCGTTCAGGATCAGCATTCTCTTTATCTATTTTGTTAACAGCAATGATTATAGGCACATTACCTGCTTTGGCATGTTTTACTGCTTCTTCAGTCTGCGGCATGACACCGTCATCAGCGGCAACAACAATAATAACCAGATCCGTCACCTTCGCGCCTCGGGCACGCATGGCAGTAAATGCCTCATGTCCGGGTGTATCAAGAAAAGTAATATCGCCGTTATCAGTGTGAACCCGGTAGGCACCTATATGCTGAGTAATACCACCTGCTTCACCAGCGGCAACTTTAGTACGACGAATATAATCAAGCAGTGATGTTTTACCGTGGTCAACATGACCCATAATAGTAACCACAGGTGCACGAGTAACCTGATCACCGCCCTGCTGGGCTGCCTGGATCATTTCTTCTTCAAGCGCATTGTCCTTTTGAAACTTTGGGGTATGCCCCATCTCTTCAACAACGATACCCGCAGTATCCTGATCAATAGTCTGATTGATCGTTGCCATAGTGCCCAGGCCCATCATCACCTTGACTACTTCAGAACCTTTAACTGACATGCGCTGAGCCAACTCTGCAACGGTAATACTCTCTGGAATTGCAATCTCTTTGATAACGGGTGCTGTTGGCTTTTCGAATCCATGTTGATTGTTACCGGACTGCTGTATTACCGGTGCTGCTCGTGATTTTTTGCGGCGACGGCCCGAACCTTTAGTGGCAACGTGTAATTCTTGTCGACCATGACGGGCTTGTTCTTTACGAGATTTATCTTTGCCTGGAGTTTTGGTGACTTCTTTAACAGCCGGGGCAACAGGCGGAACAACAACTGCCTCTGCTTCTTTAATATTTTCTATATCTGCGTGTGATTTAACGTCATCAACAGGCGCTGATATTTCAACTTCAAGCGGTGCTTCTTCCGAGGATTTATCTAACTCTGCAACCGGTTCAACTGTTTCCTCGACAACAGGAATATCTTCTTTTATATCAATAGATTGTTGTTCAGATTTAATCTTTTCCTGAGTTTCTGCTTCAACCGCAGCTTGATGTTTTTCCAATTCAGCTGCCGCTTCTTCTTCACGTAACTTTGTGGCTTCTTCTTCCTGTTTCAGGGATTCAGCTACATCGCCACGTTTTGCGTAGGTACGGCGCTTACGAAATTCAATATTTACTGTTTTAGATCGTGGTTTTGCCCTGCCCTGAGTAGCAACTGGCACTTTGAGCTCACTAACGGTCTTACGACGTAAAGTGATTTTGCGGGGCTCGGAATTTTCATCCTTGCCGTGTTTTTTTCTTAAAAAAGCCAATAGCACCGACTTTTCAGAATCGGTTATGACCTCGTCTGCTTTCTTTTCGGAAAGACCTGCTTCAAGCAGTTGCTCCTGTATACGTTCAACGGGGACACCTACATCGGCTGCAAACTCACTGATAGTAACTTCCGGCATTAATTAGCACTCTCACTATTAGATTCTTCTGATTCAAACCAGGGTATTCGTGCGGTCATGATTAATTCTCCCGCACGATCTTTATCAATGCCGGTTATATCCATTAATTCATCCACAGATTGTTCTGCCAAATCTTCCATGCAAATCACACCTTTACTAGCCAATTCATAGGCCAGTGCTTTATCCATACCGTCCATAGCCAATAAATCGTCTGCTGGCTTTTCATCACCCAACTTTTCTTCATTGGCAATAGCACGCGTCAACATAATATCTTTAGCGCGTTCACGTAATTCATTCACCAAGTCGTCATCAAATTCTTCAATGGCCAACATTTCCTTTTCAGGAACATAGGCGACTTCCTCAAGACTTGAGAATCCTTCTTGTACCAGAATGATGGCAACTTCTTCATCAACACCCAAGTGTTCCATAAACATCGCTTGTAATGTCTCGGCTTCAGCCTCACTTTTTTCATCGGCTTGTTCAACCGACATTACATTCAACTCCCAACCTGTCAATTCGCTGGCAAGTTTGACATTTTGTCCACCGCGACCAATCGCCTGAGATAAATTTTCTTCAGCAACAGCAACATCCATTGTATGCGCATCTTCATCAACCATGATTGATGCTACTTCTGCTGGTGCCATGGCGTTAATAACAAATTGCGCTGGATTCTCATCCCAAAGAATAATATCTACACGTTCTCCACCCAATTCATTTGAAACAGCTTGAACTCTGGAACCACGCATACCTACACATGCTCCAATAGGGTCTATTCTTGGGTCATTTGCCTTAACAGCGATCTTTGCTCGAGCACCTGGGTCTCTGGCTCCATTAATAATATCAATCATGCCTTCATTGATTTCCGGCACTTCAATCTTGAATAATTCGATCAGAAGTTCAGGTGCCGTACGACTCAGGAACAATTGCGGACCACGAGTAACTTCTGGCTTTACTTCTTTAAGGTAAGCACGAATACGATCACCAGGACGAACTGCTTCACGTGGGATCAAGTCTTCTCGTGGAATAGATGCTTCAGCGTTATTACCCAGATCCATTATAATGCCGCTACGTTCAGAACGTTTTACAACACCACTGACCATTTCACCAACACGATCCTGATATGCATCAATTACCTGAGCACGTTCAGCTTCTCGAACCTTCTGTACAATAACCTGCTTGGCAGCCTGGGCAGCTATTCGACCAAATTCGACAGATGACATTGGTTCTTCAATGAATGCCCCAACCTCGATATCCGGATTGTTTTCCTTTGCATCACTTAATCGAATTTGTCTGGTTGGCGCTTCAAGCGATTCAGGATCATCATCCACCACTTCCCAACAACGAAAAGTATTATAATCGCCAGTTTCTCGATCGATGCTTACTCGAGACTCTATATCTTCACGATTACGTTTTTTGGTTGCGCTTGCTAACGCCGCTTCAATTGCTTCAAAGATAATGCTTTTAGCAACACCTTTTTCGTTACTGACAACGTCAACAACCATTAATATTTCTTTATTCATTTAACCTACCGTTTAAAAATCAAAACTGTGGAACCAAACGAGCGCGTTCTATTAATCTGAAAGGCACGTTATATTCCTCATCTTCACAGTTAATCACAATTTCATCGTCATCAACTGAACTTAAAACACCAACAAAACGTTTTCTACCGTTATGTTTTTCATATAACTTTATCTTCACCTGTTCACCAATAACGTTTTTAATCTGCTCTATAGTAAACAACGGTCTATCCAGACCCGGTGATGACACTTCCAATTCATAATTGCCTTTCACAGGGTCTTCGACATCAAGCAACCCGGCAATTTGATGACTGACTCGAACACAATCTTCAATCACCACTCCATCTGATTTATCGATATAAACTCGCAGAATAGAACCATTGCCATTTTGATTAAGTTCAATACCTAATAATTCATAGCCTAAGGCAACCACTTCTGGTTCGAGCAAATCGAGTAAAACCTGATTTTGTCTATACATAAGCACTTGAGCCGCAAACAAAAAGTGGGCTCAAGGCCCACTTATTAAAAACTATAAAATTCGTGTATCAATTATAGCCAGTTTATATTCGGTCTGCCATATGCGGACTATATATAAGTAAACCTGTACATCGCCGAATAAAGAACCATTCTGGACGATTACTAGCATAATCTTACCGCGCATAACAAAAAGCCCCTGATCAGGGGCCAATGTTATTTATTTATGTGTCAACAAATCTCATATCATTGCTCACATAATAATTTAAACTTGGTAGCGGGGGCAGGATTTGAACCTGCGACCTTCGGGTTATGAGCCCGACGAGCTGCCAGACTGCTCCACCCCGCATCAGAGGTGGCGAATAGTACAGGTCTAGATGATCATTTTCAAGGCACTTTATGCAATTGATTTAATTACTATAAGCCGGAATGGTTTAATGTGAGAGGAACACGTCTGGAACCCCAGTTTCCGGGGCTTGAATCAAAAATACCAGCACAAATAGAATTACAATTTGGACACTTACCTGAATCTTCAATTATGCAACTCTTGATTTCATACCAGTCGCGAACAATCAACTCTTCTCCACATTCATAACAATAGGTAGTGTCACCTTCCTTATCATGGACGTTACCCGTGTAGACGTATTTTAATCCATTCATAATGGCAATTGATCTGGCTCTTTTTAGGGTCGATAAAGGTGTTCGGGCTATATTTCGCATTTTCCAATCCGGGTGAAATGCAGAAAAATGTAACGGGACATCCGCACCTAATTCAGTCGCAATCCATTCTGTCATTTGATTAATTTCTTTTTCAGAATCATTTTCGCCCGGGATAATCAGGTTTGTTATTTCAAACCAGACATCGGTCTCATGCTTAAGGTATGAAAGCGTTTCCAGGACTGCTGATAATTGACTCCCGGTAATACGACGATAAAAGTTCTCGGTGAATGCCTTTAGATCAATATTCGCCGCATCGATATATTTGTAAAATTCTGCTCTTGGTTCTGCACAAACATAACCAGCTGATACAGCTACTGTTTTTATATCGTACTCATGGCAAGCAGCGGCAACATCAATGGCATATTCGTGAAATATAACCGGGTCATTATAAGTGAAGGCAATACTGCGACAATTCGCATTCTTTGCCGATAATGCAATAGTCTCCGGACTGGCTAAATCCGCTAAGGTATCCATTTCACGTGATTTACTGATATCCCAATTCTGGCAGAATTTACAGGCTAAGTTGCATCCCGCCGTACCAAAAGAAAGGACTGATGTTCCAGGATAAAAATGATTTAGTGGCTTTTTCTCTATCGGGTCAATACAAAAACCACTGGATCGCCCATAAGTCGTCAATACAATTTGTTCGCTTTCACAGGCACGGACAAAACAAAGCCCACGTTGCCCATTCTTTAACTTGCATTCTCGCGGACAAACATCACACTGCACTCGACCATCAGCTAGTGTATGCCAGTATTTTGTCTTAACGGTTGTTTCCATATATCGTCATAAATTGTTTATTTAAATCACGTTCTAATAATATTAGTCCTATAATTTATACAACGAAACGTCTATTGAGCAACATGACTGAAAAAACAATACCACAACATCGCATATCGATTAGACCTCCGGCAGTCGCGGGAAGTTTTTATCCTCGTGATGTTAATCAGTTGAGCAATATGCTTGATGAATTTCTCGGTAAAAAGAACACCAATATCACAGCACCCAAAGCAATCATCGCACCACACGCAGGTTATATTTACTCAGGTGAAATTGCCGGCAGTGTTTATTCAACACTCGCGGAGTTAAGGGATCAGATTTCCCGTGTCATTTTACTGGGACCAGCGCATCGAATGTATGTGGAAGGTATTGCGCTTGCATCAAGCACGCATTTTGCTACACCACTTGGAAATGTTGAGATTGATACGCAAGCAATGCTGCTGCTGAAAAAATATCCTTTTGTAAAATATATCGATGCGGCACACGAACAGGAACATAGCCTTGAAGTACACATCCCTTTTCTACAAAAAATATTAAACAATTTCAAACTGATTCCATTACTTGTCGGTGATACTAAGCCAGAACAGGTTGCAACTATTCTGGAAGCGTTATGGGGTGATGATGAAACCTTGATCGTGGTAAGTTCCGATCTGAGTCACTTTCTTGATTATGCAACAGCACTAAAAAAAGATAGCAACACAACTCATCTAATTAAAAATTTTGATTATGAAAAAATTGGCCCGCATGAGGCTTGTGGGTGTATGCCAATACGCGGATTATTAAAGCTCGCACAGCAAAAAAATATGTCCATTGAGACACTTGACCTGAGAAATTCAGGTGATACTGCTGGAACAAAAGATCGTGTTGTTGGATATGGCGCATATGCGCTTTTTGCGAATACCATACTCAATGAAGAAAATAAAAAAACTGTTTTCGATGTCATCGGAAAAAGTATAGAACAAGGTCTCGAACAAGGTGTTCCCTATGAACCTGTGACGAAACAATATAATGCCGTGCTGCAAAAAGAATATGCGATATTTATTACATTAAAACTTGATGGGAAGTTAAGAGGCTGTATTGGTACAACTGAAACACATTTGCCGCTCATAAATGCAGTTGCAAAATATGCTTATGCTGCGGCTTTCTCTGACCCACGTTTTGAAGCAGTATCTGCAAATGAATATAAACAGCTCGAAATCAGTTTGTCTATTTTAACAGCGCCCACACCTTTAAAATTTGAAGGTGAACAGGATTTGATTAGTAAACTAAGACCCGGCAATGATGGTTTAATTATTGAGAAAAATAATGCACGTGCAACGTTTTTACCGGTGGTATGGGAATCACTACAACAACCCGAACAATTCTTAACTGAATTAAAGAAAAAAGCCGGTATTAAGTCATCTGAAACGCCTGATTATGCCTGGCGGTATTCGGCTGAATATTATTCCTGAGATCACCGTTTCGATTATTGAAAGAATCTGAACGCTGGTTCTGATTTCATTAACCTCAGAGTTACAGAATTCTCTAAAAGTTTATTTAAAACTAGCCTTGAGTCTTTTGCTTCATTCTGGCTTCATTTGCTTTCTGCTTAATGCCTAATTTATCATAAGCCAGTGCAATCACTCCCCAGTTTTCAGATTTTAATTTATCGTTGTTCGTGGCTAGTGCGTTTGATTTTCTTGCCATAGTAATAGCTTGTTGCCATTGCTGTTGCTGTATCCGTATCAGGGCTAAGCGATGCCATAATAAGGCGTTTCGGGGTTCTATACGTAATGCACGTTCTATCATGGCTGCAGCCTGTTCACTCTTTCCTGCATTAGCTAAATTATCAGCATCATCGAGCAAGGCGACTATGACAGATTCCTGTGGTTTATTGTTTGTATGTTTTGATTTAGCAGTGTCGGGGGGTTCTGGTGTTGTTGCACTGCGATGATCAATATTCGGTGAATTTCTTTCTTCGACAGGAACTAATACAACTGATTTTGTCGCTTGTTCTGCACACGCAGTAAGACCAAGAACTATTAAAAGTAAAATCGGGGAATAATTATTCATAATTCATTTTTAAAACTATATTCTCTCAATAACAATTGATGTAACCCGGTGCGGTCCCCTTTACAAATGGATAAGGCCTGGTCTGAGAACAAGAACTAACAGGATTACTCATATCGGGATAATTACGCCATTCAATTTCTTCAGGTTCAATCAATACTATAGGTTCCGGTTTTATTTTTTTCATCATGTCGATCCATATTTGCATCGCACCGGTAGAACCTGTGAGTTTAGCAGGTTCATTATTGTCGCGCCCAACCCAGACCACAGATAATAGCCTATCGCCAAAACCAGCAAACCAACTGTCTCTTAAAGCATTAGTCGTTCCTGTTTTTCCCGCCAAAGGCATCAATGAAGGTAATTCACGTGTTAATCGTTTTGCTGTGCCATTTTGAACAACTTCAGTTAATAAGTATTGAGTCAGGAAAGCAGTTTCGGGTTTAACATATTCACGTACAGCGAGATCGTAACGACGTAAAGGCTGGCCTTTATTATCTAAAACAGCACGAATTGATTTTAATGGTATCTGCAAGCCGCCACTGGCAATCGCCTGATACATTTGTGTCACCTCGTAAGGCGATAAATTCAACGCCCCCAGAAGTATTGATGGTAAACGCGGTATAGCAGAAGTCACACCCAGGTTTTTCAAAGTCTGAATAACATTTTCCAGCCCAAGTTCCATTCCCAATCTGACCGTGGAGAGGTTGTATGATTTTGCAATCGATCTGATTAAAGGAACATTGCCATGCGTTTTATTATCATAATTAGTCGGCGCCCAACGTTTGCCATTAGCTTGCCCTAGAACCAGTTTAGAATCGTCTAACGCTGACAACACATGGTATTTTTTGGGCATGTTAAGAGCCGTCATGTATATCGCCGGTTTAACTAATGACCCAATTGATCTTTTTGCGTCCAGGGCCCGGTTAAATGCATTTTTATCTTTATTTCTATCGCCTATTAAAGCAATTACCTCTCCACTATGCTGCTCTGCAATAACCAACGCACCTTGTAATGTCCCCGATTTAAAACCCCTCTCTTTTTCCAACATGGACAAACTGGTCTTGATACTATTTTGTGCAATTTCCTGATTGTCGACGTCAAGTGTAGTGTGAATATGCAAACCTTCATTTCTAAGGTCTTCAATACGATAGTCTCGTTTCAAATGTCGTCTTACCAAATCAATGTATGCTGGATATTTAGCAGTATTCCAACGCGGTTTAGCAATCACACCAAGAGCTGTCGATCGGGCAAACTTATATTCTTCAGCACCGATAAAGCCTTGCTCATGCATTAACTTCAAGACCAGATCCCTACGTTCTAATGCTCTTTCAGGATTTTTACGTGGGTTATAGTATGAAGCCCCCTTTACTAGCCCGACTAATAAGGAAATTTCTGCGTTGTTCAATTCAGATAAAGGTTTAGAAAAATAGAATTCTGCTGCAGTGCCGAATCCATGAATACTACGAAGACCATTTTGTCCGAGATAAACCTCATTAACATAAGCACTTAATATATTTTCTTTCGAATAGTGATATTCAAGCATCATAGCCATCAACATCTCATTAATCTTGCGTGTAAAAGTACGTTCGCGAGTTAGAAACATGTTTTTAATTAACTGCTGTGTCAGCGTACTGCCGCCTTGCTCTACTTTGCCCGCCATCAGGTTAATAAATGCCGAACGCAGAATTCCTAAGGGATCTAATCCGAAATGCTCAAAAAAATGCCTGTCTTCAACCGCAATTAATGCCTTTATAAGTGATTCAGGAATATCGTCATAAGTGATCAGAACACGATCTTCATCATGTAGAGGAAATATCTTTCCGATTAACATAGGCGTTAATCGAATGATGTGTACTATTTGGCCGCTATCTATTTCTGAAATTGCTGCGATTTGTTTACCATTGAATTTAATTCGTAGCTTTCTTGCTTCTTCTACACCATCCCAATAATGAAACTGCCGTGAATAGATATCAATAGATGAATCACTAATGTGGAACTGTCCAGGACCGGTCAATGTTGTAACAGATTTATAAGTGGCTTTTTTCAGTCTTTCAATGACTGATTTTTTTTCATAACGACAACCTGCATATAATTCCAACGGCTGCGAATAAACTCTGGCAGGTATTGCCCAGCGTTTGCCATCAAATTCTTTTCTGATCTCAAAATCAATCCACACACAATACGATAAAAAAACACAGCTCAAGATGACAAATATCTGCAATGCCCAACGTTTAAATGAAGACCCTTTCGTTTTCTTCTTTCGTTGTGTTTTTCGTTTACTGGTGGTTGATCGTTTTTTTGGCATGAAATGACTTGTTAAAGACTTACATAAAATACTTATGGAAAAATGCTCGTTTGAGAGAGGCAATAATCATAAAAATGATTTATGTCTGCTAAAAATGAATGCTGTCTGTATCAAATTCCAGGGTATATGAGAATTTTGACCATTTCCATTTAAGAGGGTTTTCTTTGACCAGAACCCTTATTTTCACCCTATATCAATAAAAAAGGCCCCGAAAACGGGGCCTATCAGTGTTTTAGAGAGTCTCACGCCTGGCCTATACTTCATACAGACTTTAGTAAGTGCTCAACTAGCGCTTTTCTGCGCTTTCTTCTCGCATCTATTATCGCTCTGGCTTGTTCTTTACGCAGTGTATCACGCTGGCCAGTTGTCAAATTTTGCGACTTATTTTTTTTTGGTTTTTCTTTTAGCCTTTTTCTTGGCTGTTTTTTTCTTAGCTGTTTTTTTCTTAGCCTTTTTCTTGGCTGTTTTTTTCTTAGCCTTTTTCTTGGCTGTTTTTTTCTTAGCTTTTTTCTTGGCTACTTTTTTCTTAGCCTTTTTCTTGGCTACTTTTTTCTTAGCCTTTTTCTTGGCTACTTTTTTCTTAGCCTTTTTCTTGGCTACTTTTTTCTTAGCCTTTTTCTTGGCTACTTTTTTCTTAGCCTTTTTCTTAGCTACTTTTTTCTTAGCTGTTTTCTTAGCGACTTTTTTCTTCGCAGTCTTCTTCTTTGCTTTCTTCTTTGCCATGTTTAGAGACTCCCCTTAAAACTGAATATTAGATTTAACAAAATGTTTATATACATCACATTAAACACTCACGCAAACAATTATAGTCATGTTTTATCTTTTTTCTATAATTTTTTTATTAATTAATGTTTATTGTTCCTGGAATGATACTTTTTTGCACATTATTCATGCAATAAAACACATAGTGCAGGCATAACAAAAACTGTTCTATTTAAGTTTCGTTATGATCTCTTGCGTTACATCGTTAACATCTTGCATACCATTTACACTGATATATTTAGTATTAGATCCTTCTTTATTTGATTGTTCAGTGTAATAACTTATCAACGGTGATGTTTGTTCATGATAAACATCCAGTCGTTTTTTAACTGTCTCTTCTTTATCATCATCTCTTTGCACAAGGTCTTCACCAGTCACATCATCCTTACCTTCAACCTTTGGTGGGTTAAACTCAACATGATAGGTTCTACCTGATGCCAGATGCGCTCTACGACCACTCATGCGTTTAACAATAGGCTCATCTTCTACTTTAATTTCAACAACATAATCAACTTCTATGCCCATGGCAGCCATACCATTGGCCTGTGCGATAGTTCTTGGGAAACCATCAAACAGATATCCATTTGCACAATCATTCTCACTGATTCGTTCCTTTACCAGACCAAGTATTAATTCATCTGATACTAATCCACCAGCATCCATAACTTCTTTTGCCTTTACTCCCAACTCAGTTCCTGCACTTACTGCAGCACGCAACATATCACCGGTTGATATCTGTGGAATATTAAATTTTTCTTTAATCACATTTGCCTGTGTTCCTTTACCGGCACCTGGCGGTCCTAATAATATAATTTTCACTTTTGCTTTCCTCCCCTTTATTATTAAAATTATTTCACTAACTACAATATAATGACAATCAAGTAAAAATAAGGCAAAAAAACCTATGAAGATTGAACTTGATAGCGAATTTTCTACATCAAATAAAATTATTTCCTATTCTGATGTCTCTTTTACATTAAAAGAAACACAAATAAAAACTAACCTGGTAATTTCAAAAGATCGATTAATCGAAAACTGGTCAGTAGATTCATATCAAAATCTTGCAACGCAACATCTGGATCAATTTATTTCATGGCAACCAGAACTTATATTAATTGGCACCGGTATGATACCAAGTTTTCCTAATCCAGAATTGATCGCTTATGCAGGATCCAAAAATATTGGTTTGGAGATCATGGATACAGGTGCCGCATGCCGAAGCTATAATTTATTGATTGATGAAGGCAGAGATGTCGTTGCCTGTTTGTTTTTACCTGATAATTAATTCTCCATATTCAAAGTGTCCAGTGAGAATCCTTCTCTTTGCAAGATTTGTCGCAATCGTTTGATTGCCTCAATCTGAATCTGCCTGACACGTTCCCGTGTCACACCCAATTCATTCCCGATTTCCTCCAGAGTAGACACTTCACTGCCGTGTAAACCAAAACGCCTCTCAACAACTGCACATTGTTTATCACTGAGTAAACTCAACCACGTATCGATATGCTCTTTTACATCACTATTCTGTAGTAAAAGAGATGGATCCAGGTTTTGTTCGTCTGGCAAAGTATCTAATAATGTTTTTTCCGAATCATACGGACTGGGGGTGTCAAAGGATGTGATTCTTTCATTCAGACCAAGCATACGCTTTACAACATCGATGGGTTGGTCAAGCATTTCAGCTACATCTTCCGGGCTGGGCTCACGATCCAGTGTTTGAGCAAGTTTACGAGCAGCCCGTAAATAAATATTGATTTCCTTAACGACGTGTATTGGCAATCGGACTGTACGCGTCTGATTCATCAATGCACGTTCGATAGTCTGCCTAATCCACCAGGTGGCATAAGTAGAAAATCTAAACCCTCTTTCCGGATCAAACTTCTCAACAGCACGAATTAATCCAAGATTACCTTCTTCTATTAAATCAAGCAGAGCTAAGCCACGATTCATATAACGTCGAGCGATTTTTACAACCAGCCGCAAATTACTTTCAATCATCCGCTTTCTTGAAGGCTCATCTCCTTTCAAGGCTTTGCGTGAAAAATACACTTCCTCTTCTGCGCTTAATAAAGGAGAAAATCCTATTTCATTCAAATAGAGTCGAGTGGCATCTAAATCACCAGCCGAAACCGGAGCATTATCAGAGAGCGTTTCTTTGGGCTTCTTTTCATCCGCACTATCTTCGATGTTGCTCAGTTCTTGCAACACATCAACATCCAATGTTTCTGGAACCTCAGCATCCAATTCAACATCATCAATATTGTCATCCTTTACGTTTGATTCAGCGTGTGTTGTTTCGTCTTTCATACATTGTCCGCTTATCGGTTACTCAGACGCGTTTCCTTGGGAGATGTTGTGTAGGATTAACCGGTGTTCCATTTTTACGTATTTCGAAATGCAGTACATTACGTCCTGTGTTGTCTCTTCCCATCTCAGAAATTTGTTGTCCGGCATTGACTCTGTCACCTTCTTTGACCAATAACTTACTGTTATAAGCATACGCACTCAAGTACGTTTCGCTGTGCTTAATGATGATAAGCTTTCCATAACCGAGAAGTCCACTCCCGCTGTATACAACTTCGCCATAGGCAGCAGCATTAATTGCCTGTCCAGCCTTCCCCGCAATATTGATCCCTTTTTTAGATGTCGGTGAATCAGAATTAACTAATTGTCCACTAGTGGGCCAGGACCACTGAATCGTACCCTTAGGTAAAGTCACTCCAGGCTTTGTTTTTTTCATAACAACGCTTGGTTTGTTTACTATGGGCTTGGATATCGATTCGCTTGATTTTGCCGGGGTGGTAGTTTTTGCAACAGGTTCCGATTTTAAAGGGACACCTTTCTTTTTATAGACAGGTGTTAAACGAACAAGTTGACCGGGATAAATGGTATAGGGTGGATTAATATTATTCCAGCTTGCCAACGCTTTGTAGTCGAAATTATAGCGCCATGCTATCGAATACAGGGTCTCACCTTTATTAACGCTGTGATAGCCCGATTTATTTTGTACTGCTGGTCTTGAAGCTGGAGTTGATTTGCTAACGACGCCATGTTGAGTAACTGTGGGTTCTGGTTGTTTGATTTCGCCGCGATTGGCAACTGGCGCAACTCCCTTGCTGACACATGCCTGAAGTAAGACAAGCGTTATAATGAATATATAAATATTATAAACAGGTTTCATCCTATCACGATCAAGTTGTATCAATACCACCAAGCATTGGTACAAAACTTACTGAATCAATAATTTCTTCTACATAACCTTCTTCTTTACGTGTGATCAATAATAATTTCTGATCCCCGGACTTGCCAACGGGGATTATCAAACGACCATCTATAGCAAGCTGTTCCAGTAATGATTCAGGCACACCAATAGGAGCTGCCGCAACGATAATGCCATCAAATGGTGCATGTGCAGACCAACCAATATTGCCATCGGCATGTTTACTACGAATATTGGTGCAAGCCAGTTTTTGGAAACGTTCTCTGGCACGTACAAGTAAGGCATTGATCCGCTCTACTGTGTAAATTTGCTTTGCAAACCGGGCCATAATCACTGTCTGATAACCACAACCGGTGCCAACTTCCAGAACATTTTTTAATTCACCGTCTTTAATCAATGCTTCGGTCATTTTAGCAACGATGTAAGGCTGTGAGATTGTTTGGCTGAAGCCAATAGGTAGTGCAGTATTTTCGTATGCACGGCTAGCCAGTGCTTCATCGACAAAAAGATGTCGTGGTGTTTGTCGAATCGCATCCAATACCCGTTCAGATTTAATTCCCATTTCAACCAGCGTATCTGCAAGTCGGTCACGCGTACGCTGTGATGTCATGCCTATACCGCTATGTTCAGCCATCATTTATTTAAGACCTTCTGTCCAGTCTGAAAGTGTTTGTAAAGATTGGTGACGCGTCAAATCAATTTGTAAGGGTGTTATAGAAACTTTGCCAGAACGAACAGCATGAAAGTCTGTCCCCTCGCCTGCATCTTGTTCAGTTCCAACAGGCCCAACCCAGTATACTTTTCTTCCACGTGGGTCAGACGCTTCCAATACGGGTTCAGATTTATGCCGATTTCCCAAACGCGTTACCGCAAAGTCTTTAATTTGTTCATAGTCTACATCTGGAATATTCACATTCAATAACACATCTGCCAACGGTTTTTGCATAATATATTCAATAATTTTTCTAGCTACCTGCGCAGCCGGCTTATAATCAGCCTGTCTCTCTCCAGCAAGTGAAAATGCTATCGCTGGACAACCAAGGAAACGTCCCTCCATAGCCGCTGCCACGGTGCCCGAATAAAGCACATCATCGCCCAGATTAGCACCGGTATTAATACCGCTAATAACCATGTCAGGTTCTTCATCCAATAGCCCTGTAATTGCCAAATGCACACAATCAGTTGGCGTGCCATTTACATAATTGAAACCACGACTATCTTGTTTTACATGGAGCGGGGAATCAAGCGTCAGTGAATTACTGGCACCACTACGATCTCTATCGGGTGCGACAACGGTAACCCTGCCTAATTCAGCTAACATTTCTGCCAATGCTGATAATCCAGGAGACTGGTATCCATCGTCGTTACTCAACAAAAAATGCATAGTGTTTAAAAGTGGTTATTAAAACAAGGAAATTTAACTGACGTTGAAAATATCACAGTCAGGATAATAAGATCGTTATATAAATCAACGTAACAAAAATTCCAGCAGTGCCTTTTGTGAATGCAAACGGTTACCCGCTTCTTCCCAAACGACACTTTGAGGCCCCTCTAATACTGCGGCAGAGACTTCTTCACCACGGTGAGCAGGCAAGCAATGCATAAACAGGGCATCACCATTCGCATACTTCATTAACTCCGTATTTACCTGATAAGGGGCAAACTTTTCCAGTCGTTGTGCTTGCTCATCTTCTTGTCCCATGCTCGCCCAGACATCAGTCACAATAAGATCGGCGTTTTCGACTGCTTTTTCAGGCTCTCGTATTATGGATACAAAATCTTTAGTCTCATCAAGCAATCCAGCATCCGGATCAAAGCCTTCGGGACAAGCAATATTCAATTTAAAATCAAAAATTTTCGCTGCATTCATATAGGAATGGCACATGTTATTGCCATCACCAATCCAAACCACTTTTTTGCCCTGAATCGAACCACGGTTTTCTGTATAGGTTAATAAATCAGCCAACAATTGACAGGGATGAAAACTATCAGATAGGCCATTGATGACTGGCACATCAGAATAAGAAGCAAACAGTTCCAGACGTTCGTGCTCAAAGGTGCGCAACATAATGCAATCCACCATTTTTGATAAAACACGCGCCGTATCCTCTATAGGCTCACCACGTCCTATTTGGCTGCCTGTTGGCGATAAATAGATAGCATGACCACCCAATTGCGCCATACCGGCTTCAAATGAAACACGCGTACGTGTGGACGATTTTTCAAAGATCATACCCAGGACACGATTACTCAGGGTAGTCTCAAAGTTTTTTTGTTTGAATTGTTTCTTTAAAACAGACGCACGATTAATAATCGACAACAACTCGTCTTGATTCAAACTGTTTAGTGTCAAAAAATGTCGAACACTCATAAATTTGTAATCCTATTTCAAATATTTTTTGAGTATTTTACTCAATGTTGAGACAAGCTGATCAGCTTCAGCATCGTTCATGATTAATGGTGGCAGTAATCGAATAACATTACCTGAAGTGACATTAATCAATAGATGTTCATTTAACGCCAATCCGACTAAATCAGGGCATTCTTTTTCAAGCTCGATGCCGAGCATCAAGCCTTTACCACGAATGTCACTAACGCCTTTTACAGCACTCAACGCTTCTTTAAAGGAGTCTAATAAACGATTACCGAGTTCTGCTGCACGTTGTTCAAGGTATTGTGCTTCTAACACCTCAATAACCGCTAATGCGGCTCTTGATGCTAATGGATTACCGCCAAAGGTTGACCCATGGCTACCTGGTTGAAATAGTTCAGCGGCCTCGCCTTTTGCCAGACATGCACCAATCGGAACACCATTACCCAGAGCCTTGGCTAAAGTCATCACATCAGGCATCACATCTTCATGCTGAAAGGCAAACCACTTTCCAGTACGACACATTCCGGTTTGCACCTCATCAACCATCATCAAGCATTTATGCTTATCGCAAAATGCTCTTATTGCTTTTAAATAGCCTGGATCAGGGATAACAACGCCGCCCTCACCTAATATCGGTTCAACCATAACGGCAACGATATTTAAGTCTTCATTCGCTAATTCATTTAATGCATCAATATTATTGTATGGAATATGCTTAAACCCCTCGACTAAAGGATCAAAACCTTTCTGTACTTTTGCATTGCCGGTAGCGCTTAAGGTAGCCATAGTTCGACCATGGAAACTTTTTTCCATCACAACAATAACCGGATTCGAAATACCTTTATTGTTCGCATATAAACGCGCCAGTTTTATCGCGGCTTCATTTGCCTCAGCACCGGAATTACCAAAAAACACCTTCTCCATACCTGAATGTTGAACGAGTTTCCCGGCCAGTTTTTCCTGTAAGGGAATACGATAAAGATTTGAGGTATGAATTAAATTAGCCGCTTGATCAGCAATTGCTGCTTGCACCGCAGGATGGGCATGACCTAAACCACACACGGCGATACCGCTGAGTGCATCCAGATAACGTTGTCCCTGAGTATCATTAAGCCAGATGCCTGACCCATTTTTAAACTCAATCGACAAAGGTTGATAATTTGACATTAACGCTGTGCTCATCACTTAAATATTCCAAACAGTCGAAATTGTAACGACCAAAAAATCGTCACTTCGGACTCTTGTCCTCTGACGACATAAAATTATGTCCTGAAATAATAAGCCCGGCCATGAGCCGGGCTCAAACTAGATTAATAAAACTTAAATCTTATAAAGGCAAACCATGCCCTTGACCGACCATACACATAATCATCGGTATAGAAAGAAAGGTATTAGTTCTTGACGCCATCAGCGCAACAACCTTGCCTTTTGCAATTTCATCAGCGCTGGCTTCAACAATACCCAGAATCTTTTTCTGATTTGGCCAGATCAATACCCAGACATTAAATAACATGATCGTACCCATCCATGCACCAAGACCAATGATCAAACCATTACCTTGTAGCAAGAATGCATTTTTAAGACCAACACCCATGACTTCCAATGCTGCAGCACCGGTTAGCCAGGTACCTAATGCACCCCAACGAAACCACCATAATGCGCGTGGCGCAACATACTTATTAATTGCTGCAGGGCCTGGTCCACCTTCATCGGCTAAAGCAACACCGACAGCAGGTACTTGTATAAAATTGAAGTAATAGAGTAAGCCAATCCATATCACACCAAAAAAGACATGAAACCAGACGACTAAAGACCACATATTCAGCACTGTATCACCTACCAGCAATGTAAGAACGATTGCTACAACAAAACCAAGCGCTATTGTGCCGTGCACTGACTTGAGTGGATTCATACTAATACCCCCGAAATGAAAAAGTTAAAACTACTAAAAATGCATTAAATTAATGGGTAGGATTATACTGATGTCAGTTCCCGCTTCCACCCCTTTCACTAGTGAAGCCCACAAATAGTATAAAACAGATCCCATCCGTGAATATCCGCCTGAAAGACATATTATAGATTTAAAACAATAACTTGCTGTTCAAAACCAGCACTTGAAATCTCAATAATGGCCCTCATTTAGGATAACTATAACTTAACAACGTTAACAAATAGTGATTGAGAGTGGCTTTCGCGTATAATCCGCCGCAATTGAAGCACTCAGCAATTTAGATGAGAATTTAAAACAGAGGTAAATGTAATGGATCCAATTGAACAAATTAAAGCAACACTGGCAGAAAACCCGGTTGTATTATTTATGAAAGGCTCACCCGACTTTCCACAATGCGGCTTTTCAATGAAAACCGTACAAGCTTTAAAAGAATGTGATGTCGAATTTGGTTTTGTCGACGTACTGGCACAACCCGAAATGCGCGCCAACCTGCCACAATATTCAAACTGGCCAACCTTTCCACAAGTTTTTATCAAAGGCGAACTTGTCGGCGGCTGCGATATCGTTATGGAACTTTACGAGAAAGGCGAATTGCAAAAGATGACCAAAGAAGCAGTAGGCAGTTAATCTTTTTATCTAAGGATGGGTTAAGTCTTTAGCCCATCCTTAATTCTCGTCATTCCTGTGAACACGGGAATGACCTTCATGGATGAAGGGAATGCATAAGGATTGCAGGAGCAATCCATGCCCAGTCAAACAATAAATTTCATTATTTTTTACATTGGTTTCGCCTTTATGGCGAGTCACTTTCTCTTGCGTGCTCAAGAGAAAGTGACTCGCCGTCAGCCGAAAACCAATGAGAAACAGAATAAAAAATATTAATTTAAACTGGATCCCCGTATTCACGGGAATGACGAAGGAGAATAAGTTATTCCTTATCCTTCTCCTCAAGCAAACGAGAAATCTCATCCTCACCCATTGGTTTCTTTCTTTTAACCCTTAAACTATTGCTCCATTCTTTAGCAAAATCTTTCTGCAAACCTAGATTGATTGCGATGACAATCAGCATCGCAACAAATGCGCCCAGACTTGCCAGTGCCATATCTTTTTGTGCATCCCAGACATCACCCTGAGTACCGAGATAGGCGATACCCAGATCACCACCAAACAGCTCTGCTGCTGCCCACTCAAATAGTTCAAAGGTCATTGATGCGGCGATGGTAAATAACAAGGGGAAAAAGTAACCCCAGAAACCTTTACCGTAAGCAATGCGACAATAAATCTCTCTGAATGGATAAGCGAGCAAAAAGCCATAAAGAAAATGAACAAAACGGTCAAAGTGATTTCGTTCCCAATGCATCATCTGATTAAGACTAAAATCGAAATATGTCATTAAAAAAGCATCATACGGTACTTCGGCATAGGTATAGTGCGCACCTATTTCATGCAGACACATGAATATAAAAATCAAACTGTAGGAAATTCTTGAAAATAAGAACTTGTTATAGGTCAGCGCCATCACGATGACAAACACCAAAACCAGAACATTTTCTAAAGCCCAATCGGAACGATCGTGAGGTGATATTGCGAGAATTAAAAATTCAATAAAGAAAATGCACGAGAGTATTAGAAAGTATTTTTTATGTGACATCTTAATACTTCGCAGGCATGTCAGATTATCAGTCTAATTAAAACCGTATTATTCATATCCACTATCAATCCATACACACTTGCCGCCGCTCTCATCTTTAATTCGCTCCAGATATTGTTCATGCGCAGCGAGTTCTTCAGCTGTTGGTTCGATAATGCGTAAAGGTTTTCGATTTGCATCTATTATTTTTGCATGACCCGAATCTGCCGCCTGTTGTTCCTGTGTTGCGTCAAAATTCAAGGTCTCCTGACCACCCGTCATGGCTAGATAAACATCTAGCAGAATTTGCGCATCGAGTAAGGCTCCGTGCAACTCACGATTCGAATTATCAATCTCATAACGATTACACAAGGCATCTAGATTGTTTTTTTGACCTGGATGCTTTTCACGCGCCATCATCAGGGTATCAATAACTGCGCAATAATCTTCAGTCTTGCCCCATTTCCTTCCCAATTGCTTTAACTCAGCATTAATAAAACCAACATCGAACGGTGCATTATGAATAATCAATTCACCGCCACGAATAAAATCGATAAAGTCCTGCGCGATATCAGCAAAACGTGGTTTATCTTCTAAAAATTCATTACTGATACCATGTACATTAAATGCGCCATCATCGATCTCTCGATCCGGATTCAGGTATTGATGAAAGTGTCGATCCGTTTTACGTCTATTGACTATTTCAACACAACCAATTTCAATAATGCGATGGCCATGCTTTGGTTCAAGTCCAGTCGTTTCCGTATCAAGTACAATTTGTCTCATGCGTTATCCCGGGCAAACATTTCATCAATGGCTTTGTTAGCAAGCTGATCAACACGTTCGTTTTCATCATGCCCGCTATGACCTTTGACCCATTCCCATTGTATCTGATGTGGTTGACATGCTTCATCCAGACGTTGCCACAGATCTTTATTTTTAACCGGCTTCTTTGCAGCCGTTTTCCAGCCGCGGCTTTTCCATGCGTCCATCCATTCAGTGATACCGTTCATCACATATTGCGAATCGGTCGTTAATATTACTGCACAGGGTCGCGTTAATGATTCGAGTCCCATGATGGCGGCCATTAATTCCATACGATTATTAGTGGTATCTGTTTCTGCACCGTACAATTCTTTTTCAGTCCCGTTATATTTCAACAAGGTTCCCCAACCTCCCGGCCCGGGGTTTCCACGGCAAGCACCATCAGAAAAAATATGTATTGTTTCACTCATAATTGTCTATTTGCGTTCTTGTTGTCGGTTCAATTGCTCCGGAGGCAATCATATGTCGTTTGGACCGCCACTGCATCTTGATAGGATTTAAAGGTACTGTACGTTTTTTTGCTACGACAACATACAAACCACCAAATATTGGCCAGCAATATTTACCCAATCGTTCCAACGGCATTAATTTCTTTAATAATTTTTGATTTCGTAACGGTGGCGCAAAGAAAAACGAATTGGTCTTTTTCACCTCAAAATCAAGTAAAGATAACCAATCCTTTATTCTGGGCATCGAAATCAAACGACCACTCCAGGGCATTTCGCCCCACCAACACAGAAATAAATGCCACAAACCCCATAAACTTAATGGATTAATACCGAGAATTACCACACACCCATCGTCAATAAGTACCCGTTCCATTTCTCGCAGTAGTTTATGTACATCTTTAGAGTATTCGAGTATATGTGGTAGAACAATCACATCGATACTATCAGCGGCAATGGGTAAATCTTCAGCGCGGGTACGTATTGCCGTTATATTGTTATCGAATTCTGTATCATCCAGAAATAATATCGTTTTGTTAGAGATTCGCGATGCTGAGAGATAATCAGATTCTGCTGAATAGCCATATTGTAATATGTGATAACCAAACAACTCGTGCAGAACCTCATCCATCTGCTCGGCTTCAGCATCGAATACCGCTTTTCCGAGCGGGCTACCTAACCAGCTTGAGAATTTTTCTCTTAGTGTTAATGTCTTTATATTATTTGAAGTCATAAATTTAATAAAATGCCCGACCTAGAGATCATACCCCTACCCGCGTTAAAGGATAACTATATCTGGTTGCTGAAAAAGAAGGCAAGCCAGCATGTCGCTATTGTTGACCCCAGTGAAGCCGCGCCAGTTCTCGATTTTATAACATCTGAAAATTTGATACCGATAGCTATCATGATTACACATCATCATTGGGATCATGTTGGCGGTATTGACGCTATCACCGAACAATTCAATATTCCTGTATATACACCGAAGACAGAAACTGTCGTTGGCAGTACTCATCCCATCGGCGAAGGCGACCGGATATTACTACAAGAACTCGGTATAGAGCTTGATATACTGGATGTGCCTGGACATACCTCCGGTGCGGTAGCCTATTACACAGATAAACTGGTATTCAGTGGCGATACGTTATTTACCGCTGGATGTGGGCGGATGTTTGAAGGTACACCCCCACAAATGCATAATTCACTTTCAAAATTTAAAACCTTAGCTGATGAGACACTACTCTATTGTGGTCATGAATATACTTTAAGTAATCTTAAGTTCGCTGCCGCCGTTGAACCCGATAATAAACGGGTACAGGAACGATTAAAAAATGTAGAAATAGCTAGAAAACTGGATCAACCGACTGTTCCTGCAACATTGGCAGAAGAAAAAGCAACAAATCCATTTCTCCGTTGTGAAGAAACGACAGTGATAAATGCCGCCAGCCACTACGCCGGGAAAAGCTTAAGTACAGCCGCTGAGGTTTTTGCTGCAATACGGCAATGGAAAGACTCTTTTTAAGAGTCTTTCATGAGTACTTAAAAAATAAGATTTTTTGTAGTAATTATTACTTGACCCAAGGTCTGCATATCCATAGCATTCGGCCATGCATATGATACCTAAAGCAATTATTTGCTTTGTTCCAATAATAATAAGTGCTTGTAACTTCAGTTCTACACGACCAAATATTGTTGACCCCGCACCAGCCACAGAAAAGCGTCAGCAACTAAATCAAGTTCATAAACTCAACAACACCGGTCCTGATACAAATGTTGCTGAGATCAACGTTGAACAAGAACTCAATCGACAGGTCGCAATTCAAGACCATCAGGACCTCTGGTTTTTGATACAGGATGAACTGCAATTCAATCGTAATATCAATCAACGCAGTGTTCAGGATAAAGTCGCCTGGTTTGCTCGCAATCAAGACTATCTCGATCGTGTTGCAGATCGAGCGCAGCCTTATCTCTATCATATTATTTCAAAATTAAAAGAACGAAATATGCCTCTTGATCTGGCACTACTGCCGATCGTGGAAAGCGCATACCACCCGTTTGCTTATTCACCCAGCCGTGCATCTGGCATCTGGCAGTTTATTCCTGCAACTGGTAAGCGTTTTGGAATGAAACAAAACTGGTGGTATGACGGCCGTCGAGACATCATCGCGGCAACTGATGGGGCACTCGATTACCTTGAAAGTTTGCACAAACGTTTCAACGGTAACTGGTTTCATGCGCTTGCTGCATATAATGCGGGTGAAGGTAACGTCGAAAAAGCGATTAGAAGAAATAAGAAAGCCGGCAAGAAGACAGATTTCTGGTCATTACGTTTACCACGTGAAACCCGAAGTTATGTACCAAGTCTGTTAGCCGTTGCAGAAGTATTAAAAAATCAGACTAAATACAACATCATATTCAAATCGATTCCAAACCAACCCCATTTCGAAAGCATTGATATCGGTAGTCAGATTGATCTGGCTACTGTAGCTGCCATGTCTAATATGACTATGGATGAAGTGTATACCCTGAACCCTGGCTTCAATCGATGGGCTACTGACCCAAAAGGTCCACACAGAATACTTGTACCCTACGATAAAGCTGCTGACTTTAAACAAAAACTGGCCGCATTACCGACATCTGAACGTGTTAGTTGGAAACAACACAAAATTGTTCAAGGTGAATCATTAGCTCAGATTGCGAGACGTTACCAGACCAGTGTTTCCGCACTAAAGGAAACCAATCGATTAAAAGGAAACAATATTCGTGCGGGTAGTTCATTACTAATACCAACTGCAAAAGAGTCCAGTAAGTTTTATTCTTTAAGTGCCGATGCCAGAAAATTCAAAAATCTAAAAAGAACCGGCGATGGCAAACAATATATATATTCTGTTAAACGTGGTGATAATCTCTGGGATATCAGTCGCCAATATGGCATCAGTGTTAAGCAGCTCACACGATGGAACGGCATCTCTAGCAAGAGTCTGCTTAAACCCGGACAAAAACTTACTGTTTGGGTAAAACAGGATAAGCAGTATGAGGATGGAGCACTCATTAAAGCTGTTGCAAAGAACCCTGCTACAGGTACTTATACTGTAAAACGAGGCGATTCATTGTGGCTTATAGCCAGAAAGTTTGATGTGCATGTCAATGATCTGCTCAAATGGAATAATCTAAAGAAAGGAAATCACCTAAAACCTGGCCAGAGTTTAATTGTCCAGCAAACTATCACTGGTGCTTGATAACTAATCCGCTTCGTAAGTAGAAAGCTATTCTCATAGTGATGTATTTACACATAAAATGCCCATTATGATCCGCTTATGGAAATTGTTTTTTCGAGTATTACTTCGCCTGTTTTATCGGGTTGAAGTCTCAGGCCTTGAGAACTATGAAAAAGCAGGTGATCGTGTCTTAATAATTGCTAATCACACCTCTCTGCTTGATGGCGTATTGCTTTACGCATGGCTACCGGAAACACCCACATTCGCGATAAACAGAGATATTGCTGCCAAAAGATTATTCAAACCTTTTTTATATTTTGTTGATTTGTTCGAGATGGATGCAATTAATCCTTTATCAGTCAAGTCCATGGTCAAATATATCAAACAGAACAAAAAAGCAGTCATATTCCCGGAAGGACGAATCACTGTTACGGGGTCGCTAATGAAAATCTATGAGGGGCCCGGATTAATAGCTGATAAAAGTGACGCAACGTTACTCCCGATAGCAATTGAAGGTGCTCAGTACAGTCACTTGTCATATATGAAGGGGCGCAGTTATGTATTCTGGTTCCCAAAGATAACCTTAACTATCCTGCCGCCGGAAAAGATACAAATACCTGAACAACTCACTGGACATGACCGCAGAAAAGCTTCAGCGCGACAATTACAAGACCTGATGTTTAAATTAACCTATTCAAGCATCAATCAAAAAACAACGCTGTATTCAGCGCTGGTGAAAGCTAGTAAACAGTTCGGTAAAGAGCACAATGTTTTAGAAGACTTCAGTCGAGAGACAATCAATTATAAACAACTTACCTTACGTAGTATTTTATTAAGTGTTTTAATAAAAAAACATACCGGGGCAGGTGAACATATTGGCATATTACTGCCCAATGTGAATGCCTTGCCAGTCGTATTCTTCGCCATGCAGTTCATTGGTCGTATACCGGCAATGTTAAATTTTACGTCCGGTGCACTCGCAATAAAACGAGCTTGTAATACAGCGCAGGTAAAAACCATATTTACATCAAGACGTTTTATTGCGAACGCTAAACTCGAATTATTGGCGGAGACACTTGAACAAAGCTTTACTGTTATTTATCTGGAAGACTTGAAGCAGGATATTTCACTGTCCAAAAAACTTTTGGCATTGTATAAAAACAGAAATCCGGGGCGGCATTATCTTAAACAGGGGAACAATACAAACCCTGATTCGGCAGCAGTAATACTGTTTACTTCTGGTTCAGAAGGTCATCCAAAAGGTGTTGTGCTTTCTCACCGCAACATATTGGCAAATTATGCTCAGGTACGCTGCCACATCAATTTCACACCAACAGACCTGATTTTTAATTGTTTACCGTTATTTCATTCTTTCGGCCTTAATGCCGGTTTCCTGATGCCGCTTTTAGGTGGAGGAAAAATATTCCTCTACCCATCACCTTTACATTATCGTGTCATCCCTGAATTAATCTACGAATTGGGCGCGACTATATTTTTTGCAACAGACACATTTTTAAGAGGTTATGCGCGTTACGCACACCCGTTTGATTTTAATAGCTTGAACTATGTCGTGGCAGGTGCCGAAAAATTACAAAACGACACTATGCAAATCTGGATGGATAAATTTGGTCTTCGAATACTACAGGGCTATGGCGTAACCGAAACCAGTCCAGTGATCTCGGTAAATAATAAAATGTTAAACAAATCCGGTACAACGGGACGCATCATGACTGACATGGAATGCTATATAAAACCGGTTGATGGTATAGAGCGAGGTGGACTCCTGATCGTAAAAGGTCCAAACATCATGCAAGGCTATCTTAGTCACGATAAACCCGGCGAATTACAAGCACCGTCAACTGAACGTGGCGCTGGTTGGTACGATACGGGTGATATTGCTGATATAGATGAAGAAGGCTATATAACAATTCTGGGCCGGGCTAAACGTTTTGCGAAGATTGGTGGCGAAATGGTTTCATTAACGGCGGTAGAGGAGTTAGCTAGTCTGACATGGCCTAACATAAATCATGCTGCGATGGCTGTACCTGATGAGCGTAAAGGGGAGAAAATTGTCCTCATAACAGAACACAAAGAAGCAGAACGAAAACATTTACAGCTAATAGCTAAAGATAAACAGATGAGCGAATTAATTATTCCCAAAAAGGTTATCGTTACAGATAAAATTCCAGTATTAGGTACTGGCAAAACCGATTACATCAATCTTAATGAGATAGCTATTGCAGATAATAATGAAAAAGAAGAAAGTGGCTTGATTAATAAATTAAGCAAATTGGTAAAACACGAACCTCACAATAAGTAAATCATATGAAAGGCTTGTTTTAGTCGTCATATTCAATATTAATGATGGCGAAAATCTGTTTTTCGTTCTGTCTCTCCAGACATACCTCATCATCAATCGATTTACCTAAAAGGAGCTTTGCCATTGGCGAATCGACGGTAATATAACTTTCGTGCTGATCAAACTCATCGGCGCCAACAATACGGTGGCAAATCTCCTGCCCTGTCTCATCCTCAATAGTGACCCATGCGCCAAAGAAAATACGAGATGTATCTTGTACACTTTTAACAACGGTCAATTTTGGCATGCGTCGTTGTAAGTACCCGATTCTGGCATCGATTTCGCGTAATTGTTTCTTGCGGTAGATGTATTCTGCATTTTCAGAACGATCACCTTCAGCTGCTGCTGCTGTAACTGCCTTTGCAACTTCATTACGTTTTGTCCACAAAGCGGCATTTTCTTGCTCGAGTTTTTTGTATCCTTGCGGAGTGATATACGGTGCAGATTGTGCTGCGGGTGGTCGCCAACGGCCCATGATTAATCTAATGACCTCGCAAGAATCATACTGATCTGACAATAAGGTTTATTAACTTCCGCATGCCACTCATTCATACAAGCCTGCACATAACTTCTCTGTTTTTTATTTTTAGGTTCTTCATCAATTGCACCCCAACGGAATAATGCCCTGACAACATCTGGCGTTAGCAAAAAAGTATCTTTTCTTATTCGTCTCAAAAAATAGGGGCCAGAAGCACCACCCAATTGCTTAAATCGTTTTTTAAGCAATTCCCATAGCTCAACAATATTTTCCGCCGGCCATTCCGCTATATATTTCACGAAACTACCCTGCTCCTCATTAATTTCAAATATGCTTTGTGCGTTATGTCTAACACTCTGTATCTTGCGCCAATGACGCACAATACGTTTGTCATCCATCATACGCTCCAGAGTTTCGTCATCCATAATACGCACAGCATTAATATCAAATTGATGAAATACTGTTTCGAAGGCAGGCCATTTATTATCAATAATCTTACGATTCAAACCCGCCTGAAAGATACGGCGAGTCATATTTGATAAACAATACTCAGTCGATAGATTTTTTAGTTCGTCTACCGTACGTGCTTGAGGTAATAGTTTCTCCAACTTATCCAGACCGCCATTACGCTCAATGGCTGAATCAAAAATAGTCTCAAATGATTTTAAACGCATATGTTTCCTTCTAATTTGTTTAAAAAATAAAACACACGACTCCCCTATTTATCTGCAAGCCGTTATTATAGAGAAAAATAACAAATATCACTGGAGAGAAAACATGCAACGATTAGAAGCGTATATCCGAAATATACCGGACTTTCCCGAACCGGGAATACAGTTCAAGGATATCACTCCACTAGTCAAATCACCCGCTATGCTGCGACTCGCAGTCCACCAGTTAATACATCCCTTTCTCGGTGAAAATATCACTGCTGTCGCGGGTATGGAAGCACGTGGCTTTATTTTTGGTAGTCTCGCTGCATGGGAATTAGGTATTGGCTTTATTCCCTTACGAAAACCAGGGAAATTGCCCTATGATGTTGAAACGATGTCTTATGATCTGGAATACGGCTCCGCATCACTTGAAGTCCACATCGATGCCTTGGGAAAAGGTGATCGTGTGTTACTGGTTGATGATCTAATCGCCACTGGTGGAACTGCCGCCGCCAGTTGTAATTTGATTGAAAAGCTCGGTGCAGAAGTTGTTGCCTGTGCTTTCGTGGTAGAACTTGATTTTCTTAAAGGTAGAGAGCAGCTAACAAATTATTATGTTCATTCCTTGATTCATTATTGAGTATAGGCCCGTCTCAATCAGGTACTGGACTGCCACTCATCAATGACTTCCTGTGCGGCACGAAATGCTTCTTGTGCCGCTGGAGCACCAACATAAACAACTGAATGTAATAATACTTCCTGTATCTCCGCAACAGAACAACCATTATTTAATGCGCCACGCACATGTCCTTTTAATTCAGTAGGCGCCTTTAATGCCGCTAACATCGCGATAGTGATTAAAGACCTCGTTTGCCTTGGCAAACCTTCGCGTTGCCAGGTAGAACCCCAGGCATGTTCATTGATCCAGTCTTGTAAAGGTGCTGTCAACTCGGTCGTATTCGATATTGCCCGATTAACAAATTTTTCACCCATGACTTCTGTACGTACTTTCAGACCGTTCTTTTTAGATTCTTCAGACATAATAATAAAAATATTGAAAACAAGTTATAAGTTTAAACCAAACCACCATTTATCTTAATGGCTTCTCCAGATATGTATGATGAGGCATCAGACGCCAAAAACACAACGGCAGCTGCAACGTCTTCCGGCACACCAAATCGACCTAAAGGAATTTCCTTGATGCGTGCCTGATAATAAACTCCATCCATGTGCTCTTGCGCAAATGCTGTTGCAATCCATCCCGGCGACACCATATTCACACGAATCTCAGGACCCACTGTTTTGGCAAATGACCGGGTAAATCCCAAAACACCAGCCTTTGAGGCAGCAAATATTTGTGGATTTATACCTTCAAAACCATGTATGGACATGTCCCAACCCATATTCACAATAACCCCATGTCCCTGATTTTGCATGACCGTACTCACAGACCAGCAAGCATTCATGGTGCCTTTAAGATCCACATTTAATAATTGATCCAGTTTTTTATTAACCTCGGCAGAAGCACCCGCACCTGTCAGAATATCTGCGCCGGCATTATTAACCCAGACATCGATACGTCCAAATTCTTGCATAGTTGCTTGAATCAAGCGATCAATGTCATCCTGCTTGCTCATATCGGCCTGTACCGCAATTGCACGTTGCCCCAGCTTTCTGATTTGCTCAACTACTTTTTCCGCACGATCTCTGGATTTAAGATAGTTAACGACGACGGAGGCACCTTCTCGTGCAAATAATTCCGCGATACCGGCTCCAATGCCGCTACTAGCACCGGTAATTACTGTAATTTTATCTTTCAGACGTTCCATTTGTTATTCAGGTCGTTTATCGTGAACGCGTTATTCTAACTGACAAGTTATACGTTTGGCATGTTTAAAATCGCTGTCATTATACCTACATACAACCGAGTTACGTTGCTTGAACGGGCTATTGAATCTGTTCTCGCGCAAACACTTGCTGCAGATGAGGTTATCATAGTCGACGATGGCTCAACGGATAACACGGCATCATTTATAAAACAGCATTATCCTCAGTTAACCTATCTTTATCAGCATAACAAGGGTGTTAGTGCTGCTAGAAATCGGGGAATCAAGACTGCATCAAGTGACTGGATTTGTTTAATTGATTCTGACGATAGTTGGCAGCCGGATAAACTTGAAAAACAAACTAAAGCACTATCAGAAAACCGGGATTATTTAATATGCCATACAAATGAAACCTGGTACCGAAATGGAGAAGTATTACATCAGGCAGAAAAACACAGAAAACGAGGCGGATATATTTTTCAATATTGTCTGCCTTTATGTGCAATCTCACCTTCTTCAGTAATGATTAAAAAACGACTGTTTGATTCGGTCGGCTTATTTGATGAAAAACTGCCCGCATGTGAAGATTATGATATGTGGTTACGAATTTGTTGCAAATACCCGGTATTGTTTCTGGACGAGGCTTTGATAAATAAATACGGTGGTCATGCCGATCAATTATCAAGAAAACATTGGGGTATGGATCGATTTCGTATCACTGCCTTAAAAAAATGCATCGAATCAAATGATTTAAATGAAATTGATCAGCAAGCGGCTATTACTGTTATGTTGAAGAAGATCTCTATTTTTCTAAAAGGCTCGGAAAAACACGGTAACAGTAATTTGAGTAATGACTTTAAGGCATTATCAAAACAATATGCTTGAAACAATTAGACAGTATCGAAAGATAAACGATAAATTGCATACCTCTGCACAACCATACGCAGAAGAATTTAAATTGATCAAACGGGCCGGGGTTGAAATGGTAATTAATCTGGCAAGAACAGATTCACCTGATGCCATTGCTAATGAAGCACAAATCGTCAAACAAAACGAACTCGATTACATTCATATACCGGTAGACTTTAAAAAGCCTGAAACTACCGATCTAGTATCATTCTTCAATGTGATGGAAGAACATTATGATAAAAATATATTGGTACATTGCGCTTATAATTGGCGGGTGTCCTGTTTTGTTTATTTATATCGAATTCTTAAACAGGAATGTGACCTTGAAATTGCGAAAAATGACATGTTAGCGATCTGGGAGCCCGATGATACATGGCAATCCTTTATTGATTCATGTTTATCCAATTCAAACAATCTAAAATAAGAATTTATGTTTCATATTTTTTGTGCGTTACCCTGTGAAGCTGAACCGCTTATACAGCACTTCAAACTGACAGAATTAAAACAGTTTGAATTATTTCGTATCTATCAATCGAAAGATAAGCATATTAGTTTAACCATCACTGGCGTCGGAAAAATTAACGCCGCCTCAGCCATATGCTATCACCATGCCTGCATCAATACGCATCCTGCAGACGGATGGCTAAACATTGGTGTTGCAGGTCATAAAAACATCCCTGTTGGTGAAGTGCGTTTAATTAATAAAATTACAGATCACCAGAATGGTGCTTGTTGGTATCCACAAATCCTGTTTGATTCAGCAGTTGGAAGTGAAGCGCTTATCACATTGAATAAACCATCGGAAAATTATCAAGACAGCTTATTTGATATGGAGGCCTCCGCTTTTTATCAGATGGCAATACGTTTGGGAACGGCTGAGTTGATCCATGTTTTAAAGGTAATCTCTGATAATGCCGATCAATCTACGTCTACAGTTAATGCTGCGAATGTGAAAAAGATGATCGCTGCACAAACAACAACTATTAATAAGTTGATACTTGCTTTGAAACCATTCTCCGATGAATTAGCAAATACACTTTCAGAACCTGAGCATTATCAAGATATCATCGGGCAATGGCATTGCACACAATCCGAGCGTATAAAATTATGTCAATTATTAAGACGATGGTCTGTTCGTTGTTCAGATCAGGATCTCATTCAAACTCTTGCCAAACTGAAAACGGCAAAACAGATTATCAACACATTATATGAAAAAATAAATAATTCTGAATTTGTGATTCATGATTAGCATGATATACATTGAAGAGGAAATTACTGACCATCCCCGTACCCGGTCACTGCTTAAACGCTTTCCTGAAGCAACACAGATAAGCTGCGAACGCTATGGCGAAGTATTTAATCGGAAGTCACAGAATTTCAGATTGCAAAAGAAAAAACCCGCATTAATCCTTGCAAAAAAACATAAAGGTCTGGTCTTACCAACACCGAAACAATACGGCATTGGCGCAGAACATAATTATTATTTCTCGCATATGCTGAATTGCCTGTATGACTGTCGTTACTGTTTTTTACAAGGCATGTTTCAGTCTGCGCATTATGTTTTGTTTGTTAATTACGAAGATTTTATCGAAGACATGCAATCAATGTTGAGCAGGCACGAAAAGGAAACCGTGCATTTTTTCTCTGGTTATGATTGCGATAGTCTTGCGCTTGATCCTGTCACAAACTTTACGGCTGAATTCCTGCCCTTCTTTACAAAGAACCCACAAGCTTTGCTGGAACTTCGTAGCAAAAGCACGCAAATAAGAAGCTTAATAAAACAGGAACCAATTCAGAATTGTGTCATTGCATTTAGTTTCACGCCAGACAAAATAGCCAGAGCACTGGAACATAAAGCACCGTCTATCGAAAAACGTATCAGTGCAATTATCGAATTACAAAATGCCGGTTGGAAAATTGGACTTCGTTTTGATCCTTTAATTTATACAAAGAATTACGCTGAGGAATATACAACATTGTTTAATAGTGTTTTTTCAAAGCTGGATGCTGATTTAATCCATTCAGTCAGTCTCGGTGGGTTTCGATTGCCAAAAGATTATTTTCGCAAACTTGAAAAACTTTATCCGGAAGAAAGACTATTTTCATCCCCACTCGAGGAAGAAGATAATAGCATTAGTTATCCCGCCAATATTCGTAACGAAATGCTTGAGTTCTGCAAAGATATTATTCTGCAACATATTGCAAATGAAAAATTCTTTCCCTGCCACGAGATGATCTAGATTCATGAGCAATCTAAGCATTATTTTCATCACGTTTATTCTTTACTTATTAATGATGTTTTATATCGGCTGGAAGGCATGGCGTAACACACATAATTTTTCTGACTATATACTTGGTAGTAGAAAACTGGGCAGTTGGACAACCGCTATTAGCGCCGGCGCTTCTGACATGAGTGGCTGGCTATTATTAGGTTTGCCCGGATACGCTTATCTTGCCGGTGTTGAGGCAATCTGGATTGCGATTGGATTATTTGTCGGCACAAGTTTGAATTGGTTATGGGTGGCACCTCGCCTACGAATTAATACCGAACTATTAAACAACTCATTGACCTTGCCTGAATATCTTGAAAACCGGTTTAATGATCACAGCCATTTTCTACGTATTATCTCGGCCTTGTTTATCCTGCTGTTTTATATGTTCTATACCAGCTCTGGTCTGGTTGCCGGCGGTAAATTATTCGAATCGGTATTTGGTCTGCCATACACATGGGCCGTTATAGCAGGCGCTGTTGTTATTTTAGGTTACACCAGCCTTGGTGGGTTTCTGGCTGTGTCATGGACTGATTTAATTCAGGGCATATTGATGGTATTAGCCTTGAGTTATATCGCAATTTTATCGATCTATAGTATGAATGGTATTGAAGCTTTATTCACATCGCTTTCGATTAAAAACCCTGAACTAATTAATCCTTTTACATCTGCCTCTGGAGAAGCATTAGGATTTATTGGAATTGTTTCTCTACTTGGTTGGGGCCTGGGTTATTTTGGTCAACCTCACATATTGATCAGGTTCATGGCAATCGAATCAGAACGAAAAATACCAGGCGCTCGAAGGATCGCGCTTAGTTGGACCTTCATAAGTTTATTATGTGCTTTAGTGATTGGATTTTCCGGCAATGTATTGTTAGGAGAACAACTACAAGGTGGTGATAGTGAAAAAGTGTTCATCGAATTACTTAACCTGCTATTACATCCGATTCCGGCTGGAATATGTTTGTCGGCTATTCTCGCTGCAATCATGAGTACCGCTGACTCTCAGTTACTCGTCGCCTCTTCGGCATTAACCGAAGATATTTATAAAACTGTCAATGTTAAAACTAGCGATAAACAACTTGTTTTGACCGGGCGCATAACGGTGATATTGATAACAGTCTGCGCGACACTATTCGCTTTAACACCAGACAGTAATGTACTACAGCTAGTCGCTTATGCATGGGCCGGATTTGGAGCAACATTTGGTCCTGTGATCCTGATGTCTCTGGTTTGGAAATCAATGCATAAAAAATCAGCAATTGCCGGAATGTTAACTGGCGGTATAACTGTGCTGCTATGGAAAAATATCGAATCAAACTACTGGTTGTTTGATTTATATGAACTTGTACCCGGCTTTATATTCGCTTTGATATCGATAATACTCAGTGAATCTTTAATCTATAAAGATTAAAGATTCACTGAAATACAAGTTTGAACTTAATAATTAACCAAACTTCACAACTTGTTATATATCTCACTACCTTTTTCTTTGAACTCTTTTGACATTTCATCCATGCCTTTCTGCATCGCCTCTTCTGCATTGTCCAGGCCTTGTGCTGCTGCATAATCACGCACATCTTGTGTAATCTTCATGGAACAAAAGTTTGGTCCACACATGGAACAAAAATGCGCAATTTTGTGTCCTTCTTTCGGCAGGGTTTCATCATGGAAATCGCGTGCACGATCGGGATCCAGCCCCAGGTTAAATTGATCTTCCCAGCGAAATTCAAAACGTGCTTTTGAAAGGGCATTGTCTCTCAATTGTGCTGCAGGATGACCTTTGGCAAGGTCTGCCGCATGCGCGGCAATCTTGTAGGTAATGATACCTTCTTTTACATCATCCTTATTCGGCAGGCCAAGATGTTCCTTAGGTGTGACATAACACAGCATAGCCGTACCATACCAACCGATCTGAGCCGCACCAATTGCTGAGGTAATATGGTCATAGCCCGGTGCGATATCTGTTGTTAGTGGGCCTAATGTATAGAACGGTGCTTCGTGGCACTCTTTCAGTTCTTTATCCATGTTTTCTTTGATCATATGCATCGGGACATGACCTGGACCTTCTATCATGACTTGCACATCGTGCTTCCAGGCTATTTTTGTCAGTTCACCTAATGTTTTTAATTCGGCGAACTGAGCTTCATCATTGGCATCAGCTATTGAACCCGGTCGTAGACCATCACCTAATGAAAATGACACATCATAGGACTTCATGATCTCGCAAATGTCTTCAAAATGGGTATAAAGAAAACTCTCTTTGTGATGAGACAGACACCATTTGGCCATTATTGAACCACCTCGCGAAACAATACCGGTCAATCGTTTGGCGGTTAATGGAATGTAGGCTAATCGAACACCTGCATGGATAGTAAAGTAATCAACGCCCTGCTCTGCCTGCTCGATTAAAGTATCTCTGAAGATTTCCCACGTTAGATCTTCAGCTTTGCCATTCACTTTTTCCAGTGCTTGATAAATAGGTACTGTTCCAATCGGTACTGGCGAGTTTCTGACTATCCATTCGCGTGTTTCATGGATGTTTTTACCGGTAGAAAGATCCATTACCGTGTCGCCGCCGCAACGGATAGACCAGGTCATCTTTTCGACTTCTTCTTCAATAGAGGAACCGACCGCTGAATTACCAATATTGGCGTTAATCTTGACCAGAAAGTTGCGACCAATAATCATTGGCTCTGATTCAGGGTGATTAATATTATTTGGAATAATGGCGCGACCGGCGGCAACTTCATCACGAACAAATTCGGGCGTGACAAGATCAGGTAGATTAGCCTGAAAAGGTGTACCAGGATGTCGTTTTGTCAGACTCGGATCGTTGTATTCATCCAAACGCTGGTTTTCGCGTATGGCAATATATTCCATCTCTGGTGTGATGATGCCTTGCCGAGCGTAATGCATCTGCGTCACATTGGCGCCGGCCTTTGCTACTCTTGGCTTAGGTGGTTCGGCATAGCGTAGTTTCTTTAATTCAGGATCATTTAAGCGCGATACACCATAATCTGAGCTTGGACCATCGAGCAGTTCAGTATCGTTTCGTTCTTCTATCCAGTCATGCCTGAGTGGCTGCAAGCCTTTGCAGATATCTATATCTGCCTCCGGATCGGTATAGGGTCCAGAGGTGTCATATACCGTAATAGGTGTATTTTGTTCGAGTCCAGTTCTGGTTTGTGTCGGGGAACAGGCAATTTCACGCATCGCAACACGTATATCGGGACGAGACCCGGTAACGAAAATCTTCCTGGAGTTTGGTATAGCCGCTACGATTCGCTCGTCTACAGTTGCAGTTTGACTTAAGATAGAATCTGGGTTGGCACTCATTATTAACCTCTTAGTTATTAAGAAAATATAATGGAGAGCCCATGGCAAGATCTTTGCTTCCCTACGCTGGTACTAACCAGATCAGGTAAAGGGTCAATCTCAGCCCAATTGGGCGCCCCTAGCTTGCTGACATGCTATATAATACGATTACTAACTACAACCAATAAAATTTAAGAACAAAGATGGATATTAAACAAGCCCGATTTAACATGATTGAACAACAGATCCGAACCTGGGAAGTACTCGATCAGGATGTACTGGATCTATTAGATGAAATTCATCGCGAAGAATTTGTGCCTGAAGCATACAAAGACCTTGCCTTTGCTGATACCTATATTCCAATTGGGCATGAGCAAACCACGATGACACCAAAACTTGAAGCCCGACTGTTACAATCGCTGGGGGTTAAACCTGATGAGTCAGTATTAGAAATTGGGACGGGTTGTGCTTACTTGACAACCTTACTGGCGAAATCAGCAAAACAAGTAAAAAGTATTGATATTTTTCCTGATTTTATCGATTCGGCAAAGGTCAAAATAGCAAAAACAGGATTGACCAATATTGAGCTTGATAATATTGATGCTTATAACTTATTTGATCAGTCTGACAAGTATGATGTGGTAGCACTGACTGCATCATTGCCAAACATGGATGATCGTTTCCTGGGTTTGTTAAATGAGCATGGACGATTATTTGTCATTGTTGGTGAATCACCGGCTATGGAAGCGCGTGTATACATAAAACACAATAATTCAGATTGTTCTTATGAAAGTCTATTTGAAACAGATTTACCTGCGCTGATAGGAGTTAAACAAAAAAACACGTTTGAATTCTGACGACTTATGAAATCAATAACGCCGACAGGTCTAAAAGCCAAGCTTGATGCTGGGGAAAATCCATTTTTATTAGATGTACGCGAAGCTTGGGAATTTGCTTTATGCAATATCAAGGGCTCTACTAACATAAGCTTATCTAATATCGAGCAGATGCAAACCGAGATTAATCCGGATGAAGAAACTGTCGTGATTTGTCATCATGGTATGCGTAGCTTTCAAGTAGCCAATTATCTTGAAGGACAAGGTTACAAGAATATCACCAATCTGGAAGGTGGCGTTGATGCGTGGGCCAGAACGGTCGATGCAGATATGGCCCAGTATTAATAAAAATGAATGAAAATCATCTGTTTGCAAAATTAATAGTTGTAACTTTTTCACTCTCGCTATCTATCAGTAGTCATAGTGCAGATTTAATCCAGGTGTTCAAGCTGGCCGAAAATAATGACCAGGAGTATCTACAGGCATTGGCCTCTCATCGTGCTGTACTTGAAACGCGACCACAGGCTTTGTCGCAACTTCTCCCTTCGGTAAACCTCAGTGCAGTCACTACTCGTCACGATCAGGATATATCCACAAGCAGATCTGCTATAGGTGCAGGTGGTGAAGTCAATTTTAATAGTCGTGGCTACAGGTTAAGTGTTTCACAACCTCTGTTCAGAAGAGATCGTTTTATTGCTCTGGATCAGGCTGATAGTGAGATTAATCAGGCAGAAGCTGAACTTGGTGAAGCGGAACAAGAATTAATTATTCGTATTGCCGAACGCTATTTCGATATTCTGGCTAGTATCGATAACCTCGCATTTGCCAAAGCGGAACTCAAATCTCTTAGCAGACAGCTTGAACAGGCAAACCAACGCTTTGAAGTAGGTTTAAGCGCGATCACTGATGTGCATGAGGCACAAGCTGGCTATGATCTTGCAGTCGCTCAGGAAATTCAGGCACTCAATGCGATCGATAATGCGCAGGAAGCCATGCGTGAGTTAACCGGTGAATACATAACGGATTTCAATCAATTGGGTGAAGATATGTCACTGGTAAACCCTGAACCAGCGGCTATTGAAAGTTGGACTGCGTTATCGCTTGATCAAAATCTGGGGGTCATGGCTGCGCGTTATGCAGCTGAAACCGCCAGAAAAGAAATTAAGCGTCAGTCTGCAGGGCATCTGCCTACTCTTGATCTTGTTGCGGCAGAATCATACGACTCCACTGGCGGACGATTTGGCTCAACAAAATTACATGATACTTCGATAGGGCTTGAATTAAATATACCAATCTATTCTGGCGGATTAGTCAGTTCCCAAACACGCGAAGCACATGAAAACTATAATATCTCAATGTATTCACTCGAACGCGCTCGACGTTCAGCACAGCGTCTAACAAGAGAGGCCTATCTTGGAGTCATGTCCGGTATTAGTCGTGTCAAGGCATTGCAACAAGCTGTTGTTTCCAGTGAAACTGCACTGGAAGCGACTGAAGCGGGTTTTGAAGTCGGTACTCGTACGGCTGTTGATGTTGTTGCATCTCAACGCGCGACATCAGAAGCTCGACGTAATCACAGTCAAGCAAAGTATGAATATATTCTGGACACGCTAAACCTGAAACAGGCAGCAGGAACGCTAGCTCCGGAAGATCTTGAATCTATTAATGCCTGGCTAACAAAATAAGAGATTATAATATGTTAAAAAAATTATGCGATATTGAAGATAGTTGCCTTGTCATCATCGATGTTCAGGAAAAATTAACCTCTGCAATACCGGATAAAGTCATTAATCGTTTAAGAAAAAACACTAGTATATTATTAAATACTGCCAACGCTTTAAATGCTCCTGTTATCACAACGGCACAATACCCCAAAGGGCTTGGCCCAATCGAATCATTTATTACAAAAAACCTCACAAACTCATCACTAAACTTTGAAAAAACCCGTTTTTCCTGCCTGGGAGCTGATGGATTTAAAACGCACCTGACTAAATTAAACCGTAAACAAATTATACTTATTGGAATCGAAGCACACATTTGTGTATTTCAAAGTGCGATAGAGCTTGCTGCTGATGGGTTTGATGTTTATGTCGTTATTGATGCCATCGCTTCTCGAGAATTAACCAGTTATGAATCTGCATTACTACGTTTAAAACAAGCTGATGTTAGTTTATTGAATACGGAGTCAGTACTATTTGAATGGTTACGAGATGCATCGCATCCAGAATTTAAATCCATCAGCAAACTTATCCTTTAATCTGCATCCAGACCACGCTGGAAAGCACCAATATCCACGTACAAACATAATTACGTCGATAAACATCCAACAAACTCAATTATTAGAACAGCATCCCTGGATAGACCAGATTATGTATAGAAGCATACGGCAGGAACCCGGGCACACCTCTATCAAATAAAATACCTATATAAATGCATATCAATAATGATAGGCATTCAAGACCTAAAATATAAAGGAAAAACGGTGTGATTCTGATACCAAATAGTTTTACCATCCCGACTCTCTTATATGATTAATCCTATGACTAAAATGAGAGAACGCAATCGATGTGCCATAAAAATGAGTAGCGCCTAAATCACCCATCAATTAACAATAAAAATAACTATTTATAGTTAATTAACAAAAAGTTAAGTGTGTATTTTGAACTAATTACTTGAATGAAACGGGATTAAACTTTACAGAAAGCCAGGGGGAAGATTATCAGATTACGTCGTTTAATTACGACGTTTTTTACTGGCCGGCTTCGGATTTCAGATCATGAATAGCCTGTAATAAGGTGGCTTTTTTAATTGGTTTACTCAGATGTGAGTCACAACCTGATTCAAGACATTTTTCAACTTCTTCACGTATTGCATGCGCTGTAAGAGAGATGATTATAGTGCGCGGTTTAGATTCTTGCTGCTCCCATTCACGAATCAATCGAGTTGCCTGATGGCCATCCATAACCGGCATCTGCACATCCATAAAGACGAGATCATAGTGATTCTGTTTATACATTTCGACAGCAATAGCGCCATTTTCAGCTTCATCAAGCGTGTGCGGAGTCTTTTTCAGATATGCCTGGATAAGCATCCGATTATCAGGATTATCTTCGACTAACAGAATATGCCTGGGTGTTGTTTCATCGACCTCTGAATTTTCTCTAGTAAGAAGAACAGTCGTTTCATCTGCCGTGTTTAATGCTTTACTAACTTGCGTATAAAGATCTTTACGCTTGACGGGTTTTAACAGGAATTTAGTAAATTTAAACGATTTTGCTTTTTCCAGATACTCATTTGATTCTTTTGGATTTATCAGTAGAACTACATTATCAACACCGATAGTTTCGCTTAACCATGGCTCAATCTCATTGCCTGAAAAAACCAGATGACTATCAACAATAACAGCATCAATTGTTTTATTCGGCTTCATCAGAGATTGTGCCTCAGACAAACTGGATGCTTCCCCACAACTGGCGCCAGCCGCAATTAATTGCGCCGAAATACTTTGACAGTTACTTTTTCGGGAATCGATTATTAAAATATTCTTGTGCTTATATTCCTGACTTAAAGTTGATTGTTTGGATAATTCCGGTAAATTAATACTGACATAAAATTTACTGCGATCTCCTTCTTCACTTTCTACCCAAATCTTTCCTTGCATCATTTCCGTAAGTCTCTTGGAAATGGTCAACCCTAGTCCAGTTCCACCATATTTACGCGTCGTGGAGGTGTCTGCTTGTGTAAAACTGGCGAATATAGCTTCCAGCTTATCCTTTGCTATTCCGATACCTGTATCACTAACACTTATTAATACTTGATCCGCCCGACTACTATTTTTGTCAGTAGATAAAGATACAATAATTTCGCCTTTATCTGTGAACTTGAGTGCGTTACTTATTAGATTGCGAATAATCTGTTTTAATCTATTCGGGTCACCAATACGAAACAGATTAATGTCAGTATCAACCTGAGTAATAATTTCAATATCCTTATCCGCTGCTTTCAATGCATAAATCTCAGCTTCCTCTTCAATCGTATCCAGTATATTGAAAGAAATCTCCTCAAGAGAAAGTTGATTTGCCTCTATTTTAGAAAGGTCAAGAATATCATTAACCAGACTTAACAATGCGTTGCCAGCCTTTCTGAATACATTGACATAACGCTTTTGTTCATTTGTAAGCGTTGTCTCTGACATCAAATCACTCATACCAATAATGGCATTAAGTGGTGTTCGTATCTCATGACTCATGCTTGCCAGAAACTCGGATTTCATACGAACAGCTTCAACTGCTTCATCTCTTGCGATTGCAAGTTCATGTGTCTGTTCTTCGACTTTTTGTTCTATAACAGAATTTCTTATTTTTAATTCTTCTTCCTGTTTTATTCTTGCACTGACCAATCCGTACAGCATCATTAAAATACCGACACATATTAAAAGTGCTACAAGTAATAAGTGATATTCAATATCTGATAAATAAAGGTTTTTCTCAATAATAATCTTAATAGAATAAGGTGGGAGTTGAATGAGTTTTGTTTCAACAAGTGTTTCAACGATAAATGATTTATCAGTCGCTACCTTATTAGGATCATTGAAATACAATAGTTGTCGACCGTACAGGTTGGAGGTATCACTAAACATTGTAATAGTTAAACTACTATTAACTGCCTTATCACCTAATAATCTTGTAGGCGATACCAAAACCGATACCATTCCCTTTACAGTGCCTGCATATTTTTTTTTCTTGATGGCGGTAGAGTCATCATTGCTATAGATTGCTTTAAATAACCAATATTTCCTATCCGGATCACTTTCCATGCTAGGCGGAGAAGGCACTACGGAACGGCTGGCTATGGAAGTATCAATTGCATCTATATATTTTTTATTGCTATAAATATCTTCGCCAACTTTTATTCTGCTTTCACTCCGCGTTGCTTCATAAACCAACCTGAACTCATTGACCCAGTCATCACCAGTAAACTCATAATAATTAATCGCTTCAATATGATCGAAACGGCCAAGCACATCGTTTGAAAAATTTTCATATTGATGTCCTGTAATATTGTCATTAGAAGATATAAACGCAGCAATGTTATTAGTAACATCATTTCCTGTCAGAATATTACTCGCGACAGATTGCTGAATAGATAATATTTCAAAATGAAAATCTTTTTGTTTTCGTTCGATTGTGGTTTTCCAGGTGCTTTGCATCAGTGTGATACTAAACGCAAGACCCAGTAAGAAAGTGACTACATAGGTAAATCGATTAGAGATAGATCGATTCTCATCTTTTATCAAGTTAGCACCTTGGTTGTTCAGGCATATTCAACGACTACTCGTTGAAGATAATTATAAAGTTGATCTACTTTTTCACGTGCCAATTCGGAATTTTGTTCTTTCGCAGCAGATTCAATTGCGGCGCCAAGTTCTGACATAAGGTCAAATCCGTAACCACCTCCCACACCTTTTATGCTGTGACCAATTGATTGAAGGTTAATAAAATTATTACTTTCCAGTTCAGCACGTAATTTTTCTACATCCAGTTTTCTGTTTTCAAGAAATCCCGGGATCAAATCTTCCAAATCAGGATCAACCTGGATAATTATTTTTTCATCTGACATAAGTTCACCCCAATTAAATCAATGCACTTCTTTTTCGACATTTTTTTTATCCCGAAAAGCTGCCGGTTCAATATTATACTGATTCAGTAATTTGTAAAACTCAGTGCGATTACGCCCGGCTATCTTGGCCGCATTAGCTACATGTCCATGCGTGATACGCATTACACTTAACAGATATCCCTTCTCAAATGCTTGTTTGGCCTCTCTAAGAGTCTGCATGTGAATCGGGTCATCATGTACTGCTTTTTTCACCAGACTTAATGGGATAGTTTTATTTTTGGACAAAGTCGCACATAAATCTATGACGTTCATTAATTGACGGACATTGCCCGGCCAGGGCATGGAACTAAGATAGTTAATGGCGTCAGGTGAGAACTTCTTGGCTTGTTGTTTATTATTTTTTGAAAATTTAGCCAGAAAATGTTCCGCCAAGGGAGCAATATCATCCACCCGACTGGCAAGATTCGGTATGTCCAGAGGAACTACTTTCAAGCGATAATACAGGTCTTCTCTAAATTCGCCCTTCTCTACTGCTTTTTCAAGATTTTTATGTGTTGCAGAAATCAACCGAACGTCAATAGGATAAGTCTTTGTAGAACCTACTGGACGCACTTCAAAATCTTGCAATACTCTTAACAATTTAACTTGAAGCGCAAGTGGCATGTCACCAATCTCGTCAAGTAAGATAGTGCCTTTGTTAGCTGCCTGAAAAAGACCTTCATGCTTAACATTGGCGCCTGTAAAAGCGCCTTTTTCATGGCCAAATAATTCTGACTCAAGTAATTGTTCGGGAATAGCGCCACAGTTTACTGCTATAAATCGATGGTCACGTCTGGAACTTGCCTCATGTATAGCTTTTGCTATAACTTCTTTCCCTGAGCCGGTTGCACCTGATATAAAAACAGAAACATCATTGTCAGCGACCAGACTGGCCATCTCAATAATGTCAGACATTTCTTTACTTCTATAAATAATATTTTTTGTGAATTCATTTAATATGGATTTATCTGTAAGTTTTGGTGTGACTCTTCTTACCGTCTCCATAAATTCAGCCTTATTAATCGGCTTTGTTAAAAATGCAGACGTCCCTAAGTGCATCGCCTTTATTGCTTCCGGAATCTGCGCTTTGCCACTGAGCATAATAACCGGAAGCAATGGGTTTTCTTCATGAAGTTGATTCAATAACGCCATACCATCCATACCATCCATATAGAGATCTGTAATGACTATATCAGGAGCGTAAATTCCTATCTGACTGACTGCCTCCAAACCGGACAAACATGTTTTTACTTTGTAAATGTCATTTTCCAGCCAGGTTTCTAACAGATTGAGTACGTCTACGTCATCATCAACGATTAATATCTTTACACTAGATTCTGAATTATTAATGGACATGGCGATTATCTTCCTGGTTTTCTTTTATTCTTGTCGTATATTGTAAGCATCTGTCAAATATTAACTATATTTTTACACTCTCAGCACAAAGATGTCATTCAACTGTAATTGTTTCTACTAGTTTTCTGGGTTTATGTTTGTTATTTCTTGATTCTTTTTCTTGCTGAATTATTTTTTGAAAAAATCTTTTCCAACTTACCTACCTTGCCTAATAAAAAAGGAGGCATATTCGCATAGATGTT
>JAURNW010000028.1 GCA_030829985.1 Gammaproteobacteria bacterium | reverse complement strand
TGTTCTGCACTTCTTTTATTTGTCATCATCGTTTCCTCTTCGGTTAACGATGAACGAAAACTATCTCTTAGGCAATTAGGCTAATTGGTCCACATGGGGCTGACGGGGTACATTATATTAGCAGGATAGAAATGAATTATTATTAATGGTGCCCTGAGCAGGAGTCGAACCTGCGACCTACCGCTTAGGAGGCGGTTGCTCTATCCACTGAGCTACCAGGGCATTCTACTTAAAAACAATATCTTACAAATTCAGCATTGTCTAGGTAGAAAATAACAGAAGTATATCAAGGCAAACAAATGTCATGTCTTAATTATCAAATATTGATTTAAATTCTATGCCGAGTTTTCTGCAGAAATTTGTTCTAACTTGTTAGTATGAAATACTGCATGAAACGTTATGTTTTTATATTAAAATAATTAATTGTTTTTAGAGATGCTTCTTTCTATACGTTCCAATTTTTCTTCTATTAATCTGATCGAATTTGTAAGTGAATTTAGAGTTGTTGAAAGCAGATTTAATTCATGTTTCAAATTAAAATCAATTTCTCTTTTTCCCTCTTCATTATGAGTATTATTTATTTTTCTGTTATTGTTATTCTTTTGCTTTTCAACGTTACTTTTACCCTTAATAGCAGGGCTAATTTTTTCATTTTCGTGCACTTGTTTAATTTCTTCCGAACTTGGACTCGCTTCAAAAACCAGGTAATCCATTATTTTATTTTTTTGTTCAATGTTGTTTTTATCAAAAATCATGCCTACGATATATTTATGAGTACCTAGATGATGGTGGTGAATTGGTTTAGCATTTATCTCAATTAGTTCGTTATCCAGATAAGGTAACTTAAATTTCAGAATGAGGGTCAGGTTTTTTAATGCATGGTAATTTGCGTTTTTTTCATATAGCAGTGAGTCTTCTTTGCCACGGTAGATAATTTGAGCACCATCGGGAGATAGGTCAGAAATGATCGTTGGAAATTCATTTCCAGATGATGATGAAACAATAGCATTAATATTTGTTTTTAATCGCGGATACTGGCGACGGTTTTCAAAACTTTGTTCTTTCATAGTTTATTTCGTTGGTTAGTAAACCTTGCTAAATCATCGAAAAATTGTTTTAAATCAATCAAAATGTAAAAATTTGTTCTAGAATATGAACTAAATGATTATATGACATATTTTAAATGATATATGGATATTACCAGTTATCTTAAATTAATGGTTGACCATGATGCCTCTGACTTGTTTTTTAGTGTCGGAGCACCGGTTAATGTTAAAATAGAGGGACATACAAAGAATATAGGAGATAAGCCATTATCTTCTGAAGATGCACGGTCCCTTGCCTATTCAATTATGAATGATGAACAAGTGTCTTCCTTTGAAGGCAATCTTGAATTGAATATGGCCATTTCTATGTCCGATCTTGGGCGTTTTAGAGTTAACGTTTATCGACAACGTGGTGAGACAGGGATGGTTATACGCTATATCAAGAATAAAATACCATCAATTGAATCCTTAGGATTGCCCCAAATTCTTAAAAAAATAATATTAGAGAAACAAGGGCTTATACTCGTTGTTGGCGCAACAGGCTCCGGTAAATCAACCACCTTGGCATCAATGATTGATTATCGTAATGCGAATAAACATGGTCATATACTAACTATTGAAGACCCAATAGAATTTGTTTATGAGCATAAAAAGTCGGTCGTTGACCAGCGAGAAGTTGGATTGGATACACGTTCGTATGGTGATGCATTGAAAAATGCATTACGTGAAGCACCTGATGTTATTGTTGTGGGTGAAATTCGTGATAGAGAAACTATGCGACATGCTATTCACTTTGCTGAAACGGGACATATTTGTTTATCGACATTACATGCCAATAATGCAAGTCAGACAATGGAACGTGTGATCAACTTTTTCCCTGACACTGCTCACCATGGATTGTTGATGGATTTATCACAACACTTGAAAGCTATAATTTCACAACGATTGATACCTGGCATTGATGTTAAGCGCGTACCGGCAGTTGAAATTATGATTAATACTCCTTACATATCAGAACTTATTGCAGATTCAAGAATAGAGGAAATTAAAGATGCGATGCTGAAAGCAGAACTTGATGGTATGCAGACCTTTGATAGTTCTCTCTACAAATTATATAAAGAATCTAAAATTAGTATGGAAAGCGCGCTAAAGTATGCCGATTCGCATAACAATCTACGTTTAAAACTTCGTTTGGAAAGCCCGGAGAATTTTTCTGGTGAAGATGATTTAGAAATAAAAGAAGATGAAAAGAATATGCCAGGATTTAATATAAATAAATAAGTTCCAGTTATACCGCTGTATACATAAGAGTCTAATTAGTTAAAGTTATTGTCATATAGTATTGAGTGTTCTCTTGATAGCGAGACTTTAATTACAACTACTTATCTTATTAATATGCTCTTGTGTAATCTTGTGATTTATATTTTGCCCATTTAAATATTGTGCTTCAAGGGTGTAGGCGAGGGCTTCCAGTTCATTCTTGCACTCTACGTTCTGATCTATATTGTCTTGATACTGGAGATAATGCACTAATTCATGCAACAAGATAGCCTTGCCTTCTTCTGTTTTTAAATCCAGAGAATCCAGCATATAAATGGTTTGATCATTGAAATTATACAAGCCTAAAATATTGAGCTTTTCAGCATCTACATTGCCCGGTAATTCTTTACCGAAAGCAACTTCAGCAATGATATGTGGGTTAGCAAACACAAGTTCTGGTAATTTGTCTGCATCATGTTTAAAACTGGTGTGATTATTAATCCAGGTGACCAGACCTCCCATTAAATCTTCAACTGTATTGAAGGAACTCAACTCCAGATCTGTATTGGCATATACTTGCATTTGCTCAATTTCTGACAATGGTTCGGTCATGCCAAGATAGTTCGGAACATCTGCTGTCGCCGCCTGGGATAAGAGACTTGCGGTTAAAACCATTATGGTAATGACATTAGCACGAGAGGGGCCTTTAACACGCTTAACACCTTCAATAAAATCTGCACGGCTATCTTGCTTGATACAGTAATTATTATTATTCGCGTAATCAGTCAGATGTTTATAGGTTTGTGGGTCATTTTCTTTCAGGCCGCGTTCATAGATCAGGGTTTTTTTCCCATCAATAATGCAGGGGTGAACCATGAATCTTTTTCTAACTTTATCTGAGGATGCTATTTTCTTGCTCATTTTTTAACCTGACAATAATTATGAAAAACTAGCCTTTTAATTAAGCTGCTTATATCTTTAAGTATAGTAACAAAACGGATGATTATCATGAGCGTTATTTAAATATAACCAAATCACTTTTTTATTAAATCTGATACTATTTTGCATTTTGTGAACAACAATGTATTCAGAACCAGAGATTCTGGGGTGCTGAAAAGTTAATTCCCATTAATTCAAAACGTAGCGGTGAAAACATCACGAATCATATATTCGTTTTTACTGCCTATCGGAGGGTATTCTGTAAACTATTTGGTTTCGTCATCGCTTCATTAACAAACAATATTTAAAGCATTATGTTATTGATTTTAGTCAATTGTGTTTGACACGTTAATATTTAATAAACGTTAGCAGGCATCTAGAAAAATAAATTAAAATTAATCTCAGATTAGCAAAAGTTAGAATCTTAAGGGATATCAAAATGTCAAACGTTACAATTAGTCAACAAGAGTTAAAGCTGTTATGTCCTGAAACAGGGATAGAGTTTATTTTTGTAGAAGGAGGAGAATATCATATGGGCGATGTGTGGGGTGATACTGATGAAAGAGCCTTGCCAGTACATCAAGTATTCGTTTCCGATTTCTTATTAGGTAAAACAGCCGTCACACAATTGCAATGGCATGCTGTGATGGGAGAAAATCCAGTAGCAGGTGAAGGGAATGATTTTGTTAATGACCACATGCCTGTTGTTAAGGTTAGCTGGGATCAGGTTCGGTTGTTCATTGAGCGACTAAATGAACTTACAGGCAGGCAATATCGATTACCGAGTGAAGCAGAGTGGGAATATGCGGCACGTGATAAAGGTCAGCAAATAAAATGGGCTGGCACTAATGATCTGGCATCTGTTGCACAGTACTCCTGGTATAATGATATCAGTGGTCGTCAAATATTTGCTGTCGGTAAAAAGCTACCCAATGCTCTAGGTTTCTATGACATGAGCGGCAGTGTGCATGAATGGTGTGAGGATATTTGGCATGATAATTTTGATGGCGCACCTTGCGACGGGAGTGCATGGCTCGGTGAAGATCAGCCGCGGCGGGTGATGAAAGGTGGCAGTTGGTGTGAATCGCCAATTGGGACGAGTGTTGTAAGACGAAATCGCCAGGCGCAAGACAGGGGAACATTGTTTTGTGGTTTCCGGCTTGCTCAGAATGTATAAGACTTTTTAATATATTTACTGCCTAAGCAGCTTCTATGATTGTTCAATGTTAGATACGCATAATTACTTGTAAGAACGAATATGACATTAGATAAATAAAATAACACTTCACCGACTAGCCCAAAGCATCAAGTGGTTTATAAGTTTATTGTTTTATCCTTATTGGGGCATAATTATTCTTTCATGTATTGGGGCTTTTCTGTCAATACGTTTTGGTGATGAATTAATGGATGTAATGCATCACAGAGAACGTGAGTTTTTCATAAACACAATTTTAAATATGAAATCTTGTTGCTTGTTTTTTTTATTCTAGTGGTCATGGGATACTATGAACTTGCCTCTGCACTTAATGTTCAGGTTAACGGCCTCCATTAATCTGAATAAATTTCCCGCGCTTTTCAAGCAATAGACAATCTGAACCTGCTTGTTTATCCAGGAGTGTCTTTTAGAAAAAGGCTATTAATAATATCCATTGCAGTTTAATTCATAGATAACTATGCTCATCAATATCCTTGATTCGCCCAGTGATAGCTTACCAATACTTATGAATAACAGGTTTATAAAATGAAAGATTTCTCAGAACTAAAAAATTACTTATTTAATAGTCTTCATCAATTTACACAAAGTGTTAATGATTATTTGCCCAATTTGTTTGGGGCAATCATGCTGTTGATTATTGGTTTGATTGTTGCCTGGTTGGCTAAATGGCTGATCAAAAGATTGGGCGATGTTATTGATCGTATTATCCAGTTAATGGGTATTGGTTCAGTTCAACTCAGACTGAAATGGTCGATAACCGATATTCTTGGTTGGTTGGCCTATTGGGTCATTATTTTGCTTTTCGTTCGTGCAGCATTAGATAGTCTAAATCTCCCTTCATTAGTTGATATGTTGGGAAGATTATTTACATTTCTGCCTAACATATTCATTGCTGCTTTAATAATTGTTGGTGGGACACTGTTTGCGAATGGCATCCGCGACCGCATAAATTCAAATGGTGCAGATATTGGTTTACAACAATCAGAAGTTCTGGCTGGAGTTGTGCGATTTTCCATAATAATTTTATCGGTAATTGTGGGGCTCGCTCAGATTGGGCTGGATGTTGGTTTACTTGAACAGATACTGACGATTTTAATAGCAGCAATGGCAGGCTCTATTGCACTTGCTTTTGGTTTAGGTGCAGGTTCAACCGTCTCAAATATAATCTCTTCAAAGTATGTTCGGAAAAATTATCAGGTGGGACAACGTATTCGTATCCAAAAAATGGAGGGGCGTGTACTGGAAATACTCCCCGGTGGTGTAATGCTTGATACTAAATCAGGCCGAACCTTTATACCGGCAAAAATGTTTAATGAAGAAGCGTCAATATTGCTAGATAACGAGAATATTGATGAGCATTAATAAGATAGCCCTATATGTGTTAACTGAACACCCAATGGATGCTGCGAGATCTCTGGAACAATTTGAACCAGAACAACTTGCAGATTATCTGGATGCTTTACCGATAAACACAGTTGCAGAAATATTGAAATTCATGGTGCCATCAATTGCTGTTGGTGCGCTGAAAGGTATGCCCGTAGATAAATCTTCCAAAATTGTTACGCAGTTAGGAGTGGAGCGTGGTGCATTATTATTGCAAAGGATGAACGGCAGTATCAGGCTTAACTTTATCAGTCGTATGTCTCCGGTATTTGCCAATATGATGCGATTGGTATTGCGTTATCCGGTAGGCACTGTTGGTCAGGCAATGAATCCAAATGTACTAACAGTGCAGGAAGATCTGAGTGTTGGAGAAGTGATGCGCATTATAAAGAATTCAGCAGAACTTCTACACAATGATATTTATATTATTGACAATAAACAGCATCTGACAGGTCAGGTTCCTGTGCGACAATTATTGGTATCCAGTACTGATTTGAAGATGAAAAAAATAATGAAGATGCCAACACATAGTTTGTCTGCAAGAGCCAGTGTGAAAAGTATCAAAACGATACCGAATTGGAATAATCACGATAATTATCCTGTCGTCGATCGACAAGGCATATTTCTCGGCGTGATGGATCGTGCAGCATTGAATAAAGCAATGAATATTAGCAATGAAGATCGCACGGAACCTGAATTGTCAGGCACAGCTATTGAGGTTGCAGAAATATTCTGGGATGCCTGTGCCAATATGATCGTACCCAATCAGACATTACCTAACAGGGATAAGAAACATGAGTGAATCAAGTCATTTAATAGACAATCAGTTATATCAGGTATTGTTTAATAAATATCCTACGGAGGCTGTACGTCAGTTGGAGCAGCTTGATACTAACGATGTTGCAAAAATATTAAACGATTTGCCTGTATCGAGGACGCTTAAGATATGGGAACGGATTTCTCCACAATTGGCAGCAAGAATACTGGAGGAATTACCGGATAGCTACGCTGCTGAATTAATGCAGAAAATTGAGCCTAATCGAGGGGCCAGTATCTTACTGGCCATTACCGATTTGGATCGGCGTGAACAAATCATTGCAGCGACTGACCAACATGCAGCAAAAGATCTGAAACGTGCATTAGCTTATGAACGGGATTCAGCCGGCGCTTTAATGGAAGCCCGGGTTATGTATTTTCGCCCTGACGCATTGGTTTCAGAGGTTATCAATGTGCTCAAGTCGAGACCCAGACGTGCTTATAGAAAACTTTATACGGTCGATGAAAACAATCATTTACTGGGCATGGTTGATATTGAAGATCTGGCTTTATCAGATCATGATAATACTTTGTCCCAGCTTGAAAGCACCCCTCCAGCCGTCGTTAGTGTCATGGCACCAAAAGATGAATTGATCTCGATTTTTGAAAGCCATAAGGTCACTGATCTACCGGTTGTTGATTTTGAAAACAGGTTTGTCGGGGTAGTGCGATATCATACGATGTTGGAAGCTGCGTTGGAGGACAATAGTGCTGATCTTCAAACAATGGTTGGTGTGAGTAGAGATGAACGCGCTCTGTCGCCGGCCTCTTTTGCTTTTAAAAAACGACAGCCCTGGCTGCAAATCAATTTATTAACAGCCTTCATGGCCGCTGCAGTAGTCGGAATTTTCCAAAATACGATAGAGACCTATTCAATGTTAGCTGTTTTGTTACCTGTTGTTGCCGGGCAATCAGGTAATACTGGCGCTCAGGCACTGGCAGTTACTTTACGTGGTCTCGCTCTAAAAGAAATTTACCCGCGCATGTGGACAAGAGTGATGTTTAAAGAATGCAAAGCGGCTCTATGGAATGGTATTGCTGTGGCTACTACTACCGCAATTGCCGTTTATTTTTGGAGTGATTCTGATGGACTGACGTTTATAATTTTTATATCGATGATCGTGTCCATGGTTATAGCAGGTGTTGCTGGTGCAGTGATTCCGATGATGTTAACCGTCTCAGGTCAGGATCCAGCTCAATCCTCGACTATATTTTTGACCACCATTACTGATATTGCCGGTTTTTTCAGTTTTCTTGGTATTGCAACATTATTTATTACTATGTTGTAAAAGGATGCTCTATATCTGCGACTATGATAATGGAATTTATCTGATAAGATTCGTGTTTGATAATTTATGATTTATATAAATCGCAATAAAGCATCCATAAAATTAATTCTAAAAAGGTGTATGAATGAAGTTAAGTCCGATCATTCTTGCTGGCGGCGGCGGCACTCGTTTATGGCCGTTATCAAGAGAACATTATCCTAAACAATTCCTGTCGTTATTTGGAGATAATACCTTACTTCAAAACACACTGTTAAGGCTCGATGGTTTAAGTACATCGGTAGCAGTTTCAGATCCGGTTATTATTTGTAATGAAGTGCATCGCTTCCTTGTGGCTGGCCAGACAACAGAAATCTCCAGAAATATAAGTAGTTTTATTCTTGAACCCATCGGCCGCAATACAGCACCGGCATTAACTATCGCTGCATTACAGCAAGTCACGAATAATGATGATGCAGTCATGATTATGATGCCAGCCGACCACAGCGTTAAAGATATTGCATCATTTCAACAGGCGATAGCTGCTGGAGTTGAAATAGCATTGGATAATAAGTTGGTAACCTTTGGTATTAAACCGAATTCACCCGAAACGGGTTATGGTTATATTCATGTTACTGATCAAATCCAAACTAGTCATGATCATGCCATTCATAGAATTGGCGGATTTAAAGAAAAACCAAATAAGGATGTTGCCGAAGACTATCTCAAATCGGGTGATTACCTTTGGAATAGCGGCGTTTTTATGATGAAAGCGACCGTATGGTTGGAAAAAATAAAGGAATTCCAGCCTGCTATCTCCCAAGCATGTATAGATGCTTTTAATAAAGGTGATGTGGATGGCATGTTTTACCGGCTTGATGAAACCTCATTTAGTAATTGTCCCGATGATTCTATCGATTATGCCGTAATGGAAAAATTGGCACAGATTAATGATGAGCAGCTTGCGGTGATTCCAATCGATGTGGGTTGGTCTGATGTCGGAGCATGGGCGTCTGTTTGGGAAATAAGCGATAAAGACAGTAATGATAATGTGATTGAGGGAGATGTGATTGCTGAAGACACCAATCACTGTTTCATCAAGAGTGAACGAGGACTGGTCGTTACTATTGGTTGTCGGGATATGGTGATAGTGGATAGCGATGATGCAATCATGATCGCTGATAAAAGTAAAACTCAAGATGTGAAAAAGATCGTTGATCGCCTGAATAAAGAGAAACGAAGTGAATCATTATTACATCGCAAGGTCTATAGACCATGGGGCAGTTATGACTCAGTTGATGTCGGTGACAATTTTCAGGTTAAACGTTTAACTGTTAATCCGGGTAAAAAATTATCACTACAATTACATCACCACCGAGCCGAACATTGGGTTGTGGTGAAGGGGACTGCCACGATAACCCGTGGTGATGAAGTTTATGATATGCATGAAAATGAATCGAGCTATATCCCGGTAGGTATGAAGCATCGGCTTGAGAATGCTACAGATGAATTGCTGGAAATTATTGAAGTGCAATCAGGAAACTATTTAGGTGAAGATGATATTGTTCGGTTCGATGATGATTTTGGACGTAGTTAGATTATTTATTAAAGTTATAATTAATTATGCATGATACCTTGCCGCTTCTAGATAAGATGGGATTTCCTGAAATCAGGAGAGGAGATCTACAAACATTACAAATCAATATAGGTTTGAAATGTAATCAGCAATGTTTTCATTGTCATGTAAATTCAAGCCCCAAAAGAACAGAAAAGATGTCAATAGATACTCTTGAACTGGTCAAAACATTTCTTGTCTCAAAAAATATAGAAACTCTGGATATAACGGGCGGTGCACCTGAACTCCATTCTGAATTTAGGAACCTGGTAAGCTTCGCCAGGGAAAACAATATTCATGTTATTGATCGATGTAACCTGACTGTTCTGGAAGAGCCCGGCATGGATGATCTCGCACAATTCCTTGCATCTAATAATGTTGAAGTTATTGCTTCTTTACCCTGTTACGAATCAGATAATGTTGATAAGCAACGTGGGGCAGGGGTATTTGAGAAAAGTATCAGGGGTCTAGAGAAATTAAATAAAGAGGGTTATGGCACGACTGATTCAGACCTGATTCTGAACCTGGTGTTTAATCCACAAGGGCCGGCTTTACCACCATCGCAAGAGAATCTGGAAAAAGCGTATAAAAAAGAATTATCAGAAAGATACGGTATTCAATTCAATCAGCTTTACACTCTTTGCAATATGCCTATTAAACGTTTCGGTAGTACGCTTATCTCTAATGACCAATTAAATGATTACATGACATTGTTAAAACAGTCACACCGGGATGAAAATCTGGAAAATGTCATGTGCCGACATTTACTCAGTATTGATTGGCAAGGCTATGTTTACGATTGTGATTTTAATCAAATGCTTAATCTGAATTTGAGTGACGATAAAAGCCGTGTACATCTTTCCGAATTAATTGATACAGATGTTGATGGAAAACTTATTGCTGTACGTGATCATTGCTATGGTTGTACAGCAGGCCAGGGAAGTAGTTGTGGTGGTGCATTACAAGCGTGAAATCTCTGGCGATTGCATCTGCATAAAACTATCATTACACAGTGACCTCGCGTGAAAAGTGAAGCTTATAAAATATCTATTATTATCCCCACCTTAAATGAACAAGATTCAATTATAAATTGTTTAAATCGGCTACAACTATTAAGACAATTAGCGCATGAGGTTGTGCTTGTAGATGGCGGTAGTAATGATAATACAGTTTTATTAAGTAATTCATTGTGTGACAAAATAATCACTTCGGAAAAATCACGGTCAATTCAAATGAATACCGGCGCCAGGTTAGCATCAGGGCATTGTTTTCTATTCCTGCATGCAGATACAGTTTTGCCAGATAATATTCACGAACTTCTTTCAAAAATTCACAATATAGAGAATAAATGGGGCCGATTTGATATTCGCTTGTCTGGTCATCATTGGTTATTTCGTGTGATTGAAAAATGTATGAATATTCGATCGAGACTAACGGGAGTTGTTACTGGAGACCAGACACTGTTTGTCGGTAGAGAATTATTTTACAAGGTGGGTGCTTATCCTGAAATTGCATTAATGGAAGATATTGCCATATCAAGTCGCTTGTTGAATTATTCAAGACCTGTGTGTATTGCTGAAACAGTTACCAGTTCCAGTCGTCGCTGGGAAAAGAACGGGATTATCAAGACTATTATAAAGATGTGGTCATTACGCCTGCTCTATTTCTTTCGTTATGACACGAACAGACTGGCAAGACTCTATGAGTAACAGCAATTCAAGTAGCGCATTACTGATTTTTACCAAAGCACCTGTATTAGGTGAGGTTAAGACTCGTTTAATTCCGGGCATAGGTGCTCGGCGTGCCTTGTCGATCTATAAAGAATTATTAACAAAAACATTACTGACCGCCAGAAAAGCCGGTTTTTCTACAATTCAGGTTTGGGTTAGTGGTGATATAGAACATTGTTATTTCGTCAATTTAAAAAACCGTTATTCAATACAATTGAAACAACAAAGTGGAAAAGATTTAGGACAACGTATGTCCAATGCATTTGATATAACCTTGAGCCGTTATTCTAGTGCTGTATTAATAGGCTGCGATTGCCCTTCTTTAGAATATTCTGATTTGAGTGAAGCAAAAAAGCATCTTGAAAATAACGCCGATGTCGTTTTAGGCCCCGCTGTTGATGGAGGTTATTATCTTATTGGCTTGAATAAAAATGATAAGCAGCTTTTTGCCGATATAAAATGGGGTCGAGATAGCGTCTTCAATGATACCTGCGCTAATATAGATTCCCTGAACTGGAAAATGAAACTACTAAGCAGACGCTGGGATGTGGATCGCATTATCGATCTATTACCGTACTACAGGACTATGCGCACAGCTTCAGTATTGAATTAAGCAGTTGGCACAAAGCTTAATTCAACAGTCTTGCGAACCGGGTTCAGGAATTCTATACGGCATTGATCTGCCGTCTTTTCGAGAGTTTTAAAATTGACACTCCCATCGTTAGAAGAAGCCTTTATTGAGTAATCACCCGTAACAGGGTGAAAAAATTTAATAGTGATATCTTTATAACTGGTATCCGTAACTGAAGTGATATTGCGACAATTTAAAATTGAGATTGAATCAAATAATTGCAAATTAACAAAGGTATTTTTTTCTTTTCCAAAGCCAGGTTGTGAGTGGATTACAATCTCGCTATCACCACTGATACGTACGTCTTTTACAAATGACAAAATAGTATCTTCACCGTCAATCTCAATGGAATATTCTCTGGGTTTATAAAAAATAGTTTTGGCGATTATGAAAATTATAACTGTGGAAACAATTGAAAAAACAAGAGCAAAAAAAATGGCAAATAATATAAATGACAGCACAGCAACGACAAATGAAATAGCTACCGCGCCGATGGCAATTTCTTTACCACCTATCCAATCAATAATCATCTGGATCGACCCTTCAAAAGACATTCCCGGTCGGTAAATTCTGGCTAAACTATCTTTGATACGTTTCATATCAACACTCCTTTTAGAATTTCGAATTAGAGCTTAAATGTTTTGACAGTGTCTTAATTATCAATATATTAACTTTTTTATATAGTCAAATAAGGTGTTTTTATAACAATATTAGTGATTTTTATTATGAAACGACGATATATTGATAATAATCAGTCCGTATTCAGTGAGTATAGCCCTATCAGCATTAACTGGCGGCAATTCATTGCATCTACAGGGTTTATTCTTTAATCTTCGCAACCTCAACGAATCAGGAGAGGTGTCCGAGTGGTTTAAGGAGCACGCCTGGAAAGTGTGTATACGTTAATAGCGTATCGAGGGTTCGAATCCCTCTCTCTCCGCCAATCATTAAAAAAGCCGACTATAGAGTCGGCTTTTTTATCAGCTTATTCTGCTACAGGTTCTGGTTCAACTACACGAACATTCATCTCTACGCGTTCAAACGGATTATCACGAGCATCGCGTTTTTGTGAAACAATTTTGTCGACGATATCCATGCCTTTAATCACTTCGCCAAAGACAGTATATTTACCATCAAGAAAATTGGAGTCCTGAACAACAATAAAAAATTGTGAGCCAGCGCTATCGGGGTCTTGCGAACGTGCCATCGAGAGGATTCCTCTTTTATGTGGACGATTACTAAATTCAGCTTTGACGCTATAGTCTGGCCCGCCGGTACCGTAGAGTGATTTATTTGTTCCTTTAGTATTTGGGTCGCCACCTTGAATCATGAATCCGGGTATCACACGATGGAAGATTGTACCGTCATAAAATCCGGATTTAGCCAGGGTTAAAAAGTTTTCAATATGATTGGGTGCGACATCAGGGAAAAAACGTAGTTCAATATCACCGAATTTAGTTTCAATTACAGCTGTTGGTGTGGTCTCATCGGCTATAGCAATATGAGATATCAGTAACAATAAAATACTGATACTAAAATGGGAAATATTTTTTAAGTTAAAAATGTTAATAGACACAGACATGCTCCAAACTATGCGTTAATAAAATTGTTCTTGAATACCAAGACTATATAGAAGTGTTTTTAGTTCCAATGATTAAATTTTATAGTAAACATTATGTAATGTCACAATAGTCAATACGAATTATCATAAGCACCATGCAAGATTTAGAAGAATTACTTTCGATAGACCGGAATTCAATCTGGCATCCGTATAGTGCCATGTCGTCTGACTTGCCGGTTTATCATGTTGAATCTGCCCATGGTGTAAGATTAAAACTGTCCAGTGGGCAAGAATTGATCGATGGTATGTCTTCCTGGTGGAGTGTCATCCATGGTTATAACCATCCGCAAATGAATCAGGCTCTAGAGCAACAACTCAAGAGCATGGGGCACGTTATGTTCGGTGGTCTGACTCATACCCCCGCAATAGAACTGACTAAAAAGCTTCTTTCCATCACTCCCGAACCATTAAACGCGGTTTTCTATTCTGATTCCGGTTCTGTTGCGGTAGATGTCGCGATGAAAATGGCGATTCAATATTGTCATGCCAAGGGGGAACCCAAACGCAAACGGTTTATTAGCCTACGTTCCGGTTATCACGGCGACACCTTTGGTGCGATGTCGGTTTGTGATCCTGATACAGGTATGCACAGTCTGTTTGCCGGCGTGTTACCCGAACAGATTTTTGTTGAACAACCGCGCTGCCGATTTGGAGAGCAATGCACTGATAAGGATATTGCCCCACTCAAGAATACGCTGGCAGAATATGGTAACCAGTGTGCGGCATTAATTATGGAACCCATCGTTCAGGGAGCAGGTGGGATGTGGTTTTATTCTGCGGATTACCTAAAACAGGCACGTCAGTTGTGCAATGAACATGATGTGCTACTCATTCTGGACGAAATAGCGACCGGTTTTGGACGCACTGGTAAATTATTTGCCTGTGAACATGCGCAAGTTGTTCCGGATATTATGTGTGTAGGCAAAGCGCTTACTGGTGGCTATATATCGTTGGCGGTGACATTAGCAACTAAAGAGATCCATACCATCATAGATAATGGTGAGCCCGGTGTGTTTATGCATGGGCCTACTTTTATGGCAAATCCTTTGGCCTGTACGGCTGCCTTGACCAGTATTAGTTTATTACTTGAATCTGATTGGCAAGGGAATATCAATCGCATACAACAATCTTTAGAGAAAGGGCTGGCACCGTGTCGTAATATGGAGCAGGTGAATGATGTCCGGGTTCTGGGTGGAATTGGTGTTGTCGAACTCAAACAGCAGGTAGATATGAAACGAATCGTGCCACAATTTGTTGATGCAGGTGTCTGGATACGGCCTTTTGGAAAATTAATTTATATTATGCCTCCTTATGTAATGACTAGTGATGATCTTGATTCATTAACCAGAGCCATGAGGGTAATTATTTCTAAAATTTAGGATAAGACTTATCGTGAATAATCGTGGTGTCAAAATGCCTTGCGAATTGATACCATCCTTCCTCGTTCAATGGTGACCTGTGCCGGTCCCCTCGCAACACGAAATTGTGAACCCCGTCAGGCCCGGAAGGGAGCAGCGGCAGCGATGGATGTGTGTGCCGGGGTAGGGACGGTATGGGTCGCCGCCAAATTTTCTCAATATATGTCAGGTATCCTGATACTACGCACCATAATGGGCTTCCCAAAACGCTTAGCAGGGCAGGTTTTCCTCATGTATGATGTTGGATTAATATCGAATATTATTTAGAACTTACGTAACCGGAAGAACTACAGAAATTCAATGAGTTATCAAGTACTTGCCAGAAAATGGCGGCCCAAATCATTCCAGGACATGGTGGGTCAATCGCATGTCTTAAAGGCGCTGGGCAATGCGCTGGATCAAGATCGTTTGCATCATGCTTACTTATTCACTGGTACACGAGGTGTTGGTAAAACGACGCTGGCCAGAATCCTGGCCAAATGCCTGAATTGTGATTCTGGTGTAAGTTCTACGCCTTGTGGCCAATGTAATGCCTGCGTCGCGATAGATGAAGGACGCTTTGTCGATTTAATTGAAGTGGATGCGGCATCCCGGGCCAAGGTCGAGGAAACCCGCGACTTAATGGACAACGTTCAATACGCACCAAGCAGTGGCCGATATAAAGTCTATCTAATCGACGAAATCCATATGTTCTCCAATCACAGTTTTAATGCCTTATTAAAGACATTGGAAGAACCACCGCCACACGTTAAGTTTTTACTCGCAACTACTGAGCCCAAAAAATTACCAGTAACAATTTTGTCGCGATGTCTGCAATTTAATTTGAGTCATCTTACGAATGATCAAATTGCCAAACAAGTTGAAATGATCCTCGGTCAAGAAAATATTGCGTTTGATTCAGCATCCACAGAATTAATCGCACGTGGTGCTTCAGGCAGTATGCGCGATGCTTTGAGCTTGCTTGATCAGGCGATTGCCTATGGGGGTGGTCTGCTGGAAGAGTCACAAGTTCGTGCGATGATGGGAACAATTGATAGTGCTGATCTGAATGGTTTAATTCAGGCGTTGATTGATGCCGATCCAGAGGCCCTGTTAAATACAATTGAAACGATTGCATTACAAAACCCGGACTTTGATGCCTTATTGGCAGAGTTTTTAAGTTTGTTACAAAAGATTGCGATTATTCAAATATTACCAGCAGATTCAAATAACCCCATCAAAGATAATCAGGTATTAGTCAACTTTGCCAACGCAATGAATAAGGAAGACGCTCAACTTTATTATCAGATAGGCATGATGGGCCGAAAAGATCTTTATCTGGCACCCGATATTAAATCAGGTTTTGAAATGGTCATGATCAGAATGTTGGCATTCCGACCTATGTCGAACAATGAAACTATCACCACTACCCAAGCGCTTAAACCGGTCAGTAAAACCAATACACAGGAATCAAAACCAGAGACGAGTGTAGTGGCGGAAATAGCTGACGATAATAAGGTTACGCAAGTTAAGGAAGTCACTGATACCGATGAATTATCAAATGAAAATCATACTAGCAGTGATAACGCCTGGAAAAATATTATTGATGAGATGGCGTTGGTCGGTTTGGTAAAAGAACTTGCTGGTAATTGTGTGTTGAAATCACATTCAACGGAGAAAGTTGAACTGGCGCTGGCACCGGCACAAGAACACTTATTGAATGACAATCAGAGAAAACGACTGGAACAAGCTATTAAAACCCGATTTGGAGATGGCGTGAAGCTGTCTATTGTAATTGAAGATTCCAGAGATGAAACACCCGCGGAAACGAATATCCGGCTTGAAAAAGAGAAATTAAAAGCAGCAGAGGCTTCTCTCAATAATGATCCTGCCGTGAAGTCACTAATGGATACTTTTAATGCTTCTATCGATCAGGATTCTATTCAACCGCAATAGCACACATTATTAATTTAAGAGGTAAAAAAAATGAAAGGTGGTATGGGAAATATCATGAAACAGGCCCAGCAGATGCAGGCCAATATGGAAAAAGCACAAAAAGAACTGGCAGACGCTGAAGTCGTCGGTGAATCGGGTGCCGGACTGGTTAAAGTGACAATGAACGGTCGTCACGATGTTAAACGAGTTGTTATTGACCCTGAATTGATGAAAGACGATAAAGAAATGATTGAAGATCTTGTCGCTGCAGCTGTAAATGATGCAAATCGCCGTGTGGAAAAAATGACGCAGGAAAGAATGGCGAGTGTTACTGCAGGCATGGGATTGCCCGCAGGAATGAAACTGCCATTCTGATTTTTTTAGTTCCTGAACAGAGTATATGATGCAACAGTCATTGTTAGAGCAACTGGTGGAAGCACTTCGCTGTATGCCAGGCATTGGCAGAAAATCCGCACAACGTATTGCTCATCAACTTCTGCAACGTAATCGTGATGCTGCAAGACATCTCTCCAGAATTATGGCCGATGCTATGCAAAACATAGGTCATTGTGAACGTTGCCGGACTTTTACAGAAAATTCACTTTGTCTTCTTTGTGCGAATAGCAAACGTGATGACAGCATGCTTTGTATAGTTGAAAATCCGGCGGATGTTGATGCTATTGAAGAAGCAAATTATCGGGGACGATATTTCGTTCTGCTTGGTCATTTATCACCACTGGATGGAATTGGACCAGATGATATAGGATTGAATGAATTACCAAAGTTACTGGACGAAGAACAGTTGGCAGAAGTAATACTCGCCACAAGCAGTACCGTCGAAGGTGAAGCCACAGCACATTTTATTAGTGAAATGGTTAAGGCACGTGGCAAACAAGTATCACGAATTGCACATGGCGTACCCATGGGTGGTGAACTTGAATATTCCAATAGCTTGACAATCGCTCATGCACTGGATGGTAGAAAACAGATTTAGCCAATTTTTTAAATTTAAAGATAACACTTCTTTTAAAGATTTAATTCAAACATCAAAGACACTTAATGCTTTTCAATAATAAAGTTAAAACAGTGCTTTTAAATTTAATTGTAAGTGTGCGTTTAATCATATCCGTGACAATGATTCCTGTTGGGACCTTATTAGTTATTTCAGGGGAACACTATTTTAATAAAGTGTCTTTGAGTGATAAAACGTAATGAATGTGTTCTTCTGGATGATGGGAGCTTTGCTTTCTCTAAGCCTGATGGCAATTGGTGCACGGGAATTGGCAGGTGAAATTTCCACTATTCAGATTCTTTTATATCGTAGTGTGATCGGACTGGTCATCATTACGCTAATAATATTTAGAAGCCAAAAACGGCAACTTTTTTCAACTCAACGAATAAAATTACATATTGTACGTAATTTTTTTCATTTCATTGGACAGTATGGCTGGTTTCTTGGACTTGGATTATTACCTTTGGCGCATGTTTTTGCGCTGGAGTTTACTGTGCCAATCTGGACATTAATTATTGCTGGAATATTTTTGAAAGAAGGTATAACAACAAGAAAAGTTATTGCAGTTTTATGTGGCTTGTTGGGAGTCTATGTGATTTTAAATCCCGGTGTCGAAATAGTTGAATATGCTTCTTTGGTTGTCCTGGCAGCAGCAATTGGCTATTCAATTTCACATGTCACAACTAAATCATTGTCTCGCACTGAAGATTCTTTAACCGTGCTTTTTTACATGTGTTTGATACAACTTCCTATTGCCTTTCTGTTGACCATTGATGATTGGATATTGCCAAATATTAGCCAGTGGTTCTGGTTGAGTATTATTGGTTTTTCAGCATTAACCGGTCATCATTGCATTACTAATGCCATGAAACTGGCCGAAGCGGGTATTGTTGTTACGCTGGATTTCTTGCGATTACCCTTGATCGCAATTGCAGGTGTGATTTTTTACAACGAGCCATTTGAGGTTACGGTACTTCTGGGAGCAAGCTTTATGTTGCTTGGCAATATGATAAATATCACGAAGGGAAAACCAAAAAGAATTTCTACAATATCAGTTCAGAATTAATTTCATAATACTTATTTGTTTCAGTTCATTTATAAGATTGATTATAGTGTTATGTTTATGTGATGTGCTTCACAACTAATAATCGTGAATGTGCATGGGTCACAAAATTGTGCAGCAACGCTTGTTAGATACATCCGGTCACACCATATTCTCCACATTAATAATCTATTTGTGTGGAGCCGCCAGAATGAATACCAGCCAAATCAATCAAACCTGCGATTTTTATGAAGAGTCAAGAAGTTATCCCAGGATAAAGACCAGACTGCCGATTACCTTATCACTTGAAAGTAATGAAACTATCACAGCCAGTATCTATGATATTTCTCCTGATGGTTTGCAAATAAGATGTAATAGACATGTCGCTGCAAAATTAAATCCGGGCGGTAAAAGAATTAATATCAATGATAATGTGACTATTAAAGCAGGATTTTTATTACCTGTAGATGATGAGCAAAGGAAAATTAATGTTACTTGCAAAATTTATTATTTCGTTATTATTCCCGGTGGTTTAGAAGAAGACGTAGCCTTTGGTTTGATGTTTAAGAATTTCGAAGGTAAATCCATTAAGTATATTGGCCAACATATTCAAAATGAGCTAGAACCTGTAATGTGATTTTAAGTATCTCAGGTATTTTATTTTTCCATATTAAAATGAAAAAACGCATGGTTTAAATAAGCGGTAACATCATCAATCTCTTCTTCAAACCAAATCAACTCGGTCATAATTTCGCATTGAACCACACGTTCCCGGAGCGATGCGTAATCTTTGGTTTTTCTATCTTTACGTGTGTACATAGATGAGTCGTGACAACGGACACAGTTTTCATCATGAAGTGCCTTACCATTGTCGATATCGAAAGCATGTGTCGGCGCACTCAATAACAAGAGTATTATTGAGTGCATTAGCAGAATATGATGAACCGGTTTCATGCGAATTTACTTTTCAAATGTGCAATCCTGATAGGTGCAGGTGGATGTGAATCATGAAACGCCGAATATAGTGGGTCCGGTGTTAATGTATTCGCATTTTCACGATATAAACTCACCAATGCTGTAATCAGGTTTTCTGTCTGTGCCTGACCCGCAGCAAAATCATCGGCTTCAAATTCATGTTGACGGGAAATAAATGAAAACAAAGGCTGTAGGAAAAAGGTAAACGCGGGTGATGCTATTACAAATAAAATCAACGCCATATAGGTCGATGCTTGCTCCACGCCAAGGCCATTATAAAACCAGGGTTCATTAATCAACCAACCGAGTATACCTAATCCAATTAAAAACACGGTTCCTAAAACCGAGATTCGTTTACGAATATGGTTACACTTAAAATGCCCCAGTTCGTGCGCGAGCACAGCTTCAATTTCGTCATAACTAAGTTCATCGACCAGCGTATCAAAGAAAACAATGCGTTTGTTTGCACCAAGACCGGTGAAGTACGCGTTACCATGAGTTGAACGAGTTGAACCATCCATTACAAAGATACCCTGACTTTTAAATCCATTTCGCTTAAGCAGGTTTTCTATTCGTGTCTTTAATTCTTCATTATCAAGAGGTCTGAATTTATTAAACATTGGAGCAATGAATGCCGGGTAGGCCCACATCATCAATAAACTAAAACTTAGCCAGGTTGCCCAGACATATAGCCACCAATAGTTGCCGCTATTTTCCATGATCCAGAGTATCAGTACTAATAGTGGGGTACCGATCAGTAATCCTACGAATGCATTTTTTACTAGATCGATAATAAAGATTTTGGGCGTCATTTTATTGAAACCAAAAGATTGTTCCAGTTTGAAGGTACGATAAATTGACATGGGTAAATCGAGTATAGACATGATAGCAAACGCACTTAGGATTAAACCAACACCGGTCCATAATTCAGATAAACCAAGCGAGCGCCACGCATCATCCAGCAATTGCAATCCTCCTGCTAAAGTCCATAACAATAAAAATGCTGCTCCTATGATGAGCTCTGCCAGGCCAGTTTTTACCTTGGCCTGGGTATAGTCGGCGGCCTTGTGATGCGCTTCTACCGGAATCTTGTCATTGAAGGCTTCGGGTACATTTTCACGGTTAGAACGAATATGCTTGATATGTCGTTGCACAAGAAACCACTGCACAATAATGCTCGCACTCAGGCAGATTAAAAAAATACTGGTAAAAAGGTTCACGTGGCTATTATCTCCCGGATAATTAAAGTCTATTCTGTAATAAGTAACTAAATATGTTCATATATAGTAAATAGTGTTTAAAATTCGTTAATCAAACAAAATCTGGATACATAATGTCATATTCTGAAAATAACCTCATATGGATTGACCTGGAAATGACCGGTCTTGATACGGATAATGATTTTATCATTGAGATAGCCACTGTTGTTACCGACTCACAGCTTAACATTTTGGCCGAAGGGCCGATAATGGCGATCTTTCAAACTGATGAAATACTGAATCAAATGGATGAGTGGAATACACGACAACATAATCAATCAGGTTTGGTAGAAAGAATCAAGAATAGTCCATATGGCGTTGCTGAAGCTGAACGTTCGACACTGGAATTCCTCAAGAAGTTCGTTCCTGAGGGAATATCACCCATGTGCGGTAATAGTATATGTCAGGATCGTCGGTTTATGCACCGTTTGATGCCAAAATTAGAGGCTTATTTTCATTATCGGAATCTGGATGTGAGTACGATTAAAGAGATTGTGAAGCGTTGGGCACCTAAAAAAGAAAGCTATCTTAAACAGGGTAGCCATCTTGCCATGGACGATATACGAGACTCGATCAGTGAATTGAAGTTTTATCGCGAACACGTCTTCAAAATTTAATATGCCCTATGTAAAACAAAACTTGCCGGTTAATTTATATTCTGCCGGGCAAGTTCGGGAGCTTGATCGTATTGCTATTGAAGAACTGGGTATCGCTGGTTATATCCTGATGCAACGTGCTGCCACTTTTAGTTATGCAGTACTGAAACAATGTTGGCCAGAAGCACAATCCATAGGTGTTGTTTGTGGCGGCGGTAATAATGCGGGTGATGGCTATCTCCTGGCTAAATTGGCAAAGGAAGATGGTAAACAAGTTTTTGTTATTAATATGTTTAATCCTGACAATCTCAAGGGTGATGCAGCCAAAGCCTATAGCGATTTATTAACAACAAAGGTTAACCCGAGTAAATTTTTATCCACATCCTTTGATAGTGTCGATGTCATTGTCGATGCAATGTTTGGCACCGGATTAGATCGGGATGTAGAAGGAAAGTGTTTTGACGCTATAAACGCGATTAATACTTCAGTAGCCAAGGTGCTCTCAATCGATATCCCGTCAGGATTGGATGCGGATACGGGTAATCGCATGAAGGTTGCCGTTCACGCTGATGTCACTGCTACGTTCATAGGTTTAAAGCAGGGTATGTTTACGAATGATGGTCTTGCTGTATCAGGTCAGATTAAATTCAATAACCTTGAAGTACCGGAAGAGGTCTATTTAACTGTCGGCAATCCGACTGCCACCAGATTAGTGTTTGATGAACTGAATTCAGTCTTAATTCCGCGATATAGAAATTCACATAAAGGACACTTTGGTCATGTTCTTGTCGTGGGTGGTGATGAAGGCTATATCGGTGCGGCACGCATGGCAGCGGAGGCTGCTGCACGCGTCGGTGCTGGCTTAGTCAGTATTGCAACACGTTCAACACATGCCAGTGTGCTCAGCGCTATGCGCCCCGAAATTATGACTCATGGTGTCGAATCGCTAGATGCATTGATGCCCTTGATCAAGCGGGCTTCTGTAATAGCAATAGGTCCCGGTTTAGGTCAGTCAGAATGGGCAAAACTATTATTTGCACGTGTACTTGAATCACATCTTCCTATTGTGATCGATGCAGACGCTCTGAATCTATTATCCGAGGAAGGTCATGCTGCCGATAATTGGGTAATGACACCACATCCGGGTGAGGCAGCACGCTTACTAAAAACTGATTCTAAATGTATTCAAAGTGATCGTTTTAACGCCATAAGAATGTTACATAAACAATATACAGGTCCCGTCGTACTTAAAGGCTGTGGGACATTAATTTCAGATACAGAAGGTCAATTATCAATTTGTCATGCGGGTAACCCCGGGATGTCTTCAGGTGGAATGGGGGATGTATTGACGGGTGTTATTGCCGGTTTGATTGCTCAAGGTATTGAAATAAACCATGCTACTAAATTAGGAGTTTGTTTGCATGCAGATGCAGCAGATCGAGCCGCCAAGGCTGGTGAGCGTGGTTTGATGGCAATGGACCTGATGCCGCATTTACGTAATTTGGTGAATCTTGAATAATGCTATTTTTGCTGGAAGATGAGTCAGAGACGATAGCCTTAGGTGCGAAGATAGCCAGCCACTTACAAGGTGGCGAGCTAATCTTTCTGAACGGTGAACTCGGTGCCGGTAAGACCACATTTGTGCGAGGATTGTTAAATGCTTTGGGCCATGAAGGCACAGTAAAAAGTCCTACCTATACCTTGGTAGAGCCTTATACAATTGCCGGGAAAAATGTTTATCACTTTGATTTATATAGGATTAATGACCCTGAAGAACTTGAAGCCATGGGTATTCGTGATTATTGCGATGGTAATTCGGTTTGTTTATTTGAGTGGCCAGAATATGGTGCGGCTGTGCTTCCAGCGGCTGATATTATTTTATCTTTCAAGTATGCAGATACAGGTCGTTCCGTTGAAATAGAATTTGCATCGGTAGCGGCTGAGTTTATTTCAAAAAATTTCTAACCTATCCTCATAAAACCTCTTTTCGTATTAGTTGACAGTTAATTTATTTATACTATTATTCATAAAAAACATGGATATAGGTTGCTTTTTTAAAAAAAACTTGAAACTATTAATGATCAAAGCAATTCAACAAATAATAGGATCAAAATTTAGGTCAGCGAAAATGCGATTGTGTTTATTTAATATTTTCGTTTTTCTATCATCATCAGTCTTGGCTGAGTCGGTGACGATCGATAATGTCCGGGTTTGGGCCGCGCCTGATAGCACCCGTGTTGTATTCGATGTCAGTGGTCCGGTAGAACATAATTTGTCGATGTTAACAGCGCCCTACCGTACTGTAATTGATCTCAAACAGACCTCAATGTCAAAAAAACCCGCTCAGCCTGGAAATGAAGATAAATATTTACAGGCCATACGTTCAGGTGCACGTAATGACAATGATCTTCGCATCGTTCTGGATCTGAAAAAATTTGTAAAACATAAAAGTTTCCAATTAAAACCCAATTCACAGTACGGCCATCGTCTGGTTATTGACCTGATTGGTACGGAAGGCGATGAAATAAAAACAACCGAGATCAAAGAAGAACTTACCGCAGCTAATCGGCTGCGAGATGTCATTATTGCAATTGATGCCGGACATGGTGGTGAAGATCCGGGCGCGAGGGGTCCGAGTGGTGTCTATGAAAAAAATGTCGTTCTTGAGATTTCGAAACAACTTGTAGATGTAATTAATAAAGAACGGGGCATGCGTGCAGTCATGATACGTAAAGGTGACTACTACATGCCATTACGCAAACGGATTGATACCGCTCGCGAATACAAAGCAGATTTATTTATGTCGGTCCATGCAGATGCTTTTCGCGATTCCAGAGTACATGGATCATCGGTCTATGTATTATCAAAAAGAGGCGCGAGTAGTGAAGCAGCGAAGTGGCTGGCTGAATCGGAAAATGCGTCTGATCTGATTGGTGGTGTTAGTCTGGATAACAAAGACGATGTGTTGGCTTCAGTATTATTGGATTTATCACAAACCGCTAGTCTTGAAGCGAGTATAGATATTGCTGATCGTGTACTCAAAGGTTTAAAGAGTATTGGTAAAGTACATAAACATAGTGTTCAATCGGCCGGTTTTGCAGTTTTAAAGTCACCTGATATTCCCTCAATCTTAATCGAAACAGCTTTTATTTCGAATCCGCAGGAAGAGCGAAAGTTGACGAGTAAAAAGCATCGTACTGATATGGCTAACGCTATTGTCGTTGGATTACGTGGTTATTTTCGTGACTTTGCACCGGAAGGGACATTACTCGCTTCTCGTAAACATATCATTGAGCGTGGAGAAACATTGTCAACTATTGCCCAACATTATCGAGTGAGTGCAGATACCTTGCGCAGATACAACGATATAAAAGGTGATTTAGTGCGAGTAGGTCAAACTATCAATATTCCAGGAAGCAGCAGCGGTACCTAGCAATTCTTTTTGGACCTTAAACAGTATGTTTAATTGGTCACTACGTTTCAGTCTTTAAGTTATTACACTTCACCTTTCACACTTGCCTGCCGTATCATACGGTTTATGTCAGATATTGTAAGTGTTCCTCGTATTCACAAACTCTCCGTCGCAGTCGCTAACCAGATAGCCGCTGGCGAAGTAATTGAACGGCCTGCATCGGTAGTAAAAGAATTAATTGAAAATAGTATTGATGCTGCTGCAACACAAATACATATCGACCTGGAAGCCGCAGGCGTAAGCCTAATAAGGGTACGTGATAACGGTCAGGGCATACATAAAGATGATCTGAAATTGGCATTACAAGCCCATGCTACCAGTAAATTATCAGCGTTCTCAGACTTATCACAGATAGTCAGTATGGGCTTCAGGGGTGAGGCTATCCCAAGCATTGCCTCCGTCTCACGTTTTAAAATGACGTCACGTCTTGATGGCACTGAGCAAGCATGGTGTATCGATAATAAAAATCTGATTAAACCGGCAGCGCATGAGGTAGGTACAACAGTAGAAGTAAATGATCTTTTTTATTCAACACCAGGTCGTCGTAAATTTTTGAAATCTGAAAAAACCGAGTATTTACACATACAGGCCTTGATACGAGCACTCTCACTAAGCCATTTTTCAACCGGTATATTCGTTAAACATAACGATCATTCTTTATTCAGTTTACCTGCATGTAAGGATAATATTGAGCAGCGTGTTCATAGTGTTTGTGGTCGGTCATTTCTTAATAATAGTGTCCGTGTTGATTCAAAAAAAGAAGGTTTACATTTATGGGGCTGGTTGGGCTTGAGTGAGGTAGCACGCAGCCAATCAGATAGACAATATTTTTATGTTAATGGTCGTATTGTGCATGATAAGCATGTAAATCATGCTTTAAGGTTAGCCTATGATGACCGCATTGCCATAGGCCGTTATCCCAGTTATGTATTACATCTTGAATTAGACCCATGCATGGTAGATGTGAATGTTCATCCTGCAAAGTCTGAGGTCCGTTTTTCTGAGACCAGAAATATTCATGATTTTATTTATAGTAGTTTGTTGTCATACTTGAATAAACCGGTAATCAGTGTAGAAAGTGATGTACGTTATGCCGACGATAATACGCATGTGCAACATAATATTAGCGAAACTGTTAATGTTTATCGCGCATCCGAATTTAAACAAAGCGATATCCTTGACAGGAATAAACTATCGGTAAAATATTTAACTTTATTGTCAGATCAATTTATTGTTGCCAGAGTCAACAATGATTCATATTTAATTGATATTGCAAAAGCCAGAATTGTAATAACAGCAGAAAGCCTGCTTCAACACTACTTTTCTAATAGTATTACCAAGCGCCCCATTCTTGTTCCAGTAGCATGTGAATTAAGCCAGACCAAACTTCAATTTTTGATTAAACAAAACATAAAAATTCAACGGTGGGGATTTGAATTAGAACAGATCACACCTGATCAGGTATTAATTCGCGCAATACCGATTCAATTAATTTATTCGGAGTCGATCTCATTACTTAACGATTTTCTTGAAGCACTGATGAAAAATAATTCAGACGAATTTATTGCACGTAAACTAGCGCAACATGTAAATGACTCTGGTACAGCATTAGATGATAAAAGTCTGGAACAATTAGTTAATGATATTCTTATTTTTGAAAATGGTGTTTGTGAATTGCCGACATTACCCTGGCGGAAACTTGATATTGATTCATTGTCGACATTACTTAAAAAGTAAATCATGAATGATTCAAATTCTGTGATTTTCATTATGGGCCCGACTGCCACCGGTAAAACGGATTTGGCCGTATATTTAAATGACAATATCGATTGTGAAATTATTAGCGTCGATTCAGCAATGGTTTATCGCGGTATGGATATAGGTACTGCCAAACCGGATAAAGCATTATTGGCTAAGGCACCACACCGCTTAATTGATATTTGTGACCCGCTCGAATCATATTCAGCAGCACTGTTTCAGGAAGATGCAAACTCAGCGATCAGGGAAATCCTGAATAATAACAAGACGCCTGTCCTCGTGGGCGGTACCGGCTTGTATTTTCGGGCACTTGAACAAGGATTGGCAGACTTACCAGAAGCTAATTTTAGGATACGGGTGAGGCTTGAAGCGGAAGCAGCAGCAGAAGGCTGGCAAAGCCTACATGCCAGATTACATAAAATTGATCCAGAAGCGGCTAACCGCATTAGTGAAAATGACCCTCAGCGAATCCAACGTGCGTTAGAAGTCTATGAAATTACAGGAAAAACACTATCCACATTGATCTCTGAAGAACAAAAGCAAGATTTTCCATACCCCATCAAGAAAATCATCCTGGTGCCTGATGATCGTTCAATATTGCATGAGAAAGTCAAACAACGATTCTCACAGATGTTGAAGTCGGGACTTATTGAGGAGGTAGAAGCTTTATATCATCGGGGTGATTTGTCATTAGCCCTGCCATCAATGCGTCTTGTGGGCTACAGGCAGATATGGCGCTATCTAGACGGCGAATGTAGTTTTGATGAAATGCAGGAATATGCCATAGTTGCCACACGGCAATTGGCAAAGCGACAAATCACCTGGTGCAGGTCTGAAAGCAATGCAAAATGGTATGATCCCTATAAAAGCGGAATTTTTACTGAAATTCTCAAAAATCTCGATAATTAACCGTAAAACTATCCCATTTGTAATATACTTGATGGATAATAAATAAAAATGGTCGTAGGTTTTGGCGACAATACAAATAAGAATAATTATATTGGAAGGAGAATTATTATGAGTAAGGGGCACTCATTGCAGGATCCTTTTTTGAATGCTCTTAGAAAAGAGCGTATCCCGGTATCCATCTTTTTGGTCAATGGCATAAAGTTACAAGGACAAGTAGAATCATTCGATCAATTTGTGATACTACTAAAAAATTCGGTGAGCCAATTAGTATACAAACATGCTGTGTCAACAATTGTACCTGCTAGAAACGTCAAACTTCCGCGTTCGGATGATGAATCCGGCGAAGAGGCGTGATCTCAATTAAAATAATCTGGTAAGCATTTGGAATCAAAATCCGCTGACATTCAGCGTGCCTTAATCGTTTACGTCGATTTTAATAAATCTACGGCGGATGATGCATTTAATGAATTTGTTCAATTAGTTGACTCATCCGGGCTGGATGTAATTGGTTCAATCATTGCTCCTCGTCAAAGGCCGGATGCTCAGCTATTTGTTGGCAAAGGAAAAGCGGATGAGATTACTGCTCAGGTCGAACAGCTTAATGCTGATGTTGTTATCTTTAATCATCCTCTGACTCCGGCACAGGAACGTAACCTGGAAAAACACATGAATGTTCGTGTTATTGACAGGATTGGATTGATTTTAGATATATTTGCGCAACGTGCGCGAAGTTATGAAGGTAAATTGCAGGTTGAATTGGCTCAACTACAACATTTGTCCACTCGATTAATTCGAGGTTGGACACACCTTGAACGTCAAAAAGGTGGTATAGGTCTGAGAGGACCAGGTGAAACCCAGCTTGAAACGGATCGACGATTGGTGGGGTTTCGAATTAAATTGATTCATCAGCGTCTGGAAAAAGTACGTAAGCAGCGTTTTTTGAGCCGACAGCAACGTAAGAAAAATGATGTGCCAGTCATTTCTCTTGTTGGTTATACCAATGCTGGTAAATCTACATTGTTCAATCGATTAACCGGTGCTGATGTCAGGGCTGCGAACCAATTGTTTGCAACACTAGACCCGACATTAAGGCGGGTTGAGATGGATTCTGGAAGAAATGTGATATTGACAGACACAGTGGGATTTATTCGTGATTTGCCACATGATCTGGTTGAGTCATTCCAGGCGACACTGGAAGAAGTTAGAGAAGCTGATTTATTGATACACGTTATAGATGTTGATCATGAACAACGGCAGCAACGCATTGATGAGGTCAATAAGGTAATTGAGATGATTGATGCGTCAAATGTGCCCCAAATAGAGGTTTATAACAAGATTGATAAATATGCAGAGCAAACGGCTCATATAGAACATGCTGATAATTACCCTAATACAAGAATATGGCTGTCATCGCATACGGGCAAGGGTATTGAACTATTACGAGAGAATATTGAACAGCAATTATGTCATAACACTAAACCACTTTACCTGAATTTGCCGGTAACTGCGGGTCAGTTAAGGGCAAAATTATTTGATCTTGGGGCAGTTAGATATGATGATGCGAATGAAAAAGGCGGTTGGACAATGGAAGTAGAACTTGAAGAATTCAGATTGCATAAGCTATGTGAAGAAGCGAGTCTGGATTTATCACAGTTGCAGTCATTACCGGCTCGCTATTAAGATCGTTTACAAATTCATTTTTTAAATTTACAAATACGGTATTACTAAAAATACCTTTAATTTTCGTCGGAGAAAGAATATATGGGCTGGAATGAACCACCTGATAACAATAAAGGTAAAGATCCCTGGGGTAACCGAGGTGATGGAGATGGTCCACCTGATCTCGATGAGATAGTCAGGAAAATGCAAAAAGGCCTTGGCGGTATTTTTGGCGGGCGTCCCGGTAAAATCGGTGACAGCAATTCCATGTTTCCATTTTTGATGGGCTTGATTCTCTTATTAATGTGGCTGGCCTTTGATATGACTTATCTCATCGATCAACAGGAACGTGGTGTAGTACTACGTTTTGGAGAACATGTTGATACGCTTGAACCTGGTTTGAATATACGTTTTCCGAGACCGATAGAACAGGTAGAAAAGGTGAATGTCGGTCAAGTCCGTTCGATTACACATAAAGCACTGATGCTGACTCAGGATGAAAATATCGTCGACGTTGAAGTTGCTGTGCAATGGCGAATTGGTGATGCAACAGAATATCTGTTTAATGTGTATTCTCCAGCAGCAACGCTTAGACAGGTGACTGAAAGCTCGGTGCGTGAAGTGATTGGCAAGAGCAAACTGGATTTTGTTTTAACCGAAGGGCGAAGCGAAATTGCCGAAAGAATACAATCATTGATACAGGAAACACTGGGTGATTATAAAACTGGCATTTATATTTCCACAGCGGAAATGCAGCCCGCTAAACCGCCAGAAGAAGTTAAGGCGGCATTTGATGATGCTATCAAGGCACGTGAGGATGAGCAGCGCCAGGTTAATGAAGCCGAGGCTTATCGAAATGACATTTTGCCAAGAGCACGCGGTGGCGCCGCACGCTTGCGTGAAGAATCGAATGGTTATAAATCACGTATTATTTCCAAGGCTGAGGGTGAAGCGAATCGTTTCGAACAACTGTTAGCTGAATACCAACGTGCTCCGGAAGTCACACGTGAAAGACTTTATTTGGATGCAATTGAATCAGTTTTTACTAATACCAATAAAGTACTTATTGATAATGATAATGGCAATAGTCTGATGTATTTACCTATAGATAAATTGATTGAGAAGCGACAAAACAATAATTCAAAGATTTCTGCTCCAGATTTCAACGAATCCACCACATCATCATCGAGTACCAACGATATAAGACAGAGACTTGATGAACGACTCAGGGGAGTACGCTAATGCCTTTGAATCCTAAAGTTCTAATTCCATTATTTGTTATCGCAGTCATTGCGTATTCATCTGTTTTCATAGTAAACCAATGGGAGCAGGCATTGGTTTTTAAATTTAGAGAAATACAACGGTCTGATGATGAACCCGGTTTACATTTCATGTTGCCGCTGGTCAATGTAGCTCAGAAATTTGAAAAACGTCTTTTGAATCTTGACCAGGAGCCGCAACGCTTTTTGACAATTGAAAAGAAAGATGTGATTGTTGACTACTATGTAAAATGGCGTATTACCGACGTTGAGAAGTTTTATACGGCGACACGCGGTGATGTACTTTATGCCAATGGTTTGTTGGGGCAACGTATTAATCGTGCGTTACGCGATGAATTTGGTGCGCGCACTGTACAGGAAGTAGTCGCAGGAGAACGCACCCAGATCCTGAGTGTTGTTACAGCCAGTACTTCAAATTTGCCACAGGAGCTGGGTATAACGGTTGTTGATGTACGTACCAAACGAATCGATCTTCCAACTGAAGTCAGTAATTCAGTGTATGAACGTATGCGCGCTGAACGTAACAGAGTAGCTAAAGATTTTCGTGCACGTGGTTCTGAAGCAGCGGAACGAATTCGAGCTAATGCTGATCGGGAACGTGAGATTATTCTGGCCAACGCCTATCGTGATGCTGAAATTATCCGCGGTGAAGGTGATGCTCAGGCTACAGAGATATATGCTGCAGCCTATACTAAAGATGAAGAGTTCTATTCACTTTATCGCAGTTTGAATGCCTATAAGAATAGTTTCAATAACGGTAATGATATTTTACTGCTTGAACCTAAGTCAGATTTCTTCAGGTACTTTAATAACTCTAAAGGAAAATAGTCAGCGTTATAAACGGCTTAGAGTTTAAAATATCTGTTTAAATATAATATGGTGAAGAAGATTGATTGATATTAATTTTTCTGATCTTTTAGCTGCACTTGCTTTAGTATTTATTATAGAAGGTCTGATGCCATTTCTGAATCCTGAAGGACTCCGTAAAGTATTTTTGACAGCGATTCAAATGGATAACAAGACATTACGGTTTTTAGGTATTAGCAGCATGTCGGCTGGTTTGATACTGTTATATATTGTTCGTTAATTAAATTATGACTATTACTAATCGCTGGTTACTGCCTGAAGGTGTTGAAGAGATTTTGCCCCCAAAGGCAATCGAACTCGAACAACTCTGTAGAAAGATTATTGATCTGTTTTCTACCTGGGGTTATGAATTTGTTATTCCACCCATGGTTGAATATCTGGAATCATTACTGACTGGTACAGGTGAGGATCTTGATCTTAAAACCTTTAAATTAACCGATCAGCTAAGTGGTCGTTTAATGGGTGTACGCGCCGATATTACACCACAGGTGGCACGTATCGATGCGCATTTGTTAAAACGCGATACTCCGACACGCCTCTGTTATCTTGGTTCTGTCCTACACACACGTCCCGGAAAATCCGGCGACACTCGTGCGCCGTTGCAAGTAGGTGCAGAGCTTTACGGACATTCTGGTGTTGCAAGCGATATTGAAATCGTTAAGTTGATGCTGGCAACGCTTAACCAGCTGGGTATTAACCAGACGTATATCGATTTTGGCCACATTGGATTATTTCGAACCTTAAGCGCTAACTCTTCCCTGACTATTACACAACAAGCAGAGGTTTTCGAAGCATTGCAGCGTAAAGCGAAGGATGAATTAAAGTCCTTATATAAAGAATGGAAAGTTAACGATGCATCCAGCAAGGCATTACTCGAATTGATCGATTTTAATGGCGATGTTTCAGTGTTGGATGACGCTAAAAAATACTTCAAGAATTTTTCACCTGATATTGGGCAATACCTGGATGAGATAAAAGCATTATCCGAATCGATAACCGGGCATGCAGATGTTTCTATCAATATCGATCTGGCGGAGTTACGTGGCTATCACTATCATACCGGTATGGTTTATACCGCATTTGTTCCGGGCGAAGGTGATGGTCTTGCTTTTGGTGGACGCTATGATGATATTGGAAGCGCTTTTGGCCGCGCCAGACCCGCAACCGGGTTTAGTACAGATGTAAAATCTTTATTAAAGCAACAAACAATTGTAAAGAATTCACCACCAAGGATTTTTGCGCCTGCATCGGGAGATTCTGCACTAACTGAAAAAATTAATTCGCTGCGTGAATCAGGCAAAATAGTTGTCGTGGAATTGGATGGTCAACAGGCATCCGCGAGTGACATGAATTGTGATCAACAACTCGTGTTAGAAAAAGGTGAGTGGATCACCAAAGATATTACTTAATATTAAAAAGAAAAATTAAATGGGCAAAAATATAATTGTGCTGGGTACCCAATGGGGTGACGAAGGCAAAGGTAAGATAGTTGACCTGCTAACCGAAGACGTTGCTGCGGTGGTACGGTTTCAAGGTGGTCATAATGCCGGACATACTGTTGTTATAGAAGGCAAGAAAACTGTCTTGCATCTGATTCCATCAGGTATTTTGCATAATGGCGTTGAATGCCTCATCGGTAATGGCGTCGTTCTTAGTCCGCATGCTTTGATGGAAGAAATCGAAATGTTGGAGAGCAATAACATTCCAGCACGTTCTTTAATAAAGATTAGTGAAGCTTGTACCTTAATCCTGCCTTACCACATAGCACTTGACCAAGCCCGCGAAAAAGCCAAGCGTAAGGATGCGATCGGTACTACGGGCAGGGGTATTGGACCTGCATATGAAGACAAGGTGGCTAGACGCGCCCTTCGTGTTGGCGATTTGCTTAATTACGAATGTCTGGCTAAAAAATTAAAGGAAATTCTGGAATACCATAATTTCATGCTGACAAATTATTATCATTGCGACGCTATTGATTATCAGACATGTCTTGATGATATACGTAATTTAGCAAAGCAATTGATACCTATGATTGCTGATACAGGTAGTCGACTTAGTGAATTGTATCAACAGGGTAAGAACCTGTTGTTTGAAGGTGCGCAGGGCACCTTGCTGGATATTGATCACGGCACCTATCCGTATGTTACATCTTCCAATACAACTGCAGGTGGTGCGGCAACTGGAACAGGATTTGGTCCATGTCACTTTGATTATGTTCTGGGTATTACCAAGGCCTACACAACCCGTGTCGGTTCAGGACCATTTACTACCGAATTACATGATGATATTGGCAAACACATCGCTAAAGTAGGCAATGAGTTCGGTGCAACAACCGGACGACCACGACGTTGTGGATGGTTTGATGCGGTTGCATTACGACGATCAGCCCAAATCAACAGTCTCACCGGGTTATGTATTACCAAGCTGGATGTACTTGATGCGTTAGAAACCATAAAGATTTGTATCGGCTATGAATATGATGGAAAAACGATTGATATGCCTCCCATCGGTGCTGAAGCTTTCGCCAGATGTAAACCAATTTATGAAGAACATCCCGGTTGGCAGACATCTACCGTCGGCGTAAAAGAGTATAAAGATTTACCCGGGAAGGCGTGTGATTACCTGGACCGTTTAGCTGAGGTAACGGGTGTACCTATTGATATTATTTCCACTGGTCCTGATCGTGTTGAAACGATTGTTTTGAGGAATCCTTTTAGTTAAAGATCGGTTTATTATTCTCAAATTATTGATGAATATCTGATTTAAAGGAAATAATTATCTCCATAATGGAAGGAGAATAATTGAATGGCCTATCTATTTAAGTACCGTGGTTTTTTACCTTATATTGCGGTGGTCTTTCTAAATGCCTTTGTCGATTTAGGCCATAAGATTATAATTCAGAACACGGTCTTCAAGATTTATGATGGACAAGAACAAATCGTCTTAACAGCTATTGTAAACGCGCTTATCCTGTTACCTTTCATTTTACTTATTTCACCAGCCGGTTTTTGTTCTGATAAATACCCAAAAAATATTGTCATGCGCATCAGTGCCTGGGTTGCTGTTGGTATTACGCTTTGTATTACACTTTTCTATTATCTAGGCTGGTTTTGGCCAGCGTTTGGCATGACTTTTTTACTGGCATTACAAAGTGCATTTTATTCCCCCTCTAAATATGGCTACATTAAGGAATTGGTTGGCAAGGATAACCTGGCCAGCGCCAACGGCATAGTTCAGGCAACGACAACCATTGCTATTCTTGCTGGAATATTTTTGTTTTCTGTTTTGTTTGAACAATTTCTGGTAAACACAATATTCGATAGCACAGCTTCACTAATACAAATCATTGCACCTATAGGCTGGGCATTAGTTGCCTTTAGTGTTTTTGAATTAGTGCTTGCCTATAAATTACCGCAGAAAACTCCGGTTGATGAGGTTATGCAATTTGATTTTAAAGAATATAGACGCGGACATTACCTGAAAATAAATTTAGGTGTTGTGCTTGAGCGAGAGGTTATTTTCCTCTCGATCATTGGCTTGTCAATCTTTTGGGCTATATCACAGGTCATGCTAGCCGCATATCCCGCATACGCCAAAGATACCATGGGTATTACTAATACTATTATAATACAGGGCACTCTGGCCTGTGCGGGCATAGGTATCATGTTAGGTTCCATCATTGCAGGTCGAATTTCAAGAACACATATTGAAACAGGCATGATCCCGGTGGGTTCAATTGGTATTGCCTTGTGTTTATTTATTTTGCCAGGTCTGGGTAATGAATATCTGCAAGCAATTAATTTTCTGGCCTGGGGCATGTTCGGCGGTTTCCTGTTAACACCATTAAATGCATTGATCCAGTTTCATGCAGAAGAAGATGAACTCGGGCGCGTACTTGCCGGGAGCAATCTTATTCAGAATACAGTGATGTTAAGTTTTCTTGGCTTAACTGTACTGTTCGCATTTTATGGTATGGGCAGTCTTGGTTTATTCACTATTTTATTAGTCGTTGCCATAACCGGAACGATATATACCGTATATAAGTTACCGCAATCCTTAGTGCGATTTATTGTAAGTTACATAATCGGGCATCGTTATCGTCTTCAGGTATTAGGTCTGAAAAATATGCCAGAAACAGGTGGCGTATTGATGCTGGGTAATCATATTAGCTGGATCGATTGGGGTATAATCCAGATGGCTTCACCCCGTCCAATAAGGTTTCTCATGATTCGGAATATTTATGAACGATGGTATCTGAAATGGTTTCTAAATATTTTTAATGTGATACCAATCGCTTCAGGTGCAACCCGCACTGCACTTAAAGAAATCAATAACAGTCTAAATAACGGTGACGCGGTGTGTTTATTTCCTGAGGGAACAATAAGCCGTACTGGCCAGTTAGCAGAATTCCAACGCGGCTTTGAAAAAGCAGCGGAAGATGCCAATGCTGTAATTCTGCCATTCTATTTACGTGGTTTATGGGGCAGTTGGTTCTCTCGTTCAAGTGAAAAACTTAAGAATCTGCGCAGTAGTGGAATCAAAAGCGACATAATTGTTGCCTTCGGAAAGACTTTGCCAATTAATACAAGCACCGAAGATTTGAAAAGACGTGTGTTTGACCTGTCTATAGATTCCTGGGAACACTATACCAGTGATCTGCCGACTATCGGTATGGCATTCATTGATACCGCAAAACGTAATAGTGATGAACTAATGGTTGCCGATTCATTAGCTGGTCCATTGAATGGAATTAAATTCCTGACCGCAGTGATATGTTTTTCTCGATTAATTAAACATTATTCCAAAGAACAAAACGTCGGTTTGTTATTGCCGACCAGCAATGCCGGTAGTATTGCCAACATGGCAGCAGTAATTCGTGGCAAGACGGTGGTTAATCTGAACTTCACTGCCAGTCGTGAAGCATTGGCCGCATCGGTTACAAAAGCAGATATTAAAACGATATATACCTCGCGCAAGTTCATTGAAAAGCTGGCTAAAAAAGGTGTCGATCTTAATGATGTCTTTTCTGATAGCCACATGATCTACATGGAAGACTTGAAACTGGAGATCAGTAAAGCGACCAGTCTATATACATTCATAACAGCCCTAATCTTACCTGCAGGGATATTAAAAATACTCTACTGCAAAAAAGTATCTATCGATTCTCCCGCTGCGATTTTATTTTCAAGTGGCAGTGAAGGCACACCAAAAGGCGTTATGCTAAGCCATCGAAATATCATGGCGAATCTGAAACAAATATCGGATATGTTAAATACACAAGACACTGATGTCGTCATGGCCAGTCTGCCCCTGTTCCATGCTTTTGGTTTAACGGTTACCACTTTTATGCCATTGGTTGAAGGTATACCCATGATCTGTCATCCCGATCCCACCGATGCCGTTAATATAGCCAAGGCGATTGCAAAATATCGTGCGACTATCTTTTGTGGCACCTCAACATTTCTTAGACTCTATACCAGAAACCGCCGCATTCATCCTCTAATGCTGGAGTCGTTACGTATCGTAGTCGCGGGGGCAGAGAAATTAAGTCCGGATGTGCGTGATGCCTTTAAGTTGAAATTCAATAAAGATATCTATGAGGGATATGGTGCAACAGAAACGACACCTGTTGCGAGTGTTAATATCCCTGATGCATTAGATGTTAATTACTGGTCAGTACAATTGGGAAATAAACAGGGGACCGTTGGAATGCCATTGCCTGGTTCAAGTTTTCGTGTCGTTGATCCTGACTCTTTAGCTGAATTAAATATTGGTGAAGATGGGTTAATACTAATCGGTGGTTCGCAAGTCATGCTGGGTTATCTGGATGATGAAGAAAAGACCAATGAAGTAATTACAATTATCGATGGAAAACGTTGGTATAAAACCGGTGATAAAGGACATCTTGATGACGATGGTTTCCTGACAATAGTAGATCGCTATTCACGTTTTGCCAAACTGGGCGGCGAGATGATTAGTCTGACCGCTGTTGAAGAGGCTGTGCGTTCGGCCTTGAATGAACCAGAGTTAGAATTAGTTGCAGTGAATCTTTCGGATGATAAAAAAGGTGAAAAAGTAATACTGGTTATCGCTAAAGAGATAGAGCTTGCAGCTATTAAAAAGCTAATGTTGGATGCGGACATGAATCCCTTAATGATTCCTGCTGACATAAAGGTCGTTGAAGAAATACCCAAGTTGGGTAGTGGTAAGACTGATTTTAAGATAGCGAAGAAATTATTACTTGAGTCTGCTTAGTAAATAATAATTGATTGATGCTTGAATTGATTTATATGTACTTTTAAAAAGTATCAAACCACCGCTTTTTTATAAATATGCCAGGTTGTATGTCCAAGTACAGGTAACACAACCAGCAAACCAAGAAACGCTGGAATAAATGATGCCATTACGGCGAGAGTGACAAATACTCCCCATGACAGCATTACGACAGGACTTTCAAATACTGTTTTGACACTCGTAATCATGGCGGTAATAAAATCCAGATCACGATCAAGTAAGATAGGAATAGAAACCACGGTGACCGAAAATAAAAAAAGTGCTAGACATGCCCCAACCACGTGACCAATGATTATAAATGCCAAACCTTGTGGTGTGGTGATGACTATCTCAAAAAATTGTTGCCAGGTAGAAAAAGTCATTTGCCCAAGTATGAGTGCTATCAAAAGCCGTATTTGATACATCCATATCCAAAATATGAAGAGTATCACAAATGCCATCCATTGCAGTTCACGACCCACTTGAGAACTTACCAATGTCAGGATCTCTCTCCAGACTAACGGTTGCCCATTCTGAAGTCTGCGGCTGACTTCATATAAACCAACAGCAGCAAACGGCCCAATCAATGGAAAACCGATCATTACAGGATAAATCATCCAGATTTTTTTCCATACAAACAAAGACTGAATTATGAATATCCCGCCAATAGCAAATACACCACCAAAAAACAGACCGAATATCCACGCCTTGCGATAATCGGATATGCCATTACGAAGACAATCTTTCAGGTCATCAAAGCTAAGTGCGTTGACTTCAGGCATAGGAACCAGGGGTTCTCGCTCGATTGGCTCTACTCTGTTTTTATCAGGATCGGCATTATTAGTTGACATGGATGAGCACCTAAACAAGTAATTATGTACATACTTATGCAAAATTACTTGAAATTCAAGACAATCAATTACAAGAGTGACACTAAAGGAGACACTGGCAGTGTCGATTCATTTTTATTGAGAATAGGTATCATATAGCTATTTAGCTATTGTATTTCAGCACAAGTCTATACAAGCATTTTAGACAGAGAAAGCATGCGCTTTTAGCGACAACATGAAATAATCGGCTTAGATCTTTTTAGCGTCAGGTATATTCATGATTGAAGTACAAAAAAATAATCCACTACATGGCCTTAAGCTTGAAGTATTGTTAACCGAATTAGTAGAGCATTACGACTGGGAAGTTTTGGCAGACGCCATGAATCTCAACTGTTTCAAGAGTAATCCCAGTATAAAATCGTCTTTGAAATTTCTTCGTAAAACACCATGGGCCAGAGAAAAGGTGGAAAGTTTTTATTTGTATAAATTTAAGAACCTGCCTAGACCCGATGATCAGCAGTATGCTTTGCCACCACGAGAGAGAACTATTTCACTCGACCAGCAGCCACGCTCACCCGCAGTCATAACTGTTAGCAAATTAAACGCTCACGAGAATCTAAAATCAAAACCCAGACCAGAACAACCCTCAGATGTGTGGGATAATTGGAAAAATAAGTCTCAATCTAATGAGGAATAGGCCGTGCTTAAAGCGAATCATTTAGTATTCTATTTTGATAACAAGAAGAGAGGATGAAACTTCAAACACCAATCGTATCGACAGACTGGCTCCAGGAGCATCTGGCAGAGCCAAGCCTAAGAATCTATGACGTAACCCTGTATGTTGAGTACAAAGGAGATACTGGTGACAGTTTCGGTGGTTATAACCTTGATTCTGAAACGCCTCGTAAAGAGTGGGAGCAAAGTCATATACCGGGATCTGGTTTTATCGACATCAATGGTGAGCTGTTTGACTCAAATAGTAGTATCCCGTTCATGATGCCGAGACCGGAAGCATTTGCCATGGCGATTTCAGCACATGGTGTGGCTGATGATACGGCTGTTGTCCTTTTCAGCAAGGGATGTCAGATGTGGGCTACAAGAGTCTGGTGGATGCTGCGTTCTATCGGGTTTGACAACGTAGCAGTTTTAAATGGTGGATGGGAGAAGTGGCAACGCGAAGGTCGTCCCACGGATAACACCGAACCGAATTACCCGACAGGGAAGTTGTCTGTAAGTCCGCGTCCCGAGATGTGGGTTGACAGAGATAAGATGCTTGAAGTTATAGAGATAGGTGGCCCGACCATGGTTAATGCATTGCCCACCGAGGTGTATACAGGAGAATTAAATCGTTATGGTCGGCCAGGTCATCTACCTGGTAGCTATAATGTCTCTTATGACTCGGTCATAAATCCCGACACAGGTGAGTTCTTAAACCCGGATGAATTGCGTCCATTGTTTACCGAAAGCGGTGCTTTGCGGGCAAATAAAGTGATTGCCTATTGTGGTGGCGGTATTTCTGCAACTATGGACTGCATGGCCATGAGCTTATGTGGGCAGGATAATGTCTCTGTATATGATGGTTCAATGAATGAATGGGTTCTTGATGACTCACTACCACTTAAGCTCGGTGTTGAACCATAAGGTTAGGGGATTGGGTGTGACAATGAAATTGTTTTGGTGCCGAGAAGAGGACTTGAACCTCCACAGGGTTACCCCTACTAGCACCTGAAGCTAGCGCGTCTACCAATTCCGCCACCTCGGCATAAATCAAATTGGCACCAAATCTAATATTCCAGTTTTCAATTAACTAACGCGCTAAGCGCGGTCGCTCTCGGACTCCTGTCCTTCGCGACACTTGTGCATCCATGCACTTTGTCTATGATTCCGTCACCTCAGCATGTGCTATAGTGTTGGTATCTAAAGAACCGCGGACTTTACCCAGCCCCTACATTATTGTCAATCTATCAAATACGATGAGTAAAAGAACAAAAACAGCGCCGTCAACGAACAAGGTTTTTGAGTTACCTGAACGTGAAGCTATTATGACATTTTTACGTGAAGCTGGTCGTCCGCTTGCGCGCAAACAACTTGCAGAAGCATTTATTATCCGAGACCCCGAAATTCGACGTGCATTAGGTCGTAGACTTAAGGCAATGACACGTGATGGTCAGTTGATCCGTAATCGGCGTGGTAGTTATGGCCTGATTGAGAAAATGGATTTGATCAAGGGTCGTGTTATTGGGCACGCTGACGGTTATGGTTTTGTTGTGCCTGATGAAGGTGGGAAGGATTTATTTTTATCCGCGCGTGAAATGCGCACTATATTAAATGGTGATCGTGTTTTAGTTCGTCAGGTTAACGTTGATAAACAGGGCAAGCGGGAAGGGGCCCTGGTTGAGATTCTGGAACGCGCTAATCATCAGTTGGTGGGCCGTTTTTATGATGACAGTGGTATTTATTATGTGGTGCCTGATAACAAACGATTGAATCATGATATTTTGATTCCGCCAGGGGACAAAAATAATGCGAAGCATGGTCAGTATGTTGTTATCAAAATCATGCATCAGCCGGAAAAACATCGACAGGCGATTGGTAAGGTCTTAAATGTTATAGGTGATGGACTGGATGCCAGTATGGCTGTTGATATTGCAATGCGAAGTTATGAACTTCCATTTGAATGGCCAGTAGCAGTCGATAAAGAAATTGATGGTTTTTCAGAAGAAGTAGATTCAATCAATATATCAGATAGGAACGATAGTCGTAGTATTCCATTCGTTACTATCGATGGGGAAGATGCACGTGACTTTGATGATGCAGTTTATTGTGAAAAGGCAGGTAATGGCTGGCGACTGTTGGTTGCGATCGCTGATGTCTCTCATTACGTAAAGAAACAAAGTGCATTGGATGACGAAGCACGTTTACGTGGCACCTCTGTTTACTTTCCTGACCGTGTCATTCCCATGTTGCCAGAGGTTTTATCTAACGGTCTGTGTTCACTTAAACCCGAAGTAGATCGTTATAGCCTGGTATGTGAATTAAATTTTGATGCCAATGGCAAGGTCAAAAATACTTCATTCTTTAAAGGGATTATTAAATCAGCCGCACGCTTGACCTATACCGAGATGTCATTAATTGTTGTCGACAAAGACAATAGTGCGAGACAAGAACGTGCTCATTTAGTAAATCATCTGGATGACCTGTATCAGCTCTATCAACTATTGCACGCGGAACGTAAGAAGCAAGGCTTGATAGATTTTTCTTCATTAGAATCGCGATTTAAATTTGATGATAAGGGAGAAATTGAATCTATACATACTGTCGAGCGTAATGAAGCGCATCGTTTGATTGAAGAAATGATGTTAGTGGCCAATGTAGCCGCTGGTGACTTTCTTGAGAAAAATGAAATTCATGGCCTCTACCGTATCCATGAAACACCGAAGCTCGAAAAGCTTGAGAATGTTCGCTCTCTGTTATCGCAACTTGGAATGACTCTGGGTGGCGGTGACGAGCCTACGGCAAAAGAGTACGCAAAACTGATTCAAATTATTCGTCAACGTGATGATGCACAGATGTTGGAAACTGTTTTGCTTCGGAGCATGCCGCTTGCAAGTTATAGCATGGTTAATGAAGGTCACTTTGGTTTGGGTTTCCCAATCTATGCACATTTCACTTCACCTATCAGGCGTTACCCTGACCTGATGGTGCACCGTGCGATAGTTCATATTATTGAAGGTAATCCTGTAACAAATTTTAATTATACACAACAAGCAATGCTGGAATTAGGTGAGCATTGTTCGATGACCGAACGACGTGCCGAAGAAGCCTCTCGTGATGCAGCGCAAAGACTTAAGTGCGCATTCATGCAAAATAAGGTGGGTGAAACTTTTAATGGCATGGTGAGTTCTGTTACCTCTTTTGGTTTGTTTGTTGTACTTGATGATATATTTATTGAAGGCTTAATTCATATTAGTAATCTTCCCGTTGATTATTATCATTTTGATCCGATCACACATACCTTGCGAGGTGAACGTGGTGGTAAAGTATTTAGGCTCGGTCAAAGATTGTCAGTATTATTAACCCGGGTAGATATGGAAGAACGTAAAATTGATTTTGAGTTAATTGAAGATGAGTAGGCGAGCCGATCGAATTTATGGGCTGCACGCTGTCAAACAGGTTTTGGATAATTCACCGGACATGATTCTCAATGCCTGGGTACAACAATCACTCGACTCAGAAACCGTTCGTTCTATTCACGATGCATTAATCAGGCTGGGTATTTCAATTCAATCCGTACAACGTTCAAGCCTGGATAAAATGACAAATAAACAGAATCATCAGGGTGTTATGTTAGAAGTCAGGCAAACAAGTAAAAAAACAGAACACGACCTTGATGAGGTGCTGGAGCAAAATAAAGATAATAACCCTTTATATTTAGTCCTTGATTCGGTGCAAGATCCACACAACCTTGGTGCTTGTATACGCACTGCTGATGCTGCCGGTGTCACAGCAGTTATTATTCCTAATGATCGTGCTGCCAGTATTAACGAAACAGTCAGAAAGGTAGCCAGTGGTGCGGTAGAGAATGTGACTGTAATCAGTGTGGTTAATCTGGTTCGTGCCTTGAAAAAAATCAAGGATTCCGGTGTCTGGGTAGTGGGTACGGCGGGTGATGCTGAACAATCAATTTATGAACTGGATTTGAAGATGCCCACTGCAATTGTGATGGGAGGGGAAGGTAAAGGTATGCGCTCTTCTGTACAAAAAGAATGTGATTATATCGCTGCTTTACCGATTAACGGTCAGGTTGAAAGTCTGAATGTCTCTGTTGCAGCAGGTGTGGTTTTATACGAAGTCATCAGGCAGCGAAGTAGCTGACGGGATAAAACAAGCTTAAATAGCCAGGAAAACAGGTGTCTTTGACTATTTTAGTAGAATTTTACCTGATTTAGCCTATGACGCATTGCAGTGAACAATCCAATCCTTTAGAATTGCGCCACTTTACAAGTCCTTGCCTCACCCAAATATGATCGGGGAGGCTAATAAAACCATGGGGATACACAATGAGACACTATGAAATCGTCTTTCTGGTCCATCCGGATCAGAGCGAGCAAGTTCCTGCGATGATAGAACGCTATCAGAGCATCGTCACAAGCAATAACGGCACGGTTCACCGTCTGGAAGACTGGGGTCGTCGGCTTTTGGCATACCCAATTAACAAAATCCACAAGGCACACTATGTTCTTATGAACATTGAATGTGATTCTGAATCGCTAACACAATTGACGGATGGATTTCGTTTCAATGACGCTGTTATCCGTAATCTGGTCATTAAGAAAGAGGAGGCTGTTACCGAACCATCCTTGTTGATTAAATCCAAAGATGAAGAAGGCAGTCGTCCTGAACCGGTAGCGAATGTAACTAGTACTGATGATGCTTCTGAAGAATCTGATGCAGATGACTCTGACGCAGATGCTGATATTGAAGAAACCAGTCAGGATGATGCGGTTGAAGAATCAACCGATAAATCTGAATCAGAAGAATAAATTGAGAGGATTATAAGATGGCTCGATATTTTAAACGTAAACGTTTTTGTCGTTTTACCGCAGATGGTGTGAAAGAGATAGATTATAAAGATATCACCACACTCAAGAATTATGTGTCTGAATCAGGAAAGATTGTTCCAAGTCGTATTTCTGGAACAAATGCCAGATATCAACGACAGTTATCAACTGCAATCAAGCGTGCGCGCTTCCTTGCGTTGATACCTTATTGTGACGCACATTAATCTGCTTTAATAAGCGTTAGGTTTATTCAATAGTACATCTTTTTCAGGTGAACTATTCAGGCACAAAAACCAATACCAATTGGCCTGTGAGTAGTAAATATTAAATTGATTGGCAACTACATATTGAGTGGCAGGCTTCAGGCCATTTCAGCAGTAACGTTTAGTGCTCTGATTTCGTTACTATTGCCACCGTTTGCATTTCTGATCAATGGATCAGTCGTCGCACTGCTTACCTTGAGAAAGGGAAGTGTGATAGGCATGCAAACCTTGTTTACAAGTTTATTATTATTAGTAGTTTTTTCACTACTTGCCAATTTACCATTACAACTTGGTTTAATGTATGCGCTGGTCATTTGGTTACCAGTCTGGTTTGCAGCTGCAGTACTTAGAGCGTATGCGCAACAAGGTTTATTGCTACTTATTGTGGGACTTATGGCAGCAGTGTTAATCGCTGTCATGTATATGTTTATTGGTGATGTGTCGGTCTGGTGGCAGCAATGGTTGATGTTGATGATCGAAAAAACCATGCCGCCAGAGCACATTGAGCAGTATAAAGCTGTTTTAGACCCAGCTGCTAGCATGTTAAATGCAATGATGATGGCCGGCTTACTGCTGAATATTGTTATGAGTGTGTTGCTGGCGAGGTGGTGGCAGTCGAAATTGTTTAATCCGGGCGCATTCAGGCAGGAATTTTATGCATTGCGTTTGCCCTGGATGATACTGCCTACAAGTGCAGTGATGATTTTGTTGGTGTTTACGTTGGCTGAACCATGGCGGGATTTGTTCAGGGATATCATGGTAGTTTTGATGTTTGTGTATTTAATACAAGGTATCTCATCAGTACATCGTAATGTTGATAAATTTAAACTATCAACCGCATGGATTGCATCGATGTATTGCTTGCTGATACTAATGCCGCAAATGGCATTATTTATCGCCTGTTTAGGTATGATGGATGTCTATGTGAACTGGCGTAAAATAAAAATTGACTCGTAAAATGAATCCGAAGACGAGTCTGTGAAGAATCTGTTATTATAAAATCGTTATGAATTGAGGTAATCTGATGGAAGTTATATTGCTTGAAAAAGTACATAAACTCGGCGAGTTGGGCGACCAGGTCAACGTTAAACCTGGTTTTGGTAGAAACTATCTTATCCCGAGCGGCAAAGCAGTTTCCGCAACTGTTGATAATATTGCCAAATTTGATGCTCGTAGGGCCGAACTGGAAAAACAGCAACAAGAGTCATTAGCTGCAGCAACAGCACGTGCTGAAAAACTCAATATAGTGAGTATCGCTATTTCACGTAAAGCAGGTGCCGAGGGTAAATTATTCGGTTCTGTTGGTACTATTGATATTGCTGAGACAGTAACGCTAACGGGTGTTGAGCTTGCTAAACATGAAATCAGGATGCCAGATGGTCCGATACGTAATACGGGTGAATTTGAAGTTGATGTTCAACTTCATTCGGACGTTTCTGCTATCATCAAGGTAAGTGTTGTTCCGGAAGAAGAAGTTTAGTTTTCAACCCGGTTCAGCAAAATAGTTGATTCTTCGAGATAGCTTTTAATCGGGCTATCTTGTGTTTTATTTGGATCGATTCTCGATCCAGGAGAGCTAATGCAGGAACCGGGGCAAACATCCTATTCAACTGATGCTGAGACATTAGCATTAAAAATTCCGCCGCATTCGATAGAAGCTGAACAAGCTGTATTAGGTGGCGCATTCCTCGATAAAGAAGCCTGGGACAAGGTTGTCGAACGTGTTCGTGAAGAAGATTTCTATCGAAAAGATCACCGCATTATTTTTCGTGCCATTAGCCAACTCAGCGAAGAAGGGCAGCCTTACGATATTGTGACGGTGGCTGAATGGTTGGAAAACCATCAGTTACTTGATGATGCCGGCGGTATGCGCAAGCTCGCTGCATTAGCCGAAAACACCCCAAGTGCAAGTAATATTAGTGCCTACGCTGATATTGTTCGAAAACGTTCCATCCTGCGACAGTTAATTTCTGCAACAACCGATATTAACGATACGGTATTTAATCCGCAGGGACGTAGTAGCGAACAAATTTTGGAGTTTGCAGAACAGACAGTATTTGAAATTGCAGAACACGAAAATCGTGGTCGTAAAAGTTATCAACTCATCAAGGAATATTTAAAAGATGCCTTGAATAAAGTGGATGAATTATTCCACAAAGACAGTCCAATAACGGGTATAGCGACGGGTTATGATGACCTGGACATGAAGACGGCAGGTTTCCAACGTTCAGATTTAATTATTGTTGCTGGTCGACCATCCATGGGTAAAACAGCTTTTGCTGTAAATATTGCTGAACATGCCGCAATTAAGGGTAAGCATAGTGTTGCTGTCTTTAGTATGGAAATGCCAGGCGAACAATTGGCCATGCGTATGATGTCTTCATTGGGACGCATTGACCAACATAAGGTTCGCACCGGTAAACTCGATGATGAAGATTGGCCACGGTTAACTTCAGCAGTTGGAATCTTGCAAGAAACAAGAATGTTTATCGATGATACACCGGCACTGACACCTGCCGAATTACGCGCACGCTGCAGACGTATTTCTCGTGAACATGGTCTCGACCTGGTGGTTGTGGATTATTTGCAGTTAATGCAAGTAGCTGGAACTTCTGAAAATAGAGCCACAGAAATATCCGAGATATCCCGTTCTCTGAAGGCGATGGCGAAAGAACTAAAAGTTCCTGTTATAGCTCTATCACAGTTGAATCGTAGTCTGGAATCTCGTACGGACAAACGACCAGTGATGTCAGATTTACGCGAATCAGGTGCAATTGAGCAAGATGCTGACGTGATTTTGTTTATCTATCGAGATGAAGTTTATGATTCGGAAAGCGTAGATAAAGGAATAGCGGAAATTATTATCAGTAAACAGCGAAACGGTCCAATAGGTAAAGTTAAACTATCATTTCTTGGTCAATATACTCGTTTTGAAAACTATGTAGAGGATTATGCACATTCTCCGGTTGGGGGGGGCTATGGATGAGTCGTCCATCACGGGTAGTCATAGATAAGCAGGCTCTTAAGCATAATTTCAAGCATATACAAGCATTAGCTCCACACTCAAAGATAATGGCTATCATCAAGGCGGATGCTTATGGTCATGGTTTGGTTAGAGTTGCCAGGACACTAAGCGATGCAGATGCTTTTGGTGTGGCCTGTCTCGAAGAAGCAGAACAGTTACGAATCGCCTCTATCACTACGCCTATAGTCCTGCTGGAAGGACCTCATAAAGCAACAGATTTAAATGATATCGTTAAGCTTAATCTGGATATTGTGCTGCATAATGAATTTCAACTCGATATTTTAGAACAATCAAAACTTGATGAACCACTCCATGTGTGGGTGAAAATCGATACGGGCATGCATCGATTAGGTTTCCCGCTCAGTAAAACAGACGAAGTTTTAAAACGTGTGGCAGATTGTAAGAATATAAAAAAACCTTATCGGTTGATGACACATCTTGCTACGGCCAATGAAGATAGCCATCCTCTAACGCAACAACAATTAGAAAATTTCAAACAATTCTGTGGTGACATTGACGTCGAAAAGACGATTGCTAATTCTGCTGCAGTAATTGGACTGCCAGAGACACACGCTGAATGGATACGTCCGGGCTTGATGCTTTATGGTGTTTCACCAATGTCTGATAGTCATGCAGAACAGATTGGCTTAAAACCAGTCATGACACTAGAGTCTGAACTGATCTCCATTCAAAAATTAGAAAAAGGTGAACCTGTCGGTTATGGCGCAACCTGGCGTTGTCCAGAAGATATGCCAGTGGGTGTGGTGGCTGCTGGTTATGGTGACGGTTTTCCACGACATGCAGAATCAGGTACGCCGGTACTTGTTAATGGTGTTCGTTGTGCATTGATTGGTAGAGCCTCAATGGATATGTTGACTATTGATCTAAGAAATCAACCAGAGGCCAGGATTGGCGACAGGGTCGTGTTATGGGGTGAATCATTACCAGTAGAAGAGATCGCACGTCACGCAGATACGATTCCCTATGAATTGCTATGCGGTGTGCATAAACGACTGGAATTCATTGAGCGTGAGTAAAACAAAAATCCAGTTTCAATGTAATGAATGTGGTGCGGAAACGCCAAAATGGGTCGGGCAATGTCCTGATTGTATGGCCTGGAATACATTGCAGGAAAGCATCATAGAAAAAAAATCGACATCTGATAACAATCGTTTTCGTGAACACCTTGCCGGACCGGCTGAAGTCTGTTCGCTAGATGCCGTTGAAACAACTGAGACTTATCGACAAGCAACAGGGCTGGACGAACTGGATCGTGTTATGGGTGGTGGTCTGGTCAATGGTTCAGTAACCCTGATTGGTGGTGATCCAGGCATTGGTAAATCAACGCTATTGCTACAAACCCTGGCTTGCCTCGATAGTGCTTCGGGTGTGCCGAGTCTTTATGTCACCGGTGAAGAGTCTGCACAACAAGTTGGATTGCGCGGAAAGAGACTGGGCTTATCTTTAGGAGCATTACGAATACTCACTGAGAATCATCTTGAACGAATTCTGAATGTTGCCAGTAAAGAAAAGGCGAGAGTCATAGTGATTGATTCAATCCAAACAGTTTACAGTGATATTTTGCAATCTGCTCCCGGTTCTGTTGCACAAGTCAGAGAATGTGCTGCTCAATTAGTCAGGTTTGCCAAGCAAACCAATACAGCATTATTTCTGGTTGGACATGTTACTAAAGAAGGCGCATTAGCCGGCCCTAGAGTGTTAGAACATATGGTCGATACGGTACTTTATTTTGAAGGTGATAGTAGTAGTCGTTATCGAGTTGTACGCACTGTTAAGAATCGTTATGGCGCAGTGAATGAATTAGGTATATTCGCCATGACTGATAAAGGTCTGAGAGAAGTCTCTAACCCTTCTGCCATATTTTTATCACGTCATGAAGATCCGGTATCAGGTAGCGCCATTATGGTAACGCGGGAAGGAACACGGCCTATGTTGGTAGAAGTTCAGGCGTTGGTTGATCAATCACACCTGGGAAACCCCCGCCGTGTTGCGCTTGGCCTTGAGCAAAATCGCTTGGCAATGTTACTTGCAGTTTTGCACCGTCATGTCGGAATTTCTATGAGTGATCAGGATGTGTTTACCAATGTTGTTGGAGGTGTACGTATTTCCGAGACTGCGATTGACCTGCCATTATTAATGGCAATAGTCTCCAGTTTCAAAAACAAACCACTCCCACAAGACATGGTAATGTTTGGTGAAGTCGGCTTGTCTGGTGAAATACGACCGGTACAAAATGGTATGGAAAGATTAAATGAGGCTGTAAAGCATGGTTTCAAACAGTCATTGATTGCTGAAGCGAATAAACCAAAGAATGCAATAAAAGAAATGAAAACACATTCAGTAAAACACCTCGCACAGGTTATGGAAATTCTGGATTTTTGAATGATTAAAAATTTAAATGGGGTTTAATTTATTCCGTTCTGAAATCTAAAATTCAGATTGAAAGATTATGCTTCATTATTTTCAATTGTTTCCTGGAGTATTTTTACTCGAGCCATTTTTATAGAATTTTCAGAGACTTGCGTTATCTCTGCTAGATAATTATTAATTTTCAGTGTAGTGCCAGATTCAGGTATATATTCCAGATGTTCCAGTAAAAGACCATTTAATGTTTTCGGTCCCTCAGTCGGGAGATTCCATTTTAGTTGTCGGTTTATTTCACGTAAATGAACTGAGCAATCAATTAAATATGAACCATCTTCTTGAGGCTGAATATCCAGATTAAAAGTTTGCATGTCGGTCGTGAACTCGCCAACAATTTCTTCCAGAATATCTTCAAGTGTTACTAAACCTTGAATTACACCGTATTCGTTGACGACAATACCAAAACGACGTTTGTTACGTTGGAATTTCATCATCTGCGTGTGTAACGGCGTACCTTTAGGCACAAAATAACTATCACTCATAATGTCGTTAATAGATTCTTTCGTGACTTCGTTTTTATCATTCACAATTCGTAACATCCGTCGAAGATGAATAATTCCAATAATATTATCAATGCTAGATTGATAAACAGGCAGGCGAGTGTGTTGACAATGATTAATCTGCTCCATGATTTCCTTGATCGGATCGTCCAGATCAATCGCAGCAATTTCATTACGTGGCACCATGATGTCGTCAACGGTAACATTTTCGAGTTCAAGTATATTAAGTAACATGCGACGATGTCGTTGTGGTATCAATGCACCGGCTTCACGCACGATAGTTCGTAATTCGTCTCGTGATAGAGGCGCATCACCTTGATCATTTAAACTCACACCAAATAAACTCAATAAACCATTTGAAATCCAGTTCACTAGCCAGACGGCTGGGTAAGCAATTTTCATTAATGGTGCAAGGATATAGCTTGCCGGGAAGGCAATCGATTCAGGATTTATAGCCGCTAGTGTTTTTGGTAACACTTCAGCAAAGATTAAAAAGATGATGACTAGTACGAATGGCGCTAACGCTACTCCCAGATCACCCAGCAAGCGTATCCCAATCAATGTTGCAACAGATGCAGCGATGATATTTACCAGGTTATTACCTAGCAATATAAGACCGATGAGACGGTCTGGTCGTGACAGAAGTTTTTCAGAAATGATGGCGCTGCGTTTACCTTCTTTTGCCAGATGACGCAGACGATAACGATTTAATGAAATCATAGCCGTTTCTGAACTGGAAAAAAAAGCGGAAAATATTATTAAACAGAATAAGGTCCCAAACAGAACCGGCAGCGGGATATTGTCCAAAAATTGTTAACCTCATTAAATTAGCAGAGAGTATTGTGCTGTATTAGCCTACGTTTGTGTCAAGTTTTCAGTGAATTAAATTTGTTATACGCGATGTAATATCATTTCGAGCACGAATTTCGAGCCGAAATAGGCGAGCAACAATGCAGTAAACCCCCCCAGCGCCCAACGAATAATCCGCTTTCCACGCCAACCGGCTGACCAGCGACCCCAAAGTAAAATGGCATAAATAACCCAGGCAAGCATTGATAATATGGTTTTATGCGCCAGGCGTTGGGCAAAAATGTCATCTATAAACATCGTTCCCGAGGCGAGACTGAGACTTAATAGAAAAAAACCAATGACGATAAACTGTATTAATAGTTCTTCCATTACCTGTAGTGGCGGCAATATGTTCATGGTTAATGCCGCACGTTTAGATTTTATCAGTTTCTCTTGTATGGCGAGGATCAACGCCTGAATAGCGCTGATCAATAGTAAGCTGTATGCACAGATAGATAGCAGGATATGGATACGTAATCCGGTTGATAAGGAATCATCCAGGATTCGTCCTCCCGGAATAAATAGTTCAAGTAATATGGTTAGACTGGCGATGGGGAATATAATAAGTAGCAAATTCTCTAACGGACGAAATAGAGATGTCAAAATTACGATTAATGCGACCAGCCATCCAACTAATGAAACGGCATTAAAAAAGCCGAAATCAAAACCGTTTCCTAGAACAATCAATTGATACAATAAATGCGCATGCAAAATGATGCCGATCATGCCTGTCATAAGCATGATCGGCCGGGTTTTGCCAAATAGCGTTGACGGGTACGTCAGTTTGGCACCTACCAGGAATGTAGATATCAGGTACAGCAATACAGCGATAATGGGTTGAATACTCATAGTTCGATATTATCTAAATAATTAGCCAGATGATTGCATATTCTGGCTGGCTGTAGAAGTATTGATTCAGTACGCAGATTTAATAAAGAAGTTTTTAAGTAATTGAATTAATAAGTTAGAATAGTCGGCTATTCCGATAATTATATAATGATGACTTCAGAAAAATATGTTTGATGCCCTATCCGATAAATTAAGCCGGGTTTTTAAAGACCTGCGTGGACATGGTCGTTTAAGTGAAGAAAATATCAGGGATGGATTGAGAGAAGTCCGTATGGCCTTGCTCGAAGCTGATGTTGCCTTACCCGTCGTTCGAGACTTTATTCAACATGTGCGCGATCGTTCTCTCGATAAAGCGGTTCTGACCAGTCTTACGCCAGGCCAAGCTTTAATTAAGATTGTAAATGAGGAATTGGTTTCTCTAATGGGAGAAAGCAATGAGCCATTAAATCTCAAGACACAACCCCCAGCAGTTATTTTATTGGCTGGTTTGCAGGGTGCAGGCAAGACCACAACAGCAGCAAAACTAGGCCGTTGGATAAAGCAGAAAGAAAATAAAAAGGTCGCCGTGGTTAGCTGTGATGTTTATCGACCTGCTGCGATAAAACAATTACAGACTTTGGCGAGTGAAAATGAGCTGATCTGGATTGAAAGCAATGAAAACGAAAAACCGAAAACTATTGCTTCCAATGCGGTTGATACTGCCCGCCGTCAATTAATTGATGTACTGATTGTTGATAGTGCCGGTCGCTTACATATTGACGACGATATGATGCAAGAGATCAAGCAGGTACATAGCGCGATTTCGCCAGTGGAAACACTATTCGTCATTGATAGTATGATGGGACAAGATGCTGTTAACGCTGCTGCAGCGTTCAACGATGCTTTACCATTGACGGGTACAATATTGACCAAGACAGATGGCGATGCACGAGGTGGTGCCGCGTTGACCGTCAAGCATGTCACCGGCAAGCCAATCAAGTTTATCGGCACCGGTGAAAAGAGTGATGCTTTATCAGCATTTCATCCGGAAAGAATTGCATCACGCATCCTGGGGATGGGTGATGTCCTGAGCCTGATTGAAGAAGTTGAAGAAAAAACAGATCAGGAGCAGGCACTTAAACTTGCCAAGAAACTCAAACAGGGCAAAGGGTTTACACTGGAAGATTTTCGGGATCAATTAAAACAAATGAGTAGTATGGGTGGTATTGCCGGAATGCTGGATAAAATACCGGGTATGTCAAAATTACCGCCCGGTGCCGCTTCACAGGTAAATGATCGTGAGTTTGTTAAACTAGGCGCGATTATAGATTCAATGACACGTAAAGAGCGAGTAGCACCAGACGTCATTAATGGTTCGCGTAAAAAACGTATTGCAGCCGGATCAGGCACACAAATTCAGGATATAAACAAGCTTTTAAAACAATTTAAACAAATGCAGAAGATGATGAAAAAAATGTCTGGCAAGGGCGGTATGGCCAAGATGTTGCGTGGTATGGGCGGCAATATGCCACCTCCAGGAATGCCGTTTAAATAATAATGACAGACGAAACAGAAAAGTCGGCACTCGATTATCATCGCTTTCCAAAACCTGGAAAGATAGAAATATCCCCAACCAAACCGCTGGCGAATCAACGCGATTTAGCATTGGCTTATAGTCCGGGTGTTGCAGAACCTTGTAAGGCTATTGTTACTGAAAGTCGCCTTGTTGCAGATTTAACCATACGTTCAAATTTAGTCGCTGTGATTACGAATGGTACAGCAGTATTGGGTCTGGGCAATATTGGTCCGCTTGCTGCAAAACCAGTCATGGAAGGAAAGGCAGTACTCTTTAAAAAATTCGCCGGTATCGATGTTTTCGACCTTGAGATCAATGAAAACGATCCGGATAAACTCATTGATATCATTGCCAGCCTTGAACCGACCTTCGGTGGAATAAATCTGGAAGATATTAAATCTCCCGAGTGTTTTCTTGTAGAAGGCAAACTACGCAAACGGCTGAAGATCCCTGTCTTCCATGATGATCAACATGGTACAGCCATCATCGTTGCGGCTGGAATTATTAATGCTCTAAAGGTTGTTAATAAAGATATATCTGAAGTTAAGCTGGTAACGACGGGTGCAGGAGCAGCTGGTATTGCTTGTCTCAAGTTGTTGGTTAAGCTGGGCATGAAAAAGAACAACATCATCGCGGTTGATCATGTCGGTGTCATTTATAAAAACCGTCGTGCTGAGCAAACACCACATAAACGCATGTTTGCCAGCGATACTAAATTAAGAACCTTGTCTGATGTAATGAAAGGAGCCGATATCTTTCTTGGACTGTCTGCGCCCGGTGTTTTAAAGCAGGAAATGGTTAGAAGTATGGCAGAGAACCCGATTGTCTTTGCCCTCGCGAATCCAATTCCTGAGATCTTGCCGGAAGAAATCAAGGCCGTAAGAGAAGATGCGATCATTGCGACTGGTCGTTCAGATTATCCGAATCAGGTAAATAATGTTTTGTGTTTCCCTTATATTTTTCGTGGTGCACTTGATGTTGTTGCTACCACAATCAATGACGAAATGAAGATTGCTATGGTCAACGCCCTGGCAGAGTTGGCAGAGGAAGAAACCCCCGAGGCAGTTCTAGCGGCCTATGGTGGAGAGCAACTTAAGTTCGGACGAGAATATTTAATCCCTAAACCATTTGATCCACGTTTAATCATGAAACTCGCTCCGGCGATTGCTCAAGCAGCGATGGATAGTGGTGTTGCGACTCGACCAATCGAGGATATGGAAGCTTATCGTCAGCATTTATCACAATATATCTTTGAGTCGGTCATTCTGATGAGACCATTATTTGTAAAAGCGAAAGCAGACCCGAAACGACTCGTTTATGCAGAAGGTGAAAAAACAAAGATATTACATAGCGTTCAGTCTGTACTTGATGAAGGATTGGCAAAACCTGTTTTAATCGGTGATCCGAATATTATAGAGAACAGGATTAAACAAATGGGACTGCGATTAAGACCCGGGGTCGATGTACAAATCGTGAATCCCACTGAATATATGGAAAAAGTAAACGTCAATCTGGATGGCATTTCCGAGGTTAATACTTGTGTAGCCACTAAAATGGTAGAGCAAGGTGAGGCAGACGCCATTATCTGTGGAACGGATGGACATTTTCATGACCATCTTGCACATGTCATAAGAGAGTTGGGTATCAATGAAGAATATAAACAGGCCGCTGCAGTCAATGTGCTGCTGTTGAAGAAAGGTGCATTTTTTATCTGTGATACTGCAGTCACAGTTGATCCTACTGCTGAGCAGATCGCTGATAATACTTTACTGGCGGCAGAAACCGTTAAGCGTTTTGGTCTGACGCCACGTGCGGCATTACTCTCATTTTCCAATGGTGATGATATTGATTCGGATACCTGTATCAAGATGAGAGCAGCAATGGAAATAATTCATAAACAAGATCCTGATCTGCAAGTACAGGCACCGATTCGTGCCGATGCAGCCTTACTCAGTGATATACGAAGACGGGTATTGCCTTATTCGAAGTTAGTGGATAACGCAAACTTGTTAATTATGCCCAATCTGGATGCAGCAAAGATTGCCTATGATATGGTCAAGATACTTGGTGAAGGCACATCAATTGGCCCAATATTAGTTGGTTTGAATCATCCGGTGCATATTTTGACACCTTCTTCTACTGTGCGACGTATTGTAAATGCCAGCGCTATCGCTGTTGTGGATGCACAGATTAAGGCAAATGAATCCCAGTCCCTATTAGAAGTGGTTTAGACGAAATTAGAAGTTAAACAAGCGTCTTTCTGGTTTTAAAATAAATGTTGCTATAACTGTGGCTATTACAATCATGCTAAAACAAACCAGACTCCACTCAGCAATACTAAACCCAATAAAACGCCATTGTACTTCGGCACATTCGCCAGAACCACTCAGGATCATTTTCAAGGCTTCGCCTAGAGGAAATACTTCAAGCATGTAGTCCAGACCTGGGCCGCATTCTGGTACAAGCTCCGGCGGTAAATGTTGCAGCCAGGTTTGTCGACCTGCTATACCAGCGCCAATCAGTGCAACAATGATCAGTAAAATATTATAAATAATGCGAAATACATTCTTTGGATTATGTATGGCGCTTATGAGTGCAATAATGGATATTGCGATATAAGCCATACGTTGAAATGCACATAAAGGGCATGGCTCGAGACCTTTAACGTGTTCCAGGTACAAGCCAAAGCCGAGTAGGGAAAGGCAAACAGTAAAAAGGAACAGATAAAAAAGTCTTGATGTCAGCATAGCGTCATAGTGTTGTTATAAGTTATAAAGAGCCCATTCTACTTACCGACGTGGTAATTAATACGGCATAATATCCTGAAGAGGCTAAAAATAAAAATTTCTATTCATAATTCTTGTAATGATTGCTATCCGAATCTTTGAAATAACCCTCCCAATCATTGCGATCGTAATGGCCGGGCTCTTATATGCAAGAAAATTTGCACCAGATATGACCGTGCCCAATCGCCTCAACATGGATGTCTTTATTCCATGTTTACTGTTTAGTGTGATCTATGAGAAGGCTGGCGTCACTGGCTTATTTGGTCATCTTGCTTTGGCAGTTACATTGGTTATCTTATTCTCCGGTCTGATCGCCTGGCTTGTCTCCTGGTTGCTACACATTGATCCTAAAAGTTTATGTCCTCCCATCATGTTTGGGAATGCCGGAAATCTGGGTCTACCATTAGTCATTTTAAGTTTTGGCGAAACTGCGCTGTCTGCAGCGGTAATTATTTTCGTTGTCTGTAATTTCTTTCACATCACTATTGTTAACTATTGGCTTAATAAAAAAGCGAGCCTTGTTAAGGTATTAACGACACCAATGATAATGACTGTGTTGATAGCAATTACATTAAGCGTATTGAAAGTTGAAATATCCGGTACATTGCTTGAACCGGTTAGAATGTTAGGTAATGTTTGTGTGCCGTTGATGTTATTTGCTTTAGGTGTACGGCTGGTAGATATCAGGTTATCGCAGTGGAGACTGGGAATGTTAGGAGCTTTACTAGCTCCAGTTTGTGGTATTGCGATCGTGCTGCTGATCAGTCCATGGTTGGAATTAACACGATTGGAGCAAGGCGTTTTATTTTTATTTGGTTCACTTCCGCCAGCAGTCATGAATTTTATGTTTGCCGAACATTATGATCAGGAGCCAGCCAAGGTTGCTGCCATGGTGTTGTTTGGAAATGCGTTTAGTATTGTTTCAATACCAATGGCGTTAGCATATGTATTGCCGAGGTTTGCGTGAACAGAGATTCTATATAAAAAATATAACTTCAGCTAAGATAAAAGTTTAATTTAAATAAGAATTAAAAAATTCAACCAGCCTCCTCTCGGCCCAATACTTAACATTGAATGGTGAGCTACCATAAATAAACCCGACATGGCCACCGTGTTCGGTGAGTTCCAGTGTGACACTCGGTGATAAGTCATTTTCAATGGGGAGAGCTGTTTCGTTCATGAAGGGGTCGTCTTTGCTATGCAGGATTAAAGTAGGTGTAACGATGTGTTTGATGAATTGTTTGCAGCTTGATTTTGTGTAGTAGTCATCCACGTTTTTAAAACCATTTAGTGGCGCTGTTACATTATCATCGAATAAAAAGAAATCCGTCCAATCATTCAGTTTGTTTAGATCGATTGGCGCAGTCCTGTCTTTAAATTTGTTACGAACTTTATCACTAAGGCTATTGATTAAATAACGTTGGTATATTCTGGAGAAGCCGATCTTTAATTCACTAGCGCAGTTGCTGAGATCAAATGGGATTGAGATTGCCATGGCCGCTTTAAAGGGTGAATTGTTGCCTTGTTCGCCGAGATATTTTATAAGTACATTTCCGCCCAGTGAAACGCCTATCGCTGCCAGGTCTCTATCTGGATAACGTAATTTTAATTCAGTGACGAGTGTGTTGATATCGCCGGTATCTCCCGAATGGTAACTACGATCCAATCGGTTATGTCGACCACTACATCCACGAAATTGCATGAGTACACCTTGCCAGCCGCACTCGTTTATAGTTTTTAAAATCCCGTTTACATAAGGTGAGTCTATTGAGCCTTCGAGTCCATGTAATAAGACGATTAAAGGTTCGCTGCTTTTTTCTTCGGTCCAGACCAGATCGATGAAGTCACCATCGGGTAAATCAAATTGTTCATTGTGCGTTTTTAAAGGAGATGATTTATAAAACAGGTTCAAATACATTGACTGCACGTGACGATTACGACACCACCAGGCAGGTTTGAAATCGCTATTGATAATATTTTGTGTGCTGATGGATGTATTTCCTTAATGCTGATTATTTTTTATCATCAATATGTCGTTGTAAGATACCTTGATAATGTTCGATGCGTCGGTCGCGAAAATAAGGCCAGATACGTCTTGTTTGCTCTGTCTTATCTAAATCTATTTCAGCTATGATAACGCAGTCGTCTTCGGGTGCGGCTTTAGCGAGGGTTTCTCCCTGTTGTCCAGCGATGAAGCTGGAACCCCAGAATTGTGTTGCATTGTCATCACAGCCATCAAGATCTTCCAGACCAATTCTATTACTAACAATAACGGGCAGGTTATTGGCAATCGCATGTGATTTTTGAATCGTTATCCAGGCATTGCGTTGCCGTATTTTTTCCTGTTCTGTTTCAGCCGGTTCCCAACCAATGGCGCTGGGGAACAAGAGTAACTCTGCACCGGATAGCGCCATGATTCTTGCTGCTTCGGGATACCATTGATCCCAACAGATTAAAACGCCCAGTCGGCCGATAGAGGTATCAATCGGAATAAAGCCTTGCTCACCGGGTGTGAAATAATATTTTTCATAAAAGCCGGGATCGTCCGGTATGTGCATTTTCCTATAGATGCCTGCAAGACTGCCGTCTTTATCAATGACTATTGCTGTATTGTGATATAAACCTTTAGCCCTTTTTTCAAAAACAGTTGCAACGATAATTATATTATTTTGTTTTGCGACAGCTTGTAGTTGTTCGGTTGTCTTCCCGGGAATAGGTTCTGCTAAATCGTAATTATCAGGGTCTTCTGTAATACAAAAATATGTCGACATGCTGAGCTCAGGCAGCAAGACGAGGTCTGCACCTTGAGCGGCAGCCTTTTCTATACCATTGATGCCTGTCTTCATATTTTCTTCATAGTCATTACTACAAGTGTGTTGAACAATCGCGACCTTTATTTTACTCATTAATGTAGTACTCCAGCTGGTAGTTGCATGCTGGCACAATGCAAACTGCCAAATTGTTTAATCATTGCAGTTGAGTTAATCCCAATAATACGTCGTTCCGGAAAACACTTCTGCAAAACTTCCAATGCATTTTTATCTTCAGGCACGTTGTAAACTGGAACCAAAACGGCCTGATTAATGATCAAGAAATTTGCATAAGATGCGGGCAGGCTTTGTCCGTCATATTTAATATTTTTTGGCATAAGCAAAGGTATTAAATTATAGGGCTTGTCTTCATTATCACTTAACGCTTTTAATTCTGCTTCCATCAATTTAAGTGAATCATGGTCGGGGTTATGCACATCATCACAAGCACAATAAACAATCGTATGTTTATCGACAAAGCGAGCGAGATTATCGATATGACTATCAGTATCGTCGCCGGTAATTCCACCGTGGTCTAGCCATAGAACTTTAGTGGCACCAAGATAATTATTTAATAATTTTTCGACGTCTTTTTTTGTTTTATCAGGATGACGTTTCAACAGACAATGCGATGTAGTTAATATTGTCCCGTGGCCATCGGATTCGACACTGCCACCTTCAAGAACAAAATCACAATCTTTCATTTGGTTTTCATCGAAGTAGTTTTCTTTATAGAGATGTCTGGATACTGCATTATCCAGGTCGGAGTGGTATTTATTACCCCAGCTGTTGAAAATGAAGTTTTGTAACTGCAGGCTACCATCACAGCGAACTGTGATTGGACCGTAATCTCTGAACCAGGTATCGTTGGTCTTGCATATGCTTAGTTGATAAGCATCTTTTGCTATTGCGTGGTCTTTGAATAAATTCTCTATCATTTCTTTATGCTGCTTGTCATAACAAATGATTAGTAATTTTTGGTATTGGGAAATAGCTTTGCACATATCAAGATAAACCTTGCCGATCTCGTCGAGATTATTTTTCCAGTCACTTTCAGTGTGTGGCCAGGTCAGGAGAATACCTGATTGTGCTTCCCATTCGGCGGGTAGTTCTATTTGTTCTTCATGCGTGGATAGCATAGGGGAGTTCCGTGATTGAAACCTCATGCTGGCATTGCCTATCAGTAAAGAGGGGTTCTTTTATTTTATCCAATTCTATAATCGCAAGGGCATAACTTAGCCCATCAGTGCGGCATTCTGAATTGATAACAGTTCCGATCTTACTTCCATTCTTCAAATAAAGATTGTTGCCTGCAGTCAATGATTGAGTTGTAGTCATTAATTGTAAACGTTTTTTTACTTCACCACGAAAATGTAAACGAGCAATGACTTCTTGTCCGGGATAACAACCTTTTTTATAACTTAAGCCTTTTAGTACATCGAGGTTTAACATCTGAGGTAAGAACTGTTCCTGAGTTGCTAATGTTATCCACGGCAGCCCCGCAAGAATATCTAAAAGATTCCATGCAGAACTACTTATCATTGTTATCTCATTCTTGTGTGCCGTTAGTTTATTTATCAATGCATCTATGCTGCCAGTGACCAGGTGGCGGCCAGAGCCATCGGGATGACAAATGACAATGAGGCCATCAAACGCATGAACTGCGCCGGGCTCTGTTGGAATATTTTCATTTAATAAAGAAAGCTCAGTCGTATTGGCTAAGCCAAGCAGTGGTGATGTCTCTGAAATATCAGCTATTGTTACGTCGGAACGCATGACAAACATAGTAAGTCTTTTTTGCACAAACTCTTTCAACTCTTTTTTGAAAATCAATAGATAGCTTGTGCCCGTATTAACCACTAAAAAATTGGTAATCAACTGTCCTTTTGGATTACACCATGCAGAAAGTTGCGCAGCAGGGGTTTCAATCAGATTTAAATCATTGATGAATTGGCCGTGTAAAAATAAATGACGTTCACTTCCGCCAACGACTAGCGTTGTAAACCCGGCCAGGGGAGAGACTAGAGGGGTTTCTATAATATTGAGATCAGGATGATTTAGCTCAATACCATCATCGTGTATTGTTGCTCCCTGTTGATGCAGGAATTTCTGCCATGTGTCTTGCATAACGCTGGTTCACTCTATATGTCTGGATTGTCTGATTAATAAAATAATGTTTTTTAAGGCAATGTTTTCTGGCTCACCTTTCCCCATTATCCAGTTGAGTATATCCAGATCAGGTTCATCCAATAGCCGTACAAATGCTTTTTTACCATCATCATGAAGCGTGTCATAAGACTGCTCAAGAAATTCAGTCAACACAATATCCATTTCCCGAATACCACGCCGGCAACGCCAGAGAAGACGGGAACGTTCGGTTTCCATTTAAACGGTACGAGACACCATCAGCTTTTTGATCTCGGCAATCGCTTTTGCCGGATTCAACCCTTTGGGGCATGTGTTGGTACAGTTCATGATGGTATGACAACGGTACAAGCGGAATGGATCTTCCAGATCATCCAGACGTTCGCCAGTATATTCATCACGGCTATCGATTATCCAACGATAGGCCTGTAATAAAATAGCAGGGCCCAGGTAACGGTCACTGTTCCACCAATAACTTGGACAACTGGTCGAACAGCAGGCACAAAGAATACATTCGTACAGACCATCCAGTTTTTCACGCTCTTCTTTTGATTGAAGTCGCTCTGCATCAGGTGGGAGTGCTGATTGGGTTTGCATCCAGGGCTTGATTGAAGCATATTGTGCATAGAAGTGGGTTAAGTCCGGTACCAGATCTTTGATCACGGGCATATGTGGTAACGGATAGATGGCAACATCACCATCAAACTCATTAATGGCCTTGGTGCAAGCCAGCGTGTTTGTGCCGCCTATGTTCATAGCGCAGGATCCACAAATACCTTCACGGCAAGAGCGACGAAAGGTAAGGGTTGAATCGATTTCATTTTTTATATAAATGATTGCATCCAGGACCATTGGGCCACAGTTATCCAGATTGATCTCATACGAGTCGAGTCTTGGGTTTTCACCTGAGTCAGGTTCCCAACGATAAACACGGAATGTTTTTTTATTCGTAGCACCTTCAGCATTGGCAAAGGTTTTACCGAGTTTAACTTTAGAATTTTTAGGTAATGTAAATTCAGCCATAGTGGTTCTCTAATTATTTAATAGACACGTTTCTTGGGTGGGAACACTTCAACTTCGTCAGTCAGTGTAAACATATGAACTGGTCGATACTCGAAACTGACTTCACCCTTATCATTGAATGAGGCAAGGGTGTGTTTCATCCAGTTATCATCATCACGATCGGGAAAGTCTTCGCGTGCATGACCACCACGGCTCTCTTGACGATTGTATGCAGAATGTATACTGACCATTGCACAGCGTAAAAGATTGTCAAGTTCCAACGCTTCAACCAAATCGGTATTCCAGACCATGCTTTTATCGTCAATTTTTATCTGTGAATAGGATTCCCAGATGTCGGCCATTTTATCAATGCCTTCTTTCAGGGTTTCGCCGGTACGAAATACAGCGGCATCGTTTTGCATAGTACGTTGCATGTTATTACGTATCTCGGAGGTTTTGATCGAACCCTTGTTGTGTCGTAATTTATCGAGACGATCCAGACTTTCCTGACCTGCATTTGGCATCGATTTATGCGCTTGTCCTGGCTTTATATTTTCAGCACAATAATTTGCAGCAGAACGACCAAAGACAATCAAATCGAGTAATGAATTAGAGCCTAAACGGTTAGCGCCATGTACGGATACACAGGCCGCTTCGCCTATAGACATCAATCCTTCTACGATAGTATCGGGATCGCCATTCTTTAAGGTCACGACCTGCCCATGATAATTGGTCTGAATACCACCCATGTTGTAATGCACGGTTGGAATGACCGGGATAGGTTCTTTCGTCACATCAACGCCAGCAAAGATATGGGCCGATTCAGCAATACCCGGAAGACGCTCATTAATCACTTCCGGTCCTAAATGTTCCAGATGCAGATGTATATGATCTTTATCCTTGCCGACGCCACGACCTTCTCGAATCTCTATGGTCATGGAACGACTCACGACGTCTCTTGAAGCCAGATCTTTTGCCGATGGTGCGTAGCGTTCCATGAAACGTTCGCCTTCAGAGTTCGTAAGATAACCTCCTTCACCTCGTACGCCTTCAGTTATCAAGCAGCCAGAACCGTAGATACCGGTCGGATGAAATTGAATGAACTCCATATCCTGCAGTGGTAAACCGGCACGTAAGACCATGCCATTGCCATCACCGGTACAGGTATGTGCGGAAGTAGCAGAGAAAAAGGCTCGTCCATAACCACCTGTGGCTAATACCACTTGATGAGCACGAAATCGATGAATCTTGCCGTCTTCAAGGTTCCATGCCATAACGCCACGGCATACACCTTCATCATCCATAATCAAGTCAAAAGCAAAGTATTCAATAAAGAACTCTGCTTCGTGCTTTAAAGACTGTTGATAAAGTGTATGTAAAATCGCATGTCCAGTACGATCAGCCGCCGCGCAGGTGCGTTGTGCTGTACCTTCGCCATAATTTGTTGTCATACCGCCAAAAGGGCGTTGGTATATTTTGCCTTCTTCAGTACGCGAAAATGGGACACCTTGATGTTCAAGTTCAATTACTGCGGGTACGGCTTCACGACACATATATTCAATTGCATCCTGATCACCTAACCAGTCTGAACCTTTTACTGTGTCATACATATGCCAGCGCCAATCATCCTCGCCCATGTTCCCCAGCGAGGCACTCATGCCACCCTGAGCTGCTACAGTATGACTACGTGTCGGAAATACCTTGGAGATACAAGCTGTTTTAAGCCCTTTCGCTGCCATGCCAAATGTGGCCCTGAGTCCAGCGCCTCCGGCACCTACCACGACGATATCGTATTTATGTTCAATAATTTCGTATGATTTTGTCATTATTATTTACAGTCCTAAATAAACCTTTAACACAGCTATTGCAGAGCTTAGACCAGCCAACAATGCCAGAAATTTGACCAGGATCAGACAAGCGATCTTTTGCCACTCTGGTTTGATGTAATCTTCAATTACTACCTGCAGACCCAGTGCTGCATGGTAGTAGAGAGAAATTACAAATATCAGCATTAATACGGCTTGTAATGGATTTGAGAGCCATGCCACTACGGTTGCATAATCGGCACCGGTAACGACGACCAGTGAATAGATAAACCATAGACTAAGCGGAACCAGTGCAACGGCTGTTAGACGTTGTGACCACCAATGATGAACACCTTCTTTCGCTGAACCTAGTCCGCGTACACGTCCAAGAGGGCTTTGTAAATTCATAGTGCACCTCCCAAGAACAGGGTTGCCACAGTCAATATAATGCTGGCGATAAGAACGGCATAACCTGACTTATAGGTTGTAGATATCTCGAGTCCCATACCGACATCCCAGAACAAATGCCTGATGCCGTTCGCAAGATGGAAATAAAGTGAAAATACAAAGGCGATCAGTATTATTTTGCCATACCAGGCGCTGGTATATTCTTGCAAATTATTAAAAGCCGCTTCACCCGAAGCAAGCCCTACCAACCAGCAACTTAGTAACAAGGCGCCCAGACTAAGAAAGACACCAGTACCTCGATGAGTGATCGATAATATCGATGTCAATTGAGGTTTATAGATTTGTAAATGGGGTGATAACGGTCGTTTCACCGATTCCATAATTGATATCCTCTAATTATTATTTTTAATTTGATTTGCTGAAAATACAAATCATGTTGGTTTTAACTATTCGTTATAATTTTTTAAAAATCGATGCAGCGGCCTTTTTTCTCCCAGTCTCCATATCGGGTAGGTTCCGGCCCTTTAGGACCACCTATTTCTTTACACGCGGCCTTGGGTTTGGGCGCAGACGGTTGATGGGTAATACCATCATTAAGTCTCTCGTTTTCTACTTTTGTACTATTATTCATCTTCTTTTATTTCATTAACGATTGAAAAGAGGACATTCCCTTGTATGCTGCAACGCAAGAACATAATTCTAAGGTTATTTAGAACAAAAATCACGCTAGAATCTTAATTTATCGGGAAGGAACCCAAACTATTAATAATTATGTCATGGACAGTATCGAAAACCCTTTTTTAGTAACTTTAAGATTGCCTGTAAGTCATTCTCCTATAATCGTTACTGTGCTTACGATGGCGCATATATTTTGTCTTTTAATACCATGGTTAACCGGGCTGGACTTAATTTATAAAGTTTTACTGACATGTTGCCCAGTTTTCGGTCTGGCCTATCTAATTTATAAATATTGCTCAGGTTTTACTAAGGAAAGGACGACAGAATTAATTTTGGCTGCTGACGATGATTGGCAGATAAAGCGAGATAATGGTGAGATATACCCAGCGATAATGGGTGATTCCTTGTTTGTACATCCCGCATTGACGATCATTTTGTTGAAATACGTTGGCAATAAAGAATATTTTATATTTACACTGGATAATCTTGAACCCGATCTATTCAGACGTTTACGCGTTAGATTAAGATTTAGAGTTAATCAGGTCTGATATCAGGAAATAAAGTGTGTTCGCCAAGCAATCCAGAGTTTCCTTAGCGGGGTCAGGCTTATATTGGTATTTAATAACTTACAGCCATCATTAAGCACTTCATTACAGGTTTTGAGTGCAAGTCGATTTAATATCAAACCATGTTCAAAAATATTTTTATCCTCTGTTTTTAAGTCGTTATAATTTTTTTCAAGACGGGTTCTTAAATCAATTAATAATGGAGAAAAAATGTCAGTTTGACGCATTCTATCCTTACTAAAGTTGAGCAAGTCATCCTGGCTAATGATGTTAAGCGGAATAATGCAACGAGTCTCGGTAATATAACTCGTTGGTTGTTGTAAACAACGTATGTATTGATAGAGAGTGCCCATGTCGCGCATCATTTTTAAAGAGGATGTGTTTGCTTTTAACTGGATTGCACATTGTTGCCATAACTCGCCTGATGTTGAATCATATAACGATAAAATACCCTCTAAAGAATCAACTTGATCGACGAATAAAAAATGCTCGAACTTCCCGATGATAGAATTGATTGATGAAATTAAAGTTTGATCGATTGTGAGACATGTCATTAATTGTCTGGTGACAGGATGGCGTGGCTGTTGTTGGAATAACCGTTCTATTTCTTCATGCCACCAATGAAGCTTTATTCTCGCTATACCGGGATCTGAACACTCGTGGATAATATCTGTCAGTTCGTGAAGCAATGCATGCAGACTGATAATGATATTTTTATTTTTTTCAGGTTCAAAAAGTGTTGCATAGTAAAGATTAGAGCCATCCGGAATCGCTTTGTTAATACAATAATCCAGCGTGTTTGAATTATGAATTACAGAGTTCACTTAGCTTGTTTTTTATTTCAAGAGGACTGGATATCATACCATCAGCACACCATGAGTTAGGGTCATCATCGGCATCAATATAACCATAAAGCGCTATCAATGTTTTTGTCCCAGCGCGTCGACCTGCTTCAATATCACGTTGCGCATCACCGATATAAATAGTCGTAGCTGGATTTGAATGCATCAGTTTACAAGCGTGAAGAATAGGGGCTGGATGCGGCTTACGGTGTTCGAGTGTGTCGCCGCTTACAACACAGGCCGCGCGTTTATCAAGTGACATTGCTTTCATCAGTGGGTCTGTTAACCATGCAGATTTATTCGTGACGATTCCCCAGGGTTTATTTTCATCTTCCAGAGACTGTAATACTTTTTCCATCCCCTCAAATAGTCGAGTTTCCTGTGCGATATTGGCTCGATAATAATTAAGGAACTCATCACGAATACCATCAAAACCGGTATCACCTTCTTCAAGATCAAATGCAAGTTTGATCATGGCATTTCCCCCAAGAGAGACGGTTGGACGAATTATCTCTTTGGGTAATTTTGGCAAGTCATGTTTTAGACGAATAGCATTTAGCGCATTAGCAAGATCATCTGCCGTATCGGCCAGTGTGCCATCGAGGTCAAAAAGAATGTGATTTATCATTTATCTCTAGCAATGGTATCAAGCAGATAATTAACATCGGGTTGTGAAGTTAATGAGCATTGCCCCGAATAAGGATTATATTGCATTCCAGCGATATCATTCATCTCAAGTTTATTTTGCTTGCACCAGTTGACTAATTCAGAGGGGCGAATAAATTTCTCATATTGATGTGTGCCTTTAGGTAGTAGTTTTAGCAGGTATTCACCTGTTAAGACAGCAAGTAGATAAGCTTTAATATTACGATTGATAGTAGAGAAAAACACATGTCCACCGGGCTTGATCATGTTACTGGCGGCTTGAATTATCGATATAGGATCAGGCACATGCTCCAGTAGTTCCATGCACGTTATGACATCAAAGGTATTTATATGGTTTTGAGAAAAAGATTCTGCAGTGTTGACAGCATAGGTAATCTCAAGATTACCGCGAGTGGCGTGACTGGATGCAATAGCGATATTTTCTTTGCTGGCGTCCAGCCCGGTAATATTAGCGCCTGACTTTGCTATCGCTTCAGTCAGGATGCCCCCACCACAGCCAATATCCAGAACCTGTAGATTATTAAGTGAGGTATGTTTTGTTATGAAGTTTAAACGAACCGGATTTATATCATGGAGTGTTTTAAACTCACCAACCGGATCCCACCATTGATCTGCTCTGGAGGAGAATTTCTCCAATTCATCTAAATCGATATTTTCATTTTCGGTCATTAAATTGCTTCTGTTATAAACCTTTAATCATTGAAACAAGTTTAACTTGATAGCTTAAGATATTGAATAAAAAGTTTTATCTGGATTAATCCAGGAAAAATAACGGTCTCTAACTGGAAACCTATTATTGACGATAGTTTTACTTTTAACCATAATGTAGGTCTGTTGTTTAGGGGAACTAAATAAACATTAACTTAGTTAAGATGAATTAACACGATCAGGAATAATAATGAATAAAAAATTCGTGGGTAAATTTAGGGTATTTTCATTGATTATCGGTATGTTTTTCCTGTCTGCTTGTGCGACGACAGGTGCGCTTGATGATCGCGATCCTTGGGAAGGTTTTAACCGAGGCGTTTATTCCTTTAATCAAACTATGGACGATTTTCTCTTTGACCCTATTGGCGAGGGATATAATTTCATCATGCCTGAATTTCTGGATACCGGAATCTCTAATTTTTTCAGTAATATTGGCCAAGTTCCAGTCATCGCTAACGATATTCTACAATTTAAATTTGATCAGGCAGTGAATGATATTGTACGTTTTTTTCTCAATTCAACTTTTGGTTTGCTAGGCTTTTTTGATATTTCGACAGAAGCAGGATTACCTTCTAGCAAGGCAGATTTTGGTCAAACATTAGCACATTATGGTGTCGATTCTGGTCCTTATCTGGTAGTTCCATTTCTTGGCCCAGCGACGGTAAGACATGCGGCTGGTTTTGCTGTTGATGGAGCCTTAAATCCAATATTCTATATAGATAACGACATGACTAAGGCTGGTTTGTTAACACTTAGCTTTATTGATGTTAAATCAGACATACTTAGCGCTGTCGACCTGCTTGAAGAAGCTGCAGTAGACAAATATGAATTTACTAAAAATGCCTATTTTGAGAAGAGAATGAACAAAATTAGTGGCAAAGTATTTTCAGATTATTCTGAGGAATAATTTAGCCTCTTTTATCATTCAATCTATTGATAGGCGGGAATCACTGATTCCAATTGCTGTTGCGAACTCGATCAATTTTTCTTGTTTCATTATGGCTTTTTCACTATCTATACTTTCCAATGCTTTTTCTTCAAGAAACTGTTTATAGATAGAATCATGCATGCGTTGCATGCGCTTGGTTTGTTTAGCGGAGTCTTGTTCTTCATAGGTTAATGCAGACCATTCCGTTATGAATTTATCCAGACCATCTTCAGTCCAGTTTTTCTCAGTCAAGAAATCTGCAATTAATGATTCACCAGCCATATTTGTATTCATTACAGCAGCAGCATCGCTTTGTGCACTATTAGTTGGTGTTATTGTTAACTGTTCTGAAGATATCGGCTCTGGAGTGGCGCCGGGAGGCTTTGGATAAAAAAGAAAAACTGCAATGATTAGAGATATAACAATAACGGCGCTTACTATAATAAATACCAAAGGTGATTTTTTATCAGTTTGTGCCGGTACTGATTTTTTTTGTGTGGCTGAGCTTTTTGCATTTGTATCAACAAAAGCGGTTGTATCACGATCTCTTTGTAGAGTCTCCGTGACATCCAAATCTTCTTCTACAGGCATAAGTGGAGGCTCATAAGCATTAGCTTTCACAGCAACTTTGCCCGATATTATTGCTGTGACGAGTTCTGTACGTGATTTGCGATAGGTTTCTTTATCGATGGCACCCTTAGCATAATCTCTTGCCAGTTCACGTAATGTTTTATTGCTCATGTCAGACCTTATACATTAAATTAATTATTAACCAACATCTTCACGAATCAGGCGAAATCCAGTTGCATTATCTGCACTGCCATCATGAGTTCGTTCGAGAGAAATGTCGCATTTTGAATGTGCATCGGTATATGCGCCGCCACGTGCTGTAGTCGTGTTTCCGTCCATCACCCATTCTTGCACATTACCGACGTAATTTTTTAAACCCCAGCCATTAGACTTACCTGATTTTACGCTCACTACGCCAGTACCCTTTATCAATTTTTCTCCAACAGAGACACGGCAATTGAAATCTTTATTGGGTTGGCTGCCACCTGCATTGGCAGCATATTCCCACTCAGCCTTGGTTGGAATTCGATACGTTTTCCCTGTTCGTTCAGATAACCACGTTGCATAATTTTCTGCTTGCTGCAGTGTTATGCCTGTCATCGGTTCATTCTTTCGTGCTACATCTTTAATGGGTTGGCAAGTACCACTCAAAATACAATATTTACTCCAATCACTGACAGAAATTTCATATTTGGCAACAGCAAAAGATTTATCAATACCTTCACCATTAGGGACAACAACCATCAGAGGACCACGAGCAGATGGATGGATCATGTCAAAGCAGATAGCTTTTGCACGTTTACCATAGCCGGCAAGTCGACTGGTACATTCAGAATCACTGGCGATCGGTTTCCATTCCTCAGCCTGTGTGGTTGCGCCGCCGCTTTTTGCTGCAGCAGCATTAATTTCTTCAATTTATTTTTCAGCAGTTCTAATCTTTGGTTTAGGCGTTGGTTTAACCTTTGCAATTAATTGATCCAACTCTGTTTCAGCAGCGCCATACTCTGGGCTATCTGTCCACAATCCACGCGCTCGAGCCAACAGATTTTTAGTCGCTCGTAATTTTTCATAATCTTCGCCTGCGGCTGCTTTATGTGATAGATAAAGTTCGTAAACGCTATTGGCTTCCTTTATTTTCGTTTCCAGGGTTTGTGAGAAACTAATAAAGTCAGGGTGCGCTGTAAACTCATCCGCAGCTGCTTGCTGTAGTTGTGTTGCCTGAGTGAATTTTCCTGCCAAAATTGCGGCATTTGCTGTTGCAAGCCCATCCCAGGGTTTTAGTTGTAATTGATTTCTGAGATCAGCCAGAACTGCATTAGCTGGAAATAGCCCCGCCGCGCTTTGAGCCAGGGCTGCAGCGGCATTTTCATCGGTAGTCCGAAGCGCATTAATACGCTCACTTAATACTGTAGCAGCTTCTTTACTAAACTCGGCATAACGGGCTGGATTTCCATTTTCTATTTGGCTTATTTTTAAACGAACATCAACTGGGAATGTAAAATCAGTTTTAAACAATTTACTTAACTCGATAATATTTGCCTCAGATTGATATTCATTTTTTAATGAACTTAATAAGGCATTATTTTTATCAATCTCGAGACCTTTCGTGACAAAGGAATAGGCCGTTGCATAATCATTCGTTTCTGCCTTGCTTTGCGCTAATCGCGCATAGCTTTCTGCCAACATCTGAGGGGCTTCAAAGGCGATGTAGTTATCTGTTGCAGGAATATCTGTTTTTAATTGTTCAAATAATTTTTCTGCTTCTACAATATTGTTCGCTTCAGTAAAGGTCTTGAAGTCACTCTTGTTAGCAGCAACGCGTGCTACACGATCTGATTCTGCTCGAGCATTAGCTACAGCATTTCTTGCATCTGATAATTCTGATGAGCCCGGGGCAAATCTTTCACCAACATCAATATAGTTATCTGCTGCATCAAAACGTTCTGCCTGTAGTGTTTCATTCGCTTTCGCAATATAGAGGTCGGTAAGTTGACTACGGAACTGTTCCATACTGGTACTAATGCTTTCATCTTCTTTCACCAGACTTCCCAGTTCCTGAAAGTCTTTTAATACATTTGTTTCCCATTGCGGGTTATCAAGTTCAGCAGCCGCTAATGCCGTTTCAATATTACTTATATCGGTATTTGCCAGATCGGTGATTGCTTTCTTACGTGCATCACCAGTCAAGTGAGCTAATTTGACTTTGGTTAAATCCTGATTAAGTTGTAAACCATTCATTAATTCACCAAAGTCTGCAGCCAGCACTTCCGCATCACTACGAGTTCCACTTTTTAATACGGTGTCTAATTCAGATTTTATAAGTGGTTTAAATGATTCTGATAATGTTGTGATTACTTCGCTATTGGGTTTAAGATTGGCAAGTTCTACGATCGTTGTTTGTTGTTGTTTATAATCACTCAATGATGTTAATTGACCCTGTACAGTACTTAGGTCGGATTCAAGTTGAGCCACTTTTTGTGCACGTTGAATTTTGTTTTTCAAGTCAGTTAATCGAGCATCCCCTCTTGCTGTTTCAAGACCGGAGTCTACAAGACTAAGAGCGGCTTCAAATTCATTTGCTTCAAATTTATCCAACGCAAGAAGGCGATAGGCATTACTTGGTCTTGGATCAGTCAACAAAGAATGATTTGGTTCAATTCGTTTAATTTTATCGAGAATATTCTTTGTATTATCGATGAGACTGGAATCTTTTAAGGCAGCAATATATTGTGCATTTAGATCGCTTATTATTTGTTTTTTACTGTCAGAGACAAGTTTGGTTTGTTCTTGTAAATAGATTGAGTCTGGATAATACAGATCAATTTCCTCGATTACATCTGCAGCCGCAGGGAAATTATAATTATTACCACTGGTATCAATCAAACCAGCGACTTTATCACTGAAATAATTTTGTATTGCATCTTTTGCATCATCAGTAACAGTAGACTGATCAGCCTTGTCTAATAGCAGAATCTCATCAAGTTTGGCAATAATAACCTGTTCAGTACCGGAGTTGATTTCGGCAACCATTCCTTCAAGTTTTTTCTGTTGTAAATAATCAAGTGCAGGGGCAATTAACATTAAACTGATTAGCAATAAAACCGCTGCTGCTATAACAAATGGATTTTTATGCCAGGTTGCCTTGCCTGCCAATTCGTCAAGAAAATGAGCGACTGTGGGGCTACGGTCTTCACGATGAAATGCAACAGGCACTGGTGAACAGGTCGAATTTCAGGGTGCGAGTCAATTTGCAGATAATACTTCAGGTATAGATGCATTAGTTGCCGGTGCTTTGGCTAGCTTGACGTTGAATGTGACACAAGCATTCTCAATTAACCCTGCTTCATCTTTGATTGGTCTTGAAACATTAGCTTTTATTGATCTTGGTTTATTCGAGGAAGAATTAACGCTTTATGGCCAAATTGGAACAGGTATCGCGTTAGCGTTAGCGCAGTGTGAGGAGCAAGAGGGTTGCGCACCGAACGTTTCTGAAGATGAGTTGAATAATTTAATCGCATCTTTGGAAGCACGTTTACTGGAATTGGAACGTCGTTTGGTAGAAGAGACCAAAGAAAATCTCAGAGCAGACCTCAAAGAATTAATAGATCGGTTTAATGAAGAGTTAAATGATTTCCGTGGATATAGACAGGAACTACAAGCTTTCTTTGCTGCGGAAGATGAAGGATTTGGTGAAGAAGTACTGGATGAAGGATTACCTGATGAAGAAGGATTGCTTGGAGAGCAGCCTGATGCAGGAGAAGTAGCTCGCCTGGCGAAGGTACTTGAAACCGTTAAAGCTCGTATAGAATGGCTGGAAAGTCTAAAAGCGAATACTGAAGAACGTGCACGTTTGAGTGAAACTACAGGTATAGAATTAACTCAGGAAACACTTGATACAATTATTGAGGCGGCCAGATCTGAAGCTGCATTTATAGAGAACCAGATTAGACTTTTGATTGAAGGAACTGAAGCGATGCTTTCACCTGCTCCCGTATTTACAGCAGAAGCGCGTGATTATAATTCAATGCAAACAATCCATTACGGAAGCGATTTCTTGAGCTTGAAGGATGATTCATTATCATCACTATTGAATTTGAATTAGATTAATCTATGACTATGAAATTCATAAGAATTTACTTATTAATATTCACATTATTGATTAATGTGAGTGTTCCTGCAGTCATCCTTACCAAAGATGAAGTTGAACAGGCGGACTTAACCTTACTTCAGGATGAAACTAAAGTATTTCAATCTATAGGGATGGGTATCGCATTATCACTTGCGCAATGTGAAGATTTTGATTTGTGTTCATTGACTGTTGAAGAAAATGAAATAAGAGTACTACTCAACACACTTGAATCCAGAGTTGATACTTTAGTATTGAAGCAAGAAGAAGCAGAAGACCCTACGAAATTCGATACGGTGTTAACAGCTTATATGAATGAACGTGATATTTATAATTCGCATCTAGAAAAACTTCAGACTATTACCAGTACATTAGATACAGATAATGAATTATTAGATGAAGGCCAAAATCTTGACTCCGATTTTCCTGTTGAATCAGCCAGAAATGAAGAACTGTTAGAATATTTAAATGACCTTGAAGCATTCGAAGATGAAGAACTTGAGGATGATGAAGATTTAGAAGATCTTCCCGACTTACCTATATTAGAAGACAATAACTCAACTCCGTAATAAAAATATGAGGACAAAAACATCTAGCGGTTCTGATACTGCTCCAATTTTACCTTTGTTTTATAAAAAAGTGGTTCCTTTAAATAAGGAGATCCATGGCGATCTTTATATTGGAGGTATAGAAGGTTATTCACATACTAAAGAAACAAATAGTATCTATATCGCGGCAATTGAATTCTTACAGGTATCACGTGAATATCCAATTGTGTTTGCACAAGGTCCCGATGAAAAAATCTTTCCTGTAGCGCTATTAGGGCTTGAAAAGAACAAGAACTTATTCGTTGGTAAGGATGGTAAATGGCAGGCAGATTATATACCGGCTTATGTACGAAGATATCCGTTTATTCTTGCTAAAGTCGACGAGAAGGAAAGTAATTTTACCGTCTGTGTTGATGAAAGCTTTCCCGGTTTTAATACCGCTAAAGAAGGTGTTGCATTATTTGATGATAAAGGAGAACAGCAGCAGGTATTAAAACAAGCCGTAGACTTCTTAAAAGACTATCAAACACATCTGCAATTAACAGCAATATTCTGTGAGAACTTATCAAAGCTGGATATCCTGGAACCAATGCAAGCAAATATTGAGCGGGCATCAGGTGAAAAAACTACGTTGGCAGGATTTATGGGTGTTAATAGACAAAAACTAAAAGAACTTAAACCTGCTAAATTAGCTGAATTATTAAAGTCAGACCAAATGGAGTTGATTTTTGCACATCTGGCTTCTCTGTCTAACATTAATTCTTTAATGAAACGAATTGCTTAAAAATTAAAGTCTCTAAAAGTAGTCAGAATCAAACTGTCGCCAAATATATTTAGACTCATTTCACACTAGTAAGACGCAATATTAAACGGCTGCAATATTATGCTCGTTTTGAAATCATAATATTGAGCCTTACTTATATGTAATAGATGATTAAAATAAATTATTCGTTTTCGATCTTTATTGGTTGAGTAGGGTCAAAATCTTCTTTCGGTCCGTATTTTTTGACATAACTTGAAATTAGTTTATCGGCTTCAATTAATTCTTCTTTGGAAAGTTTAGTTTTTGCCTTATCAACAGCGCTTACTGAGAGCGGGTGTTTATGTGATGCACCCACGCTGAACCAGACATAAGCATATTCAAAATCTTTTGGAACGCCTCGACCCTTAAAGTAGAGATCGCCTAATTTATATTGTGCTTGTGGTATGTTTTTTTCTGAGGCTTTTCTAAACCATTCGCCAGCGTTTTTATAATCCTGTTCTACGCCTTGGCCTTTCATGTACATCATGCCTAAATAATATTGCGCATAAGCGTGATCGGATGTTTCTGCCAATGATTGCATGGTTGTGAATGCCTTGTCATAGTCACCCATGAGGTAGGCAACGACGCCATCGTTGAAATCGGCACGGACAGGTGAGGTAATGATAGTAAAGAGTAAAATTAATAAAGGACTGATTTTTTTCATATTTTAAAACTCACGGTTGGTATTGCTATATGAAGTCTCGTAAAATGCGCCGCTTACTATATAGCAAGGATGCTCAAATTTAATACATTATATATTGTATTCATCAGCCTATTAGGCCATAAAAGCGGCGAATTGTTTCATGCAGAACGAAGATTGTAAATATTATGGAGGCATAAATGACTAAATTTCAGGCATTTAGGGTACATCAAGAGGGTGATAAGGTCGTAGGACGGCTTGAAAGCCTTACTGTTGAGGATCTTGACCAGGGAGAGGTGCTGATCAAGACAGCCTATTCGGCAGTTAATTACAAAGATGCGTTGGCTGGAACCGGTGCTGGTAAAATATTGCGTCATTTCCCTTGCATCGCCGGAGTGGATGTCTCTGGAAAGGTGGTTGAATCTAAAGATAAACGGTTTAAGGAAGGCGATTCAGTGCTAGTGACCGGTTACGAGTTTGGTGTGGATCATGATGGTGGATTTTCCGAGTATGCGCGTGTGCCAGCAGAATGGGTTGTGCCATTGCCCGATTCAATGAGTTTATTTGAAGCAATGGCAATTGGTACTGCAGGATTTACAGCCGCATTATGTGTTCAGCGTCTGGAAGATAACAATCAAAGCCCTGATATCGGTCAATTTATTGTGACGGGTTCAACCGGTGGTGTAGGTAGTTTTGCGGTCGATATTATGTCGTCATTAGGATATGAGGTCGTGGCCCTTACCGGCAAATCTGACAATAATGACTTATTAACAGGTCTCGGTGCTAGTCACGTTTTGGATAGACACACTATCAAACTGGATGGTCCGCCACTGGAAAAAGGACAATGGGGTGGTGCAATCGATAATGTTGGGGGTGATATCCTTGCATGGTTAACTCGAACAACTAATCCCTGGGGCAATATAGCTGCTGTCGGTTTAGCGGGTGGATTTAAACTGAATACTACCGTGATGCCTTTTATCTTACGTGGTGTCAGTTTGCTCGGTATAAATTCTCAAGGATGTCCTACACCTCTTCGCAATCATCTGTGGAATCGGTTAGCCAGCGATTTGGCACCAAAAAATCTGGATAAAATTGTCACTAATACGATTGAATTGGAAGGTTTACCCGATGTGTTTGAGAATATGTTGGCAGGTAAAACTATTGGTCGCACCGTTGTGTCGATTAATCCGGAAGACTAACCCGGAAAATTAGCCCAAAAATAACAATTATTAATGAGATTTTTATGACTGCAAAAACACTTTACGACAAGCTTTGGGATGATCATGTGGTGCATGATTATGATGACGGAACGGCGTTGATCTATATTGATCGTCATCTTATTCATGAAGTGACCTCTCCTCAGGCTTTTGAAGGTCTTAAATTAGCTGGCAGACAACCGTGGCGGTTGAATACAAATCTGGCTGTGCCTGATCATAATGTGCCGACAGTTAATCGGGAGGTGATTGAAGATCCTATCTCTAAACTTCAACTTGAAACTCTGGATGCCAATTGTAAGGAAACCGGAATTACCAAATTTGAGATGATGGACCCAAGGCAAGGTATTGTGCACGTCATTGGACCAGAGCAGGGTGCATCCTTGCCCGGAATGACGATTGTCTGTGGCGATTCCCATACATCAACGAATGGTGCACTCGGTGCATTTGCTTTTGGTATTGGAACCTCAGAGGTAGAACATGTACTGGCGACACAATGTTTGGTGCTTAAAAAAGCAAAAAATATGTTGGTCAATGTGTACGGTCAAGTTGGTAAAGGCATAACTGCCAAGGATATTGTCCTGGAAATTATTGGTCAAATTGGGACTGCTGGTGGTACAGGCTATTCAATCGAGTTTGGAGGAGAAGCAATTCAGGCGCTCTCTATGGAAGGTCGCATGACAGTATGCAATATGAGTATAGAAGCCGGTGCACGAGTGGGGCTGATAGCAGTAGACCAAATCACATTAGACTATGTCAAAGGGCGACCCTATTCTCCAAAAGGAGATGATTGGGAGAAAGCGGTCAAATTATGGAATGAATTAAAAAGTGATAAAGATGCTCCGTTTGATAAGGTCATTCAGATCGATGCTTCAAAAATTGAACCACAAGTGACATGGGGCACTTCTCCCGAAATGGTAGTGTCGATCAATGCTTCTGTGCCAAACCCGATGGATACACATGATGTTACAAAACGGGAAGGCATTGAGAATGCATTACGTTATATGGATTTAAAACCGGGCACGCTAATTAAAGATATCAAGATTGATAAGGTATTCGTTGGCTCATGTACGAACTCGCGCATAGAAGACCTACGTGCGGCGGCGGATGTGGTCCGGGGTAAAAAAGTGTCAAGCGATATTAAATTGGCCATGGTCGTTCCGGGTTCGGGTTTGGTAAAAAAACAGGCAGAAGCAGAAGGTTTGGCTGATATTTTCATTGAATCCGGTTTCGAATGGCGTGAGCCTGGTTGTTCAATGTGTTTAGGTATGAACCCGGATCAACTTGAACCGGGTGAGCGTTGTGCTTCGACCTCTAATCGTAATTTTGAAGGTCGTCAGGGACAAGGTGGTCGGACACATTTGGTTAGTCCTGCGATGGCTGCTGCAGCTGCGATTGCGGGTCATTTTGTCGATATCAGAGAATTATAAGGAAACGCTAATGAAAGCATTTAATACCTTCACCGGCATCATTGCACCATTGGATAGATCCAATGTCGATACGGATGCCATTATTCCAAAACAGTATCTGAAGTCGATTAAGCGTAGTGGTTTTGGCCCAAATTTATTTGATGACTGGCGTTATCTGGATCAAGGCGATCCTGTAAATGACAATATTCAGCGAAAGATAAATCCTGACTTCATTTTGAATCAGGCACCGTATGATAAATCAGAAATTCTGCTCGCCAGAGAAAATTTTGGTTGCGGTTCTTCCAGAGAGCATGCTGTATGGGCACTGGATGATTTCGGCTTTAAGGTTGTGCTGGCACCGAGTTTTGGTGATATTTTTTACAGTAATTCATTCAAGAATGGTTTCTTACCTATCCGTCTGACAGAAGATGAAATTAATACTTTGTTTGATTCTGTTGATGCTATAAAGGGTTATAAAGCAACCGTTAATTTAGAAGAACAACTGATTGAGACTCAAGACGGTAAGGTATTTTCATTTGATATTGCAGCAGGTTTGAAAGATCGTTTAATGCAAGGTCTTGACGATATTGGGCTCACTCTGGCTCATGCTGATGAAATTCATGCATATGAAATAAAGAGGTCAAAAATAACACCTTGGCTATTTCAAGGTTTATAACATAAAAAAGCCCGCTAAAAGCGGGCTATGCACAAAGCAAAGGGATTTTGAGATTTGTAAAGTGATTAAGTCTCTACACGAGCAATATAGCATTCAGTAAAAACCCATGAATCATCTGCTTTAGGTAAATATAATAGACACAAGAGTACCCTTAATTAAGTGTATTGTGTTTATATTATTGTTTTTATTAGCTATTTTAAACATATTTATGTTGCTATAAAGGATTTTATAATGAAAGTGTTAATGAATAACAAAATTAATTATGACAAAAAATAATTTCGATTCAGATGTGATTGATGATTTTGGTGATGAGTGGGAAGCTTACGACCAGTCTATTGTTGATCCTGATGAATTAGAAAAGCAGTTTTTGGATTATTTTAAATTACTCACATGGAATGAGAGCATTAGAAATGGCGTTGCTGCTGACTTTGGTTGTGGAACAGGGCGTTGGGCAAGATTTGTCGCTGATAAAGTTAGTTCATTAATCTGTATTGATGCGAGTATTAAAGCGGTTAATGTAGCTAAAAGAAATACGGCCGATAAAAGTAATTGCCGCGTGTTACAAGGAAAAATTGATGAATTACCCATGGCGGATAATTCATTAGATTTCGCCTATTCATTGGGTGTGTTGCACCACATACCTGATACAGCTGCAGCCATAAAAAATTGCACGAGCAAGCTGAAGCCGGGAGCGCCATTTCTTATTTATCTTTATTATGCTTTCGATAATAGACCTAAGTGGTATTCACTACTCTGGAAATTTTCAAATATTTTCAGGAGTGTTATCTCCAAGATGCCTTTCGCTGTCAAATATCCAGTGACTAATGTTATTTCGGTTTTTGTATACTATCCACTTGCAAGATTTGCTTTATTACTTGAAAAAATGGGAGTCAATGTCAGTACTTTTCCTCTTTCTGAATATCGTTCAAAAAGCTTTTATACGATGAGAACGGATGCTCTTGATCGATTTGGTACGCGATTAGAACAACGATTCACAAAAGCTGAGATAAAAAACATGCTTGAAGCTGCTGATCTAATTGATATTGAATTTTCTGATATTGCCCCATTTTGGTGTGCAATAGGATACAGAAAATAATTATTCTTTTTTATAACTAAAACTTCTAATGACAATAAAAACACGTTTTGCACCTAGCCCTACCGGTTTATTACATATCGGCGGTATCCGTACTGCATTATTTTCATGGCTCTATGCCAGGCATCACAATGGACAGTTCGTCTTACGTATTGAAGACACGGATCGTGAACGTTCAACGGATGCAGCTGTGCAAGTAATACTGGAAGGTATGGCCTGGTTAGGGTTGGAGCATGATGAAGGGCCTTATTATCAGGCACAACGGTTTGATCGTTATCTGGAAGTCATCAATCAGTTACTGGAAGTGGGGCATGCCTATCGTTGTATCTGTTCGAAGGAACGTCTGGAACAGATACGTAATGAGGCCATGTCTAAGGGTGAAAAGCCGCGTTATGATGGTCATTGCCGTGCATTAAACCTGACAGAGGACAACGCAGTCGTACGTTTTAAGAATCCACTTGATGGAGCTGTTGTTGTTCAGGATAAGGTGCAAGGGCATGTGAGCTTTGAGAACAGTGAACTGGACGATTTGATTATTGCTCGGTCAGATGGTACGCCAACCTACAACCTGACTGTCGTCGTGGATGATATGGATATGGGTATTACAGATGTTATTCGTGGTGATGATCATCTAAATAATACCCCACGCCAGATTAATATTTTTAAGGCTTTAGGTGCAGAGATTCCCAATTATGCGCATATTCCGATGATACTGAGTCCAGAGGGTAAAAAATTATCCAAACGTGATGGGGCAGCGAGCGTGTTGCAATACCGTGATGAAGGTTATTTGCCCGAAGCATTATTGAATTATCTGGTCAGATTAGGCTGGTCAAATGGCGATCAGGAAATTTTTTCTATCGAAGAAATGGTTGCCGTTTTTGATATCAAGGATGTTAATAAATCAGCCTCCAGTATCAATCCAGAAAAACTGTTGTGGCTAAACCAGCATTATTTGAAGAACGCCGATAATGAGTGGCTTCAAAAACCATTAAATGATTTATTTATGGGTATGAATATTGATTTAAAGGATGGACCTGATTTACGAGATCTCATCGAAGTTCAAAAACACCGTACCGAGACTTTGAAAGATATGGCCGAACAAAGTCTGTTTTTTTATATGGACTTTGATGAATATGATATCAACGCAGCAAAAAAGCATCTTCGACCCGTTATTCTAGAGCCTTTAAAAGCACTTTATGAGGCACTAAAAACGATAAAAGACTGGGATAATAATAGTATTAAGACTGTAATTGAGGGCACAGCGGATAAACTGGAGATAAAAATGGGTAAACTCGCGCAGCCATTACGAGTGGCAGTAACCGGTGCAGGAATATCACCCAGTATTGACGATACATTAAGGCTGTTAGGACAGGAAAAGAGCCTAAGCCGGTTGCTTAAAGGCATAGAATTTATCGAAAATCGTAGTTCATCTTGACACCTCTTTGGGCGTAACGTAAAGTTCGCCGCCTGTTTGTAATCCCAGAGATATCGGGGCTGTATGCTTTTATGCCCCGTGGGTGCAGTTGGGAGAGTGCGAAGAGCTTCCCAGCGTATTTCAGGTTAGTACCTGATTAATTTATGCTTAGTTACTTAGTTTAAAGTCGGGGCTATATGCTTTTATGCCCTGCGGGTGCAGTTGGGAGAGCGCGAAGAGCTTCCCAGCGTATTTCAGGTTAGTAACTAATTAATTTATGTTTGGTTACTTAGTTTGAATTCGGGGCTATAGCTCAGCTGGGAGAGCGCTTGCATGGCATGCAAGAGGTCGGCGGTTCGATCCCGCCTAGCTCCACCAATATAAATATATAGGCTGTTTTTCAGGACATATTCACATATTGTCCCCATCGTCTAGAGGCCTAGGACACTGCCCTTTCACGGCGGCAACAGGGGTTCGAATCCCCTTGGGGACGCCATACTTTAAAAACCACCTTTATGGTGGTTTTTTTTGTGATGCAATTATTCCATTAAATTGCTCAGAAACAGATTTTACCGTTCCATTTTCAAAATTTTATTTAAACAAATACAAGAATCATATCGAATAATAAACATATTCAATATGTCTACCCCATCGTTTCTTTACCATGACTACATGTGTAAAATCAGTACAAATTAAATCTTAAGTAACCTAAATATACCTTATGAAATGTTCTAGAATAATTGCGGTGATTGGTCTTGGGTATGTTGGTTTACCGCTCGCAGTTGCTTTCAGCAAACATAATAAAGTAATTGGTTTCGATATCGATGAAATTCGAATAAAGGAACTGTCACGTGGTGTCGATAAATTAAATATTGAAAAAGACCAAAATTTAAAAAATAAAGATTTAAATTTCACCTCAGATGTTGCGAAGTTATCAGAAGCTGATTTTTATATTGTCGCAGTACCGACACCTATCAATGAAAGCAGGGAGCCTGATTTAACTTCGTTATTAAATGCTTCCAGACTAATAGGGAGAAACCTCAAAAATAACGATATCGTTGTTTATGAAACAACAGTCTATCCGGGTTTAACAGAAGAAGAATGCTTGCCCTTATTAGAAGAGGAGTCTTCATTAATTTGTGGCCAGGATTTTTTTATCGGGTATTCCCCTGAACGAATTAACCCAGGCGATGAGCAACATACTTTAGAGAATACGATAAAAATAGTATCAGCTCAGGACGCTGATACACTTGATATTATCTGTGAAGTTTATTCAAAAATTATAAAAGCAGAACTATATAAAATTAATAATATAAAGGTTGCTGAGGCAGCTAAAGTAATTGAAAACACACAGCGGGATATCAATATTGCATTAATGAACGAACTTGCTCTAATCTTTAATCGGATGGATATAGATACTCATGATGTCCTTGCAGCGGCAGCAACCAAATGGAATTTTGTTAATTATACGCCGGGACTAGTGGGCGGACATTGTATCGGAGTCGACCCGTATTATTTAACACACAAATCACTACGTTTAGGCTATTCTCCACGCGTTATTTTATCCGGTAGAAGTGTTAATGATTCTATGGGCTTTTATATAGCAAGATGTGTGGTTAAAGAACTGGTAAAAAGAAAAGAAATTAACCATTCAACGAATGTTGTTATATTGGGGTTTTCGTTTAAAGAAAATATTTCGGATATCAGAAATACACGTGTTATTGATATTGTAGAAGAACTGGAGGCCTATGATATTAATGTTCAGGTAAATGACCCACACGTTAATAAATCTGACGTATTTGATGAGTATAATCTGACATTGACCGAAATTGAGCAGCTTGACCCGGCGGATGCTGTTATCTTCGCAGTGGCACACGATGAATTTTTGAAAGATTCATGGCAATTAATTAAAACGCTCACAAAACAGAATGCATTTGTGTTCGATGTTAAATCTGTTCTGCCGCGTGATGAAAAACTTGAAAATATTGAGTTGTTTAGACTTTAATAACGTCAAATATAAGGATTAATATGAATGTTGTAATGTTGGGAAGTGGTTATGTCGGACTTGTCTCAGGCGCCTGTTTTTCAGAATTTGGTGCCAATGTCACATGTTTAGATATTGATCAGAAAAAAATTGATGATCTGAATAACGGAAAAATACCAATTTATGAACCTGGTTTAGATGATCTGGTTAAGAAAAATTCTGATGAGGGTCGACTTGTTTTCACAACAAAATATGATGGCGTAATACAAAATGCTGATCTTGTTTTTCTGGCAGTAGGCACACCAACAAGAAGAGGTGATGGGCACGCTGACCTGAAATATATTTATCAGGCAGCAAAAGATCTGGCGCCATTTTTAACCGGCTATACGGTCATCGTGAATAAATCGACTGTGCCGATTGGTACTGCTAAAAATGTAAAAAGAATTTTAAAGGAAACAAATCCCGATGCTGATTTCGATGTTGCATCTAATCCAGAGTTTTTAAGAGAAGGTGCTGCAATAAAAGATTTCATGTTTCCTGACAGGGTTGTTGTAGGCATTGAAAATGAAAAAGCGAAGAAGTTAATACAGGAACTCTATAGGCCGCTTAATTTAATTGAAGTCCCTATGGTTTTTACCAGTCTGGAATCAGCAGAACTGACTAAGTATGCGGCTAATGCATTTCTTGCAACAAAGATAAGTTTTATTAACGAAATTTCAATGTTGTGTGAAAAAGTAGGCGCAGACGTACATGCCGTCGCAAAGGGAATAGGACTTGATGGACGCATTGGTAAAAAGTTTTTACACCCCGGGCCCGGTTACGGTGGTTCCTGTTTTCCAAAAGATACACAGGCGCTGGTTCGTATAGCACAGGAAAATGGTGTTTCAAGTCGAATCGTAGAATCAGTGATCGAAGTTAATGAAGCCCAAAAGGCGCGCATGATAGGTAAAATACGTAATGCATTGGGTGGTGTTGAATCAGGAAAAAAATTAGCAGTCTTAGGTTTAACATTTAAACCTGAAACGGATGATATGCGAGATGCACCGTCACTATCTATACTGCCTAAACTTATTGAAAATGGTGCAATTGTTCATGCCCACGATCCGCAAGGAATGCATGAAGCAAGATCCTTATTACCCGATGCAGTTCAATATTGTGATTCCATTTATGATGTATTTGATGGTGCAGATGCCGTGATTATATTGACTGAATGGAATGTTTATCGAGGGCTTGATTTAGATCGTATTAAAAAAATGATGAACGATAATGTCTTTCTTGACTTAAGAAACATCTATGAACCTGAGACGATGAAATCACTTGGATTTGATTATCATTGCATAGGTCGATGAATATTTATGAGTAACGTCGCGAATAAAAATACTGTCTGGCATGAGCCTTCGATTTACCGCAAAGACAGAGAAAAAATGAATGGACATAAGAGCGTTATTATCTGGTTTACTGGACTATCAGGGGCAGGTAAATCCACGGTCGCACACGCACTTGAAGATATACTGCATAAAAACAAGATTAGAACATTCGTGCTTGATGGTGATAATGTCAGGCAAGGTCTTTGTAAAGACCTTGGTTTTTCAGAGGATGACCGTGAAGAAAACATAAGAAGGATAGGAGAGGTTAGCCGGCTTATGATGGAAGCAGGCGTAATTGTCCTCAGTGCGTTTATCTCACCGTTTATTAAGGATAGAAAAATTGTCAGGGAGTTAGTCACTAAAGGCGAGTTCATCGAGGTCTTTTGTGATGCACCAATTGATGTTTGTGAGACTCGTGATGTCAAAGGTTTATATAAAAAAGCACGCGCAGGGGAGATACAGGAGTTTACGGGTATATCTTCACCGTACGAAGCACCTGCAAAACCTGAAATTTTGCTCGATACAGCCAATCAAACAATAGAAAAGTCAGTTGAACGTATCCTTGCTTATCTACGCAAACAACAGATTATAAACGTGGAATGATCCTGGGTTTGTTATGAAATCATGGTATCTGATCCAGACCAAACCAAAGTCCGAGGAGTTGGCCAGAGAGAATCTCGAGCGACAAGGCTACGATGCTTATCTGCCGTTGATTATGGGCAGGGCGAAAAAGCGAGGTAAAACAATAAAATCAATCCAACCCATGTTTCCACGGTATCTGTTTATCCATTTAAGTGACCAGACCGATGATTGGGGACCAATTCGTTCTACACTAGGCGTTTCAGCTTTAGTCCGGTTTGGTATGACACCGGCAATAGTGCCGGAAAACATCATAAACAGCCTAAAAAATAATGAAAATACACAAGGAATTCATGAGCTTCCGAGTAGATTATTGTCTCCTGGCGATAAATTGCTAATAGTTGAAGGTCCATTTGAAGGCTACGAGGCGACCTTATTTAGTCAAAACTCAGATGATCGTGTCATTGTGCTCTTGAAAATAGCCGAAAGTTGCGTAAAAGTTAAGTTAGAACAATCACTTATAGAACCTATTGGTTAACTTTTCACGGCTTTTATCAGGCAAATCTATAGTTTTATTTACTACATCTAGTAGTTCAAAGTCTGAACACTCTCATATATACTGTTCAACTTATGAACACTAAGCAAAAAGAAGATACAGCCACATTGGAAATTCTTCAGGCTATTGAAAACCAGAATGATGTGACGCAGCGACATATTGCGGACAAGCTCAACGTTGCTCTTGGTTTGGCAAATTCATACTTAAAACGTTGTGTCCATAAAGGTTTAATAAAAGTACAACAAGCCCCCGCGAATCGTTATCTCTATTATTTAACTCCAAAAGGTTTCTCTGAGAAAAGTCGGCTTACAGCTGAGTATTTAAGTAATTCATTTCACTTTTATCGTAAGTCCAGTGATTCTTTAACAAAATTGTTTTATGAATGCGAACAAAAAGCATTCAAGCGAATTGTTTTTTGCGGGCTATCAGAATTGACGGAAATTGCCTCAATACGTGCACTCGAACATGACTTAACAGTTATCGGTGTGTGGGAACCTGAAAGTAATACAAAATTATTTTTAGACTTACCGATATGGGGAAATATCAATGAGATTCCTGAATTTGATCGTTGTATCTTAACTGCGTTAGATAAAGCGTCACGATATTATGAGTTACTTATAAAAAATCCGGGTAAAGAAAAAGTGATGACGCCATCAATTCTTGGAGTTGATGTCAGTAGTTAGTAATTAAAGTAGGCAAGTCCTAATAGATAAAGTAGTAAAAAACTAAATGAATACTCTGTGTAGTGTTAATAAATAACACCACATGGCGGTAGCGTGGATGGACGAAAAAACTAAATTTTCTAAAAGTAATGTATTTGTGCCTGATATTTCTATAAGCAAAAAACTTTGGCGCTCATTAAGTATTAAACAACAAAAAATGACATTTGTTCTATTAGGATTAATGTTTATTGGTATGTTACTAGAAACATTTGGGCTTAGTTTGATAGTACCAGCTTTAAGTTTTATGACTCAGGCTGATTTTGATGTTGCAAATCCAAAACTACAACTATTACTTAATTCTATAGGTAATCCAACTCGTGAACAGTTAGTGATAATTGGTATGCTCGTGTTTGCTGGTGTTTATACGATTAAAGTCTTATTTATGGTTTTTTTTACATGGTGGCAAGCCCGTTTTATATTTAGATTGCAAGCTGACTTGTCACATAGGCTTTTTGCAGGTTATTTGCACATGCCTTATACATTTCATTTGCAACGAAATTCTGCACAGCTAATTCACAACGCAACAGCCGAGGTTGGTATGTTCACCAAGTCAGTACAATCGATACTTGGTATATTGACAGAGACTTCTATTTTTTTGGGTATTTCTATTTTATTACTTTACATGGAACCGAGTGGGGCATTAATTGTAGTTGCAACTATTGGAATTGCCGGGTGTATGATTAGTGTGATGACTAAAGGACTGGTTTTACGCTGGGGTGAAGCGCGTCAAGTTCATGAAGGTCAACGCATACAACATTTGCAACAGGGATTAGGTAGTACCAAAGAAGTAAAATTACTTGGAAGAGAAAAAGAATTTATTGATCAATATCAAATCCATAATATAGGTTCGGCAAAAGTAAGCCAAGGTTGGTTTACAATTCAGGCATTACCTCGTTTATGGTTGGAACTGCTAGCAGTTTTTGGTCTCGTTGTTTTAGTTTTTGTGATGATAGAACGAGGCAAACCAATGGATTCACTTTTGCCTATATTAGCGTTATTTGCTGCAGCCGCATTTCGAATAATGCCATCAGTTAGTCGTGTTATAGGTTCATTCCAAGGAATTCGTTATGCGTTGCCGGCGATCAATAAATTGTTTGATGAGTTCAGTTTGTTTGAAAAGGCTGAGTCAATTAAAAGTAATGAAGAGTTTCCATTTAATAGGGAAATTACACTATCTAATGTAAGTTTTTCCTATGAAAAAACAGAAAGTAATGCTCTTAACAATGTGAGTTTTTCAATACCATTTGGTACGACTGTAGGTTTAGTGGGTACTACAGGTGCAGGTAAGAGCACTTTAATAGATATCATTCTCGGTTTGCTTCCTCCAAAAAATGGTTCCATAAAGGTAGATGGTATTGATATACATACAAATCTACGTGGTTGGCAGGACAAGATAGGCTATGTACCACAAACGATTTATCTAACAGATGATACTTTGCGACGTAATGTAGCTTTTGGATTGTCTGACAAGGAAATAGATGATACTGCTGTAAACAAAGCTTTAAGTGCTGCACATATGGATTCTTTTTTAAAGAGTCAGCCACATGGTTTGGATTCTGTTGTAGGTGAGCGAGGCATACGTTTGTCTGGTGGGCAGAGACAACGTATTGGTATAGCCAGAGCTTTGTATCATGATCCAAGCATTCTTGTTTTAGATGAAGCAACAAGCTCTTTGGATAACGAAACTGAAGCAACGGTTATGGATGCTGTTAGAGATTTGAAAGGTAATAAAACAATTATTATTGTTGCCCACAGACTATCAACCGTCGAACATAGTGACTGGTTGTATCGTCTGGAACACGGCATGATTGTTGAAGAGGGTAAGCCTGAAACAATACTTTATAAGCGTGAGAAATGAATATAAATCATAGAGCAAATAAAAAAGTTATTGAGCGTTTGTAATATTTTATATCAGTCAACATTTATTAATAAACTTACATGAAAAAACATATAAAAAACTATACTAATAAGCTTTCGGCCACTTTAGAAATGCCAGCCATGAATGAAATTGAAAAACTTTGCGAAGCGCTACTTATGGCGTGGGAAACAAACAAAACAATTTATATATGTGGAAATGGTGGAAGCGCAGGTAATGCAATTCATATTGCAAATGACTTTATCTATGGCGCTGGCATGAGAAATGGTAAAGGTCTGAGAGTTGATGCACTAAGCTCAAACCCTTCAATTCTAACATGTTTGGCAAATGACTTGGGGTATGAAGAAATCTATTCTGAGCAGCTAAGAGTAAAAGCCAATAATGATGATATTTTGATTGTTTTATCGGGCAGCGGAAATTCACCAAATGTCGTTAAAGCACTTGAGATTGGTAATGCTCTTAAAATGAAGACATTTGCAATACTTGGTTATTCAGGAGGTAAATGTAAGCATCTTGCAAAATTCCCAATTCACTTTGAAATTGACGATATGCAGATTGCTGAAGATCTACAATTGATTGTCGCTCATATATGTATGCAATGGCTTAGTCAGATAGATTTATCTGAGGAAAAAACATTATGAAATCTATAATAACAGGAGGAGCCGGTTTTATAGGAAGCCATCTTGTCGATATGTTACTTGAACTTGGTCATGAAGTTATCGTTTTGGATAACTTTAGTACAGGTCATCGAGGAAATCTTGAGCACGTAGATGATAAAATAAAACTTGTTGAATGTGACTTATCTATACCCGGAGAGTGGGTTAAAGAATTTGTAAATTCTGATTGGGTATTCCACCTTGCGGCTCTTGCAGATATTGTACCTAGTATTCAAAACCCTGATACATACTTTCGTTCTAATGTAGATGGAACATTTAATGTTTTACAAGCTTGTCGCGCTGCTAATGTAAGTCGATTTCTTTATTCAGCTTCATCATCGTGTTATGGAATCCCTGACGATTACCCTACTTCTGAAAAAGCAGAGATGCGACCACAATATCCTTACGCTTTAACAAAACGAATTGGTGAAGAACTTGTTATGCATTGGGCTCAAGTCTATAAATTACCTGCAGTATCATTACGGTTTTTTAATGTCTATGGTACTCGTTCAAGAACATCAGGTACTTATGGTGCTGTTTTTGGTGTTTTCCTTGCCCAAAAACTAGCGGACAAACCATTAACAATAGTTGGCGATGGTAAGCAAACGCGCGACTTTACTTATGTTACAGATATAGTCAATGCATTAGTTACAGCTGCTCAAAGTGATAAAACGAATACAATATATAATGTGGGCAGTGGTAAAACTGTTTCGGTGAATCGTTTGGTAGAGTTATTAAGTGACAATACCGTATTTATACCAAAACGCCCTGGCGAACCTGATTGTACCTTTGCAGATATTACTAGAATCAGAACTGAACTTAATTGGGAACCGAAGGTTACGATTGAAGAGGGCGTTGCGAAGGTTGTAGGGAATATTGATTACTGGCGTAACGCTCCAGTGTGGAATCCAGATAGCATTGCATCAGCGACTGAAGATTGGTTTAAATATCTTGGTAGTGATTAACTAATTATATAAATCCTAAACTGAAGAAAGAGTGAGTATGGAAAATAATTTAAATAAAATTTTTATTACAGGTGGGGCTGGTTATGTCGGAGCTGTTCTAGTTCCGCGATTACTTGAAGAAGGCTATAGTGTTACTGTTTTTGATTTAATGATTTATGGAGAAGATGTTTTACAGTCGCATCCGAACTTAACAATAATCAAGGGCGATATCAGGGATGAACATACATTGAAGGATTGTATTCCAGGACATGATTGCGTTATTCATTTAGCGTGCATCTCAAATGATCCCAGTTTTGAACTAAATCCTGAGCTTGGTAAATCGATTAATCTTGATGCTTTTAGACCATTAGTTGAAATTAGCCAAGCCGCTTCTGTAAAACGTTTTATCTACGCTTCGTCTTCTTCTGTGTACGGCATTAAAGAAGAAAAAGATGTTTATGAAGAAATGTTACTCGAACCACTAACGGATTATTCGAAATTTAAAGCAGATTGTGAAACTATCCTTGCAGAATATCAATCACCTGAGTTTACTACGGTGACAATTCGTCCAGCGACAGTTTGTGGTTATTCTCCTCGGCAAAGATTAGATGTGGTCGTAAATATTTTATCAAATCTGGCATTTCATAAACGCGAGATTAGTGTGTTCGGTGGCGACCAATTACGTCCTAATATTCATATTGCTGATATGGTTGATGCCTATCTAGCCTTGCTTAAAGCGCCAGATGAAAAAATTGCAGGTGATGTATTTAATGCTGGTTTCGAAAATCAAACTGTTCTTGAATTAGCCGAAACAGTACAAGCAGTGATTGGTGATGACGTCAATCTGGTTAGGACAGCATCAGACGATAATCGCTCTTATCATATTTCTTCAAAAAAAATTGCGGATAAATTAGGTTTTAAGACAACACACACGATTAAAGAAGCCGTGGAAGATCTTAAGACAGCTTTTGAAAAGGGCCTGTTGCCAAATTCATTTGAAGACGAACGATATTTTAACATTAAGCGTATGCAGAGCCTTAAACTATAGTGCAGCTCGTCATTGGTATTGATTTCGATAATACTATTGCTTGTTATGATCATGTATTTTGCAATGTTGCTCGAAAACTGGGGATGCTCGAAGACGGTGGCTTATTGTCCAAGAGTCAGGTTAAAAATAATCTGTTAAAACAGGTTGATGGTGATCTGAGCTGGCAGAAATTACAGGGAAAGGTGTATGGAAAATACATGCATCTGGCCTCTTTGTTTCCAGGGGTTATTGAGTTTCTTTATCTCTCTAGATTAAAAAACTATCGCATTGTGGTTGTTAGTCATAAATCTGAATATGGGCATTTTGATGAAGAGAAAGTCCCGCTCAGGGATGCCGCTATGAAGTGGATGCAGAACATTGGCATAGTTGACACCAATACCTCATTGTTAAATGAAAAAGATGTGTATTTTTCATCAACGCGTGAACTTAAAGTCAAAAAAATTCAGGAATTGAAATGTGATTATTTTATCGATGATCTCGTTGAAGTGTTCAATGAATCAACTTTTCCAAAAAGTATAAAGAAGATCTTATTTGAACCAGGACAAAAACACTCAGTCGGCAATGATATTAATATAGCAGGATCATGGCGGCAAATACAAAAAACAATATTAGATGACTGGAATGAACTAGATGTTGTCACCGTAGCAAAAAATGTTTTTCCCGCCCTGAAGGTAAAAAAGGCTGACCTTGTTAAAGGCAGGGGGAATAGTCGTATTTATAAATTAACTGCCATTGATGATACGAGTTATGCACTAAAAATTTATCCGGATAGACAGCTAGATATGAGAAAACGACTCGAAACGGAATACACCAGTTGCCAGTATCTGTGTGAGTCGGGTTTTCCTGTAATGCAAGCTTGTGCCAAAAATATAAATATGAATTGGGCTGTTTATGAATGGCTATCTGGTTACTCAATAGATTTGGTAGATGAGGAGTTTATTGATAATGCAGTGGATTTTATTGAAGCCTTATATAAAGTAAGTCGGGGACGTATTGATAAAAACAAGTTTGTTGAAGCATCAGAGGCATGTTTATCTGGGAATATGATTATTCAACAAATTAATACAAGACTTGAGCGGTTAAAACAGACGGATTCGTCAGAATTACATTATTTTATTGAACATGAATTTTCACCTATCTTTGAAGTGCTGATGAATCAAGCCAGAGAGAAAGTAGCAGACCTCTTTGATACTAATTTGGATCGTGAATTTCAAATAATGAGCCCATCAGATTTTGGTTCACATAACGCTATTAAAGAAGATTCTGGACGAATAATGTTTATTGATTTTGAATATTTTGGTTGGGATGACCCAGTTAAATTAATCAGTGATTTTTATTGGCATCCGGGAATGAATTTATCCAGAGAGCTTAAAGCTAAATGGATTAATCTAGTAAAAGATATATTTAAGTCTGATGTCAGCTATGAATTACGATTATCAGCTTATTTGCCATTGTATGCACTAAAGTGGTGTTTAATTTTGTTGAACGAATTTTTGCCCGAAAAATTGATTAATAGATTAAATGCCAATCATCAAAATAAAAAGAATGTTAATCAAATGCTCACAAATCAATTGAGTAAATCAAGAACACTTTTAAATCAGGTCGCTGAGGATATTCCACATTATGGATCAACGCTCCAAACATCTTAGAAAATTAATCGTTCAGGCACTAGAAGGAGGAGGTAGAGGTCATCTCGGTTCTTCAATGTCTCTAGTAGAGATTCTCAGAGTACTATTTGATTCTTATTTAAACTATAAATCAGATGAACCGAGATGGGATGAACGGGATCGTTTGCTTTTAAGTAAAGGTCATGGTTGTTTGGCGCTGTATGCCATGTTGGCAGATAAAGGCTTTATTGAAGAAGCTGAATTGCTTTCATTTTGTAAATTGGATTCACGTCTTGGCGGACATCCGGAACGACATAAAATACCTGGAGTGGAAGCATCAACCGGAGCATTGGGGCATGGTTTGTCAATGGGTGTTGGTATTGCACTGGCGGCCAGGATTCGTAAACAAGATTACCGGATTGTTGTAGTAACCGGGGATGGTGAAATTAATGAAGGTTCAGTTTGGGAAGCGGCGATGTCTGCTGCTAAACATAAGTTATCTAACCTAACGGTTATGGTCGATTACAATAAACTCCAATCTTATGGGCCGACAAAAGAAGTATTAGATCTTGAACCATTAACGGAAAAGTGGACCAGTTTTGGATTCGAAGTAGAAGAAGTGGATGGACACGATATTGGCGCACTTGAAAATTTGATAAAACGTTTGCCATTGAATACTGAAAAACCGACAGCGATTATTTGCCATACGATTAAAAGCAAGGGCTTTCCCTTTGCTGAAGGGAAGGCTGAGTGGCATCATAAATCAGGTCTGAAGCCTGAGGAAATTCAGGCGATGTATGATTGTTTGTCCTGAAAAAAAAGAATTAATTAAATGAGATAGGACATTATGCGAAAGACGTCATTAGATTATGTATATAAGCTTGCTCAGCGCGATAAACGAGTTGTCTTTATCGGCTCGGATCTTGGACCTGGTGTTCTTGCTGATATGAAAGCATCTATGCCGGAACGATTTTTTATGGAAGGCGTTAGCGAGCAGCATGTTGTCGGTATGGCAGCGGGCATGGCAATGGAAGGTTTTATACCATATGTAAATACTATAGCAACATTCCTTACTCGCCGATGCTATGAACAAGTAGCTCTTGATGTTTGTTTACAAAATCTACCTGTGCGTTTAATTGCCAATGGTGGCGGTTTTGTCTATGCGCCGTTAGGCCCCACTCATTTAGCTGTTGAGGATATAGCTATAATGCGTGCTTTACCAAATATGACAGTTGTCGCGCCTTGTGATGCTGATGAGATGAGTCGGTTTATGAACAAGACACTAGATTGGCCCGGTCCGATATACATCCGTTTGGCAAAAGGCTATGACGATGTTGTCAGTAAAGATGAACTAGGATTTGAGATTGGCAAGGCTATATTAATGCAGGAACCTGGAGAGGGTTTATTCATTACTACCGGGGTGATGACACAACTTGCAGTTCAAGCGGTTGAAAAACTTAATGATAAAGGGGTTAAATGTGGGGTTTTACATATGCATACCATTAAACCCTTAGACCAACTAGCATTAAACGAATGGATACCTAAAGTAAATAGCGTAGTGACCGTCGAGGAACATACCCGAATTGGTGGTTTAGGTAGTGCTGTATTGGAACATTGCAGTGATGAAATGCCTGAACAAGCTCGAAAAATATTTCGCATGGGGCTTGCCGATAAATTTGCTGATAAATATGGTAGTCAGGACTCATTGCTTGATTACTTTGGCATCAGTGTTGATTCACTATGTAAAACAATGGAAAACCTTTTAAAGAAAGACTTGTAATGTTTATTACAGAATCAGAGAAAATTTTATCAGAAGAGTATCTTGATAAAGGTTATATAATCCGAAAAATTGATGATACTGAAGCTTTGGATTGGATTAGAAATAAGTTTTGTTTGTTAATAAATCACACATTACCAGAAACTAATGATATTGAAGCGGAGGAATTGCTAAACAATATTCACAAGTATGTGTCTGTATCAAAATTGAATGAGTTCCGTTTAAAAATTATACAGGGCATAAACTCGGAAGAGATTTTTCGTGAAATGTATTTTAGAGTTGCACGTAATTATCTTGAAGCCTTAGTCGGTAATGAATTAGCTATGCAACTTAGAATAAACTTAAGCATACAATTGCCTCAGGATGATAGTTCATTATTACCAGTACATTCTGATGTATGGTCTGGTGATTCGCCATTTGAAGTTGTTGTATGGCTTCCGTTGGTAAATTGTTATGGTTCAAAAGCAATGTACATTCTTCCTCCAGATAAATCAGCAGAGCTAGTCGAAAAGTTTGCAATAAAAGCAAGTGGAAGTAGTGAAACACTTTTTCAATCAATAAAGAATGATGTTCAATGGTTAGATGTAAGTTACGGTGAAGTTTTAATATTCGATCAAGGCTTACCCCATGGTAATCGAATAAATGAAGAAAATGAATCTCGTTGGTCAATGAATTGTAGATTCAAGGGTGTATTTACACCTTATGGCGATAAAAAAATTGGTGAATTCTTTGAGCCGATCACATTACGTGCAGCCTCTCAAAAAGGCATGGCCTATAAATTACCTAAATCTTCATGAATAAAGTTAGAGGTTATATTTTTAGTCGACCTTTCATGGGCGAACGTGTTCCACAGCATGTGCAAAATTTAGTGATTAGGGATTATTGTAACCGTAACAACCTTCAATTTTTATTAAGCGCAACTGAGTATGCTATGACGGGTTGTCATCTTATACATGAACAAGTGATGGATGAATTATCTGAAGTAGATGGAATAGTCGCGTACAGCATATTTCTATTGCCAGAAAACGCAGAAAAACGTCAAAAAATATATGAAAAAACAATAGTGATGAAAAAAACATACCATTTCGCAGTTGAAGGGTTGAAATTTAGTAATAAAAAAGAATGTGACCGTATTGAATTGATATGGCGTGTTAGACAGACACTTCCTGATTGTTATCGATATTTGGCATAATTATAAATATTTATTGCTTGGCTAATACGTCCATTTCTCGACGATTATGAGACAAATTTTGAACGCAACATTTACTGAAAAGCAATATATCTTGTTACTGCACTTCAGTATTGTTGTTGTAAGTTTCTTATTGGGTATTTTCATTCTTACTGATGTTAGGTTGAATGTTCTAGGAGAGTCACATGGCGGTAATCTTAGTGCCCTCAGTATAGCAATTAGTAGATTAGTATATGGTGTTGAAGGAATGGTGGGGCTTGAACAAGTACTCAATATACTTAATGGAATTCCGAGTGTAAGTACCATTAATCTTGATGATTCAGCAGCAATTGAACTTTATCATTTATTAATTAATGATAAAGTTCATCAAGCTACTTTATTAAATAATGTAGACGTTAATCGACTACATGGTTACTGGAATGATCTGGGTTATTTATTTTATATCATTTCCGCATTTTCTTTATTCGGTATAAAAATAAACAGCCTCTCCTGCTTGTGGTTATTGATTTTTAATGCATCGGTCATATTTTATTTGATATCATATAGAAAAAACATCCTATATCTTTTTATATTATGGGCATTAATAATAGCTCTATCAATAATTGTGATATCAAATCCAGGTGTCGGTGCTCAATTAATCACAATATATAATAATCGCTTTATCACAATATTAGGCATTATCCCATTGTTTCATTGCGTGAACTCAATGATTGTGAAAAAAAAAGAGCTTATTGGTTGGGTTTGTTTAATTGGTCAAGCAGCTATACTCGCTTTTATTGTGCTTAGCAGAGGAACAGCGCAGTGGATGTTGATCGCAATTATATTTTGTTTTTTATATAGCTTCTGGAAACAGAAATCATCAGGACTAAAAAATAAAAGCCATGTGTCAATGCAAGATATAATACGGTTTGTTTCGCCGTTAATAATCGTTTCCATCTTTGTGATTATTGTAAAGACAACTATTTTTTCTCCCTTGCACGAAGAATATGAGAATCCTTTATGGAATAGATACCATGTTGTATGGCACCCTATTTTTATCGGGATGACTATTGACCCAATATTGTATGAAAAATATGTTTGCTCAGAAAAGCCTTTGAAAGATCGTTTAAAGGGTTTCCGCCCATTAGTTTGCGAAGAAAAAAATAACCGATTTGTAAGGCCAAGATTATACTACGGTGTATTTGGTCAGCCGAGTGATATGCATGGTTATCATGCAGCAGTGCGATATTTAAGAGAACATGGTTCAAATGAACAAATCGGTATGGATATTAAAAATACAGATTATTTTAATCTTGCATGGGCTCGTTATGATCAAGTTTTACAGAAAGTTTTTATTAACATGATTTTGGAAAGCCCGATTGACTCACTATATGTCATTATTATTACTAAACCTTTAAAGTTTTTAAAAGAGACATTTCTATACGGCAAATATTTTTTTGAAGGGATTGCTGGTTCAAATAAGAAAATAGGTGTTTTATTTTTATGTTTTATCATTGTATCTTATTATTATCTTTTTCTTGGTTTTAAGAATTGGGTATTAAATGACGAAGAAAAATTATTTATAAAACAAAATTATGAAACTTATTTTTTAATTATTTTCATTTCAAGTCTTATTCAATCAATAGTATTTTATAGTCAACCACATACGATTGCCGATTCAGTTTCCGTGCTTTTAGCTTTTTTCTTTTTCTTTCCTGTTATGATTGTTAAGTATTTTCATCGCAAACAAAATGATGATTAAATAAGGAATATTATGAAAGCTGTCATTTTAGCCGGGGGTCTTGGGACCCGAATTTCTGAAGAAACCCATATCAAACCCAAACCTATGATTGAGATAGGTGGCAAGCCAATTCTTTGGCATATTATGAAGTTATACTCAACTCATGGCATAAATGATTTTGTAATCTGTTGTGGTTATAAGGGATATGTGATCAAGGAGTATTTTGCAAACTATTTTTTACACATGTCTGATGTCACATTTAATATGGCTAAAAATAAAATGGAAGTACATAATCAAAATGCAGAACCATGGAAGGTTACGTTGATAGATACGGGAGACAACACACAAACAGCTGGGCGTCTAAAACGTGTTGCTTCATATGTTAAAGATGAGAATGCATTTTGCTTTACTTACGGAGATGGGTTATCTGATGTTAATATTACTGCTGAACTTGCTTTCCATAAGCAACACGGTAAGTGGGCCACAATTACTTCAGTTCGACCACCGGGACGATATGGTGCTTTGCAAATAGAACTCGATAGTGTTAAAAATTTCACTGAAAAACCCCGAGGTGATGGGGGGCAAATTAATGGTGGTTTTTTTGTGCTTTCTCCAAAATGCTTAGATTTGATAGAAGGAGATGAAACAAGTTGGGAGAGTAATCCACTAAAACAACTTGCATTACAGGGGCAGTTAATGGCATTTGAACATAAGGGGTTCTGGCAACCAATGGATACTTTGCGTGAAAAGAATTTGCTCGAAGAATTATGGAAATCTGATAAGGCACCTTGGAAAGTTTGGTGATTTTAGATTCTTCCATATGGAAAAATAGATCAGTATTCTTAACTGGTCATACTGGATTTAAGGGTGGGTGGCTAACATTGTGGCTTAATCAATTAGGAGCGAATGTTCATGGCTATGCTCTTGACCCTCCAACGACTCCTAACTTATTCGAGGCTGCACGGATTAAGTCATCTTTAGTGTCGGACACGCGCGCTGATTTGGCTGATATGAACACGCTTAAGAAAGCATATGATTCAGCAAAACCAGAAGTTGTCTTTCATCTCGCGGCACAATCATTAGTTCGAGAAAGTTATAAGGACCCAATTGGAACTTTCGTAACTAATATAATAGGGACAGCAAATGTTCTTGAAGCTGCTCGCAAATGTGAATCTGTAAAGGCGATTGTAATCGTCACAACTGATAAGGTGTATGAAAATCATGAAACTGGACGTCCTTATTGCGAAGATGACCCACTTGGTGGTTATGACCCCTATAGTGCCAGTAAGGCAGCTACAGAAATTGTTGTCGCTAGTTATAATAAGAGTTTCTTTCAGAATATATCGGAAAATTCTGTCCATATCGCAACAGCAAGGTCAGGTAATGTAATCGGAGGTGGTGATTGGTCTATAGATCGTCTGGTACCTGATTGTTTACGAGCATTCGCAAACAAATCGCCTGTTGAATTACGTTATCCTAAAGCTGTTCGCCCTTGGCAACATGTATTGGAACCTTTGTCAGGATATTTATCATTAGCCGAACACCTTCTTACTTCAGAAGGTGGTCAGTTTGCAAAAGCATGGAATTTTGCTCCAGATATAAGCAATGATGCCAATGTTGATGAAGTAGCTAAAATGGTAGCTCGGTGCTGGGGAAATGATGCGAATTTAAAATATTCGGAATCAGACGAGAATCCGCACGAAACAGGAGTGTTAAGACTCGACAGTTCACAAGCTAAATCCCATTTGAATTGGAAACCCAAATGGAGCTTACATAAGGCTGTGCAATCTACAGTGAATTGGCATAGAGACTGGCTTATTGGTGCGGATATGGAATCTAGTTCTCTGATACAAATTGCTGACTATTGGGAATCAAATATAAATTGATACTTAAAGAAGGTTATTTATATTAAAAATTACAAATTCAGATTTATGAATATATGAATTGTTCAATATGTAATAGCAGTTCTACAGAAGTTATATTTCATTGTGATGCTTGTATTTTTCAATGCAATAATTGCACACATGTATTTAGTGATCCAGATTCTATAAAAAATGCAGAAGTATATAGTCAAGAGTACTACGCAAAAACTCATCGTAACTGGTTTGCTAACCCTAACTTTCCATTGTTTGCTTGGATAAATGATCAGCTTTTTTTAGGTACACGTTCAATACTAGATGTCGGATGTGGTAAAGGAGCATTGCTACGATATCTGCGTGAACAATCTAATGTTTCATTACAGTTATTGGGCGTGGACTATTCACCAAACAAGCCAGAAGAAGGCATAGAATACAAGCAAGGAGATTTTACCCAGATGCTTGTTGAGGACATGTTCGATGTCGTAACAAGTCTTGCCGTAATTGAGCATGTAGATGATCCAGTCTACTTTGCTAAGTCACTTGCGAAACATTGTAAACCGGGTGGTGTCGTGATTGTGATGACTCTTGATAATGACAGTTTGCTTTACGTCGTAGCACGTATACTTGCAAAATTTGGAGTACGTGGCCCAGTTGATAGATTATACTCAGCACATCATTTACAGCACTTTACAACAAAGTCTCTGAAAAAAGCACTTGAAAATGCTGGACTAACGGCAATAAAAACTTATCATCACAATGCTCCTATTGCAGCGATAGATATTCCCACTGCAAATCTATTTGTGAGATCAGTAATGATGATTGGGGTGAAAATAATATTTTTATTTGGTCAGTTAACAAATCGAACATATCTTCAAACAATCGTTGCTACGAAATTATGCTAATTATATCAGAGACTATAAAAGCAATTATTTTTGTTTAAGTGCATATTATGGGAATAGTTCTTGTCACCGGAAATACAGGGTTTATTGGTTTATCACTAGCCATGAAACTTAAGTTTTATGGCTATAAAGTAATTGGTTTTTCAAGCTCTTCAAATAATTCAGATACCAATTGCATTCATGTACAAGGAAATTTAGATGATAATGAAATCATTGAACAGCTTATGCAGAAATATAAGCCAGAAATAGTCATACATCTAGCTGGAAATAGAGATCGGATATCTTGTGAAATCGGCGCATATAGAAAATCAATTAATAATAATCTGTTGGGCACTTTAAATCTTATTGAAGCTTGTCTCGGAAATTCACGGCTTGAAAGATTTATTTACTTAGGGTCCTGTGAGGAATATGGTGTCGGTGATAGCCCTTATAAAGAAAACCAACGAGAACTTCCTATATCTCCCTATTCATATTCTAAAGTAGCATCAACACATTTGTTGCAAACATTATTTCGAGCTCATGATCTGCCATGCACTATTTTAAGACCCTCTTTGGTTTATGGTCCAGGCCAAAATACTGATATGTTTTTGCCAGCACTCATTATCTCGCTTTTAAATAACAAGCCTTTTCCTATGAGTGGGGGAGAACAAACAAGAGACTATATATATATCGATGATCTTGTTGATACATGTATTTCTGCTGTTACTGCTAATAACATTTTTGGTGAGATTATTAATATTGCTAGTGGATGTGATATTTCACTTAAAGAAATTGCAATTCTCACTGCTAAAAAAGTTGGTTATGGAAATGAGAATCTAATAAAGTTTGGTGATATGTCATATCGAAAGAATGACATTATGAAATATAATGTAGACACAAGTAGCGCTATTAAACTTCTTAAGTTTCATCCAAAAATGAGTCTTGAAAATGGAATAGAAAAGACAGTTAATAGCTATCGCAATGCATAACATTATCCAATGTTATTTCGTTTAATTTATTATTATAAATAATTAAATATAAGTTACATATATTATGAAAATTAATAATAAAATCGACGGTATTGAAGGAGGTCAAAAACATCTAATATCAATTGTTATCCCTGTTTATAATGAAGATGAAAATATACAAAACGTATATGATACGCTTTGTAAAATTTTTGTTAATGAAGAACGATACAATTTAGAACTTGTTTTTACCGATAATCATAGTGAAGATTCAACGTTTGAAAAACTAACGAAAATTGCGACGGATGATAGCCGAGTGAAAGTGTTACGTTTTAATCGAAATTATGGGTTTCAACGTTCAATTATGACGGGGTACAGACTTGCTCAAGGTGATGCAGTAATTCAATTAGATTCTGATCTACAAGACCCACCAGAATTAATACTTCAATTTTTAGAACTCTGGCGAAAAGGCCATGATGTTGTTGTCGGTATTAGAAGGAGTCGAGAAGAAAACTATATTCTCACAAGCATGCGTAGAATGTTCTATGCATTCATAAACTGTGTATCTGATGATCATATTACTCGTGATGCAGGAGATTTTCGTCTAATTGATCGTGCTGTGCTTGATAAAGTTATTGCTCTAAATGATATTAATCCATATCTGAGAGGAATAACTTCAGCATTTTCTATAAATGGTACGGGAGTTCCATATGATAGAGCCAAGCGTAAACATGGAAAAAGCAAGTTTCCTTTACGAAGATTATTTGATCTTGCAAGTGATGGGATCTTTTCTATGACATTATTCCCATTGAAGTTAGCCGGACATATTAGCGTGGTTATTTCATTAATTACAATATGTATGATCTTATATTATTTTATATCAGCATTATTTTATGGGAATGCGTGGCCCGGTGGTTTTGCAACAATAGTATTGCTTTTATTGTTCAGTATAAGTTTGAACGCTTCATTATTGGCAATAATTGGAAAATATATAGGTCAAATATTTCTCCAGCAACAAAACAGACCATTAGTAATTGTTGAACAGGCAATTAATGTTGGTAATTCTGCAGCGTTAGAAGTAGAAAAAAACATAAAGACTTAAATAAAGCGTTTATACGGTTATTCTAATTGCACATATCAATGAATAGTAAATTTGATTTATATGCACAAAAATATCAATCAATAATTGATAACTCGTTAGGTGTTTTTGGTCAAAAACATGACTTTTTTGTGAAAGAGAAAGTTGGTGTGCTAATTGAATCGTTTAAAGAAGTTGGCAATATAAAAAAATTAAATGTACTCGATGTTGGTTGTGGAATAGGCCTATATCATGGAGGTGTCTCGAAAGCAGTAAATGCTCTTTATGGTGTTGATGTATCACAAGAGTCTCTTGATATAGCTATTCTGAATAATCCTGAAGTTAGTTATGAAACATATGATGGTATCAAGTTACCTTTTCCCGATAGTATGTTTGATTGTGTTTACGCAATTTGTGTGCTTCATCATGTTCCGAAAGAGCGATGGCAAAAATTCATTTCGGAAATGAATAGAGTAGTAAGGCCAGGAGGACAACTATTAGTCATTGAACATAATCCTATTAATCCTGCTACACAGTGGATAGTCCGCTCTTGTGAGCTTGATGACGATGCTGTTTTGTTATTACCATGGCGATTAAATCAATTATTCAAAAGAGTCGGTATAGAGATGCTTAAAGTGAGATATACATTATTTACTCCATTCAGTCATAAATTTTTCAGAAAAGTTGATAATTTATTATGTCGTATACCATTTGGTGCACAGTACCTTGTAAAAGGTCGTAAATCATACGAGCAGAAAGTGAAATGGGGCAACTGAGGCATTTCGTTACCCCTTTGCATCAGGCAACAAAAAGGGATTATTTAGCACGCATGATCGATGACAAAGTTTCGTGCATGAAAATTGCCAAGCAGTACGAGTATGATTATTGGGATGGTGACCGACGTTATGGTTATGGTGGATATAAATATATTCCCGGCCGCTGGAAGCCTGTGGCAGAGGCTTTAATCGAAACCTATAAACTGGGGCCCGGTTCCAGAATATTAGACATAGGTTGTGGCAAAGGATTCTTGTTGCATGAAATCGCGTTATTGGAACCAGAAATAAAGATATCCGGGTTTGATATATCAATACACGGTATTGAACAAGCGACTGACATTGTAAAGCCTAATCTATTCATGCATAGGGCTGAAGAGCCTTATCCGTTTGATGATGATGAATTTGATTTGGTTATTTCTCTTGGCGCATTTCATAATCTCCGGTTATTTGAATTGAAAACGGCGTTAACAGAAATGGAACGGGTAGGAAAACAGGGTTATATCATGCTTGAGAGTTATCGTAATGAACTGGAATTATTCAATCTACAATGCTGGGCGTTAACCTGTGAATCATTTTTTGATGAGGAAGAATGGGTTTGGTTGTATAAAGAATTTGGTTATACAGGTGATTATGAATTCATCTACTTCGAATAAGCATTTATAGAATGAATACTTATTTTAAATCTAAAGTTGCTTATATTGTTCAATCGTAAAAAAATAAAAGAATTGCTCCCCGTCCCGATTCTTCAATCCTTAAAAGTGTTGTTGTTTTTATATAGAAAGTGTTGCTCTAACATAACACTATATTCATATCCGTTTAAAAAAATAATATTCATATCCGTAATATATTTTTTTCCTGAAAACTATTGGGCATACAATAAAATGCTCAACTTGATATATATAAGACGTAGTCTTGATGTGACCAGGTATTCAAAATTATTTATTCATTATTTTAATGCTTATTCAAAAGTAAATTCATATGCCATCATGGATTGGAGAATAAAGGTATGTGCTTCTTATTTGATGTTGCATGAT
>JAURNW010000001.1 GCA_030829985.1 Gammaproteobacteria bacterium | reverse complement strand
CGGTTTGTTCTGCACTTCTTTTATTTGTCATCATCGTTTCCTCTTCGGTTAACGATGAACGAAAACTATCTCTTAGGCAATTAGGCTAATTGGTCCACATGGGGCTGACGGGGTACAATAATTATCAGTGCATTTTTCACGTTCATCATAAGTTTTCACCACATCAGTTTTACGTGTTATTTGCTGAATAGTTTAATTGATTTTATTTACTAGTAGTAAGCTAGATTTAATCTATATCCTTTATGATTTATAGGATTTCTCGATAAAAACCAGTAATATATAACTTGGTTCATATTTTTAACTCGGAGAGATTCTGTGCAATTTCATCATCTAAAAATCATAACTTTTGTATCCGGGCTACTATTTTCATTATCGATATTTGCTAATAATACAGTTTTTCCAGAACTCATTATAAAATCGCACCTGGCACCCAAAAGTGATATTGGCAGCTTGACTAAATACTGCTTTTACCCAATGGATGATGAACAAAGTCAGCATATAGTCACTATACATCCAGAGTTGGAAGATTGGCTTAAATCAGATGTAGCCAGAACTATGCAAGAAAAGAATTACACTGAAGTCTCAAACCATCAATGCGAACTTCAAATTGGCTATGCTATACACATTAGAGAACAAGCCTTGTTACATGCACCAAGAATTAATCACAGTAAAGTTTTAGCAGAAAGAATTGAACTGATCCCGGAGCGCACGCTCATAATACACGCTCATGATCTGCATATGGACAGAACACTTTGGGTTGGTTCAGCAGAGGAAGTCATTTTCGATAATGATCAAGAACGACAAAGTCCAGAAGCGATACAATCTCGATTTAAAGAAGCTGTGTATAAAATGTTTAAACGGTTCCCAAATCGCGTAATATAAGCTTTGACTTATCACTTTCGCTTTTGCAAGATTGATGGATTTTTTATACCTTATAAAACTATTCAAACTTAATTCTCTAATTTTGGACATTGAAAATGAATCAAAATCGACAATCAGCTTTTACGCTATTAGAATTAATTGCTACCGTTGCCGTGGTAGGCATCCTCGCGGGAATAGCTTTCACGCTATACAAATCATACGATGAACGCGCAACCAGCGTAGAGCTAATCGAGTTATATGATGTGCTACGTGAAGAAACGATCATTGACGCTGACACAGGCGGTATTGACCTTTGCGCTGATCCATCAATATCGCTAGTCTCCGACACACCGAGTAGTCCGTATGGTGATCTCAGCATCGTCAAGACCGACTTGGGATACGGTAAACCAATTGGTCTGCACTTCAAGGCCGATGTCGCTACCGAGGGAGAACACAATACCGGCATAGTACGTGAGACTTATAATACATTGAACAAAAACGGGTTTGTTGCGCCCGGTGCGATTAATAATGATTCAGTTGTCAGTTTTACTGCACTACTAGTTAATACTCCTTGTTCAACTACAAATGCAGCGACCACATCGCCACCTTCGGCCCCAGTGTCGAAATCACAAGCAGATTGTCAACCTCACCAGCATTTTTCTGCAGCGCAGAAACAATGCAATGATGTCTGTCAACCCGGCCGGTATTTCGATCCTGTGGCTTTAAAGTGTTCATCAACGCCACCACCGGCCGCGCCTGTGGCCAAAACCGATCCGCCTCCGCCACCTCCGCCTCCGCCACCTCCTACGAAAGCGGCAACGGGTGCAGCGACCACGGCTGACAAGATGCCAACCAAGGATGACCACCCCTGTAAGGATGGAGATGTCTTTATTCCCGATGATCCGACGCTAACAACGTTTCCGATCACCGGCACGTGTCAACCGGACAGCGTTAACCGCAAAGATCCCTATAAACCCGTGAAATGCCAAGTGTGTTCCGGAAGGCCACAGATATGTGAACGGCTACACCATGAAGAAACATGCGAGTGGCCCAATAACATTTGCATCAACGAATTGGTAAATCATGATACCGGCGCAAGAGAACTGGTGCGCAGATGCGGGCACCGCCAAGATGCTGTTAGCGGCTGGGTGCAAGGCGCATCAAAAAACGATAAGTGCACAAATTTCGACCCTAAGTTTGTTCAAATCGTCGATTTTACGTGTACCTACGCCTGCACCGGCGATAATTGTAATGAGGATCCCAATATGACAAAGGACGGTAATGCGGCGATGTATAACCCAAGACCATAATACAGAGGATGTATGCGGAGAAGCAAAAAAGAACCTTTCGAGGCTTTGATTAGTTTTATTAAACACGGCAACGAGAATATCTGACATGGGTAAAATCAATATAACGAATAACCGGAATTTATTATGAATCAATACCGCCAATCAGGTTTCACACTTTTGGAAATGATGACGGTCGTGGCTATTGTTGGAATTCTATCAGTCGCAGGAACAACGGCTTATCATCATTATCAGGCTAAGGCGACTAGTGTTGAATTACTTCTGTTTTATAATTCGTTGAAACAACATGTGATTGAGCAAGCAGCAGATCAAGGTATCGATTTGTGTGGAGATCCGCCCATGTCACTCGCTAATAGATATAATCATACTAGCTCACATGCGACGCTTTCTTTTATGAAACACAATCTTAGCAGTAATTCGAAACCACTTGTATTAAGCGTGGTAGCCAATGCCTTTGCACATGGCAAAAATAATGTGAGCATTGTAAGAGAGGCTTATAATTCAATTAAAGGTAATAATGATAATCTGATAGCGTCTGATTTGGTCTTAGAGAATATTGTAGCTTTTAATCTATATTTAACCGACAGACCGTGTAGCAATAACTAGGATGCATAGTCAACAACTGGTCACTTAGGACGAATACACTTCATCTAGTATATTCTGGAACGTAATCTAAGTAAGAGAATAATAACGAGAAGTTTATGAGCACCGATGATCTAAGAGCACAGATTTCTGCTGTTGAGCAGGAAATAACAAGAGCATCCTTCGGTCCAATGAAAAAACATCGGCGTGATATCCCTTGGGTCATGATAATCGGAGCATTATTGTTATTTATTATCGTTGACAGAGTTATTGAGTCAGGCACCGATTCCGGTATTGAGACCGATCTAAATCATATGATGCAACAGGCCAAACATGAGGTTCTCGAATATCGTCATGATTACGGTACCTTGCCTAAAATGATTCATAATCCTTCACTTCGACCTTACATTAGTATCTCTGATCTTGGTTCTAATCGTTTTGTATTAAAAGGTAGACTGGGCAACATTAAACAGGAACTCATCGAACATTAATTACTGATGGATACAACAATTAAAAATTTGGGAATCTACAAAGGTCACGGAGAACTCTCACCTCTGGAACAACTTCGGGAATTTGCTATACGTGCATTTCCTGATAATAAAGAAATTGCATTAGTTAATGTGAATGGCGGTCGGTTCGAAGCTTGGGAACTACTTGCTAACGCTGCGAAGGTAACGCAAATTGAATTTGCTGAAGCGATTGCTGGTGTGCTTGGTCTGAGTGTCGTTGTAAAACTTGAACCTGAACCAGGAGTACTCTCTCGCATTCCAACTAAACTGGCACGACAGGAATTGCTTTTACCTCTGAGGGATACTGGAGAACATGTCGAAGTCGCTACGTGCCTGCCTTTTCATGGCGCAGGGATTGATCGGGCCGCTTTTGCCTGTGGTAAACCAGTAAAGTTTTTTCTCGCTACTCCAACTGATCTAGATGAAGCCATACACAGGGCTTACATCAATGAGACAGACCATCAAAGTCATCGACTCAATTCTATTATATTAAAAGACAACAATTCTAAAGATAGTGAAGAGGTTAATACTAGCGCCACTGAGAAGCTGGCAAGCTCTCTATTGAATAAAGCAATTACTATGCGTTCATCAGACTTGCATCTTCAACCTTATGTAAAAGGTAGTGAAGTACGGTTTAGAATTGATGGCGTATTGCAACGCATAGCATTACTACCAGATGGTGTCGGTGACAGGATAATCCGTTACTTCAAGGCTCATAGTGATGGCATGGAACCTACTGTTACTAATGTGCCACAAGACGGACGAATGTCGCTGACAATTGAACATCGTCAAATTGATTTAAGAATTTCTGTTCTACCTGCAGTCGGTGGAGAAAGCCTGGTCATTCGGTTTCTTGAACAAGGAAAGGTCTATAGTCTTTCGAAAATTGGGCTTTCTTTGAAATCACTGCAAATAATTCGCGGGATGTTATCCAATTCCTCAGGGATCATTCTAATGACGGGGCCTACGGGTTCTGGAAAGAGTAGTACGCTCTATTCAATGATTTCTGAAATCAATCAGATAGGTATAAACATTATCAGTATTGAAAACCCGGTCGAGTATAAAGTACCAGGTCTGATTCAGGTTGAAGTTAATGAAAAAGCAGGGCTAACATTTCCAAGTGTAATTCGATCCTGTATGCGGCAAGATCCCGATGTATTGTTAATCGGAGAGATACGCGACAAAGAAACGGCAGAAATAGCTTTGCAAGCTGCTGTTACTGGCCATCTGGTATTATCGACTTTGCATACTAACGATGCAGTAACAAGTATATCAAGACTTACGGGGCTTGGTATTAATCCAGCAGTTTTAAGCGATGCACTATCAGGCGTAATTGCACAAAGACTAGTAAGACAATTATGTAAAAAATGTCGCCGACCAATTGAAGAGAACGAATTAAATACAGAAGAACATTTTTTTGAATCAATTAGTAATATCACTCCATCCTACCGAGCAGAGGGTTGTGAAGAATGTAACAACTCTGGATATTATGGCCGCTTACCTATTGTTGAGATTTTTGAAATCACTGATGAAATTCGTAAATTGATCACGGATGGCAATATCAATAGTGAAATTTTAAAACAGGAAAACCATGGAAAGATTAAAACCCTTTCAGGATCAGCATCACGTTTAATCGTTTCTGGTGAAACAACCGTTATGGAAGTTGCCAGAGTTATTGGCAGATCATTCTGGACAGATCTTGCATTTGAATATGGGACTAAATCACCTAGTTCTATTCCATTATTTAATGAAAATAAAACTAGTCTTACCGGTATCTTATTACTCACTTCTGATGAAAATCTTGATTCTGAATTACAGAAAGAACTTAGTAGCAACAATTTCTCATGTTATACCTGCCAATCTGCAAAAGAAGCTAACCAGTTATTAAAAGCTCATGAAGAAATAGTCTTTGCTGTCGTTGACCTTGAAGAACAAGACGATGAGAAAAATATTGAGTTCATACATAACGCTAGAGTTGAGTTATATTGGTCATACTTACCAGCGCTGCTATTGCTACCTGAAAATCATGTAGAACTGGAGAAGAAATTGATTGCCGATGGTGCTACCTCAGAAATGCTGATTAAGCCAACTAATGTCAAAAATATCTTTGAGCGAATAAAAGCTCATATAAATATTTGATAAAGACTGTACGTCGTGTACCCCATATGGACCAATTAGCCTGATTGCCTAAGAGATAGTTTTCGTTAATGTAATGGGGAAAGAATCGTAGTTAGGGTGTTCGGCGGCGTTCTGGAAAATTCTGGGGAGGTTTAGGGACGAGAGATCACCCCTGCCCTCGAGACTGGTCCTCTCTGGCATTTTTTGGAGGTGGCCATGCCCTCATACCTCGGGAGCGAAATTATTGGTAGAAACGATCACTCTGGCCGTTTCACCCGGGTTCGGAAATCGTTCGGTGCAGTTTCGGTGACTGGTTGTTATAGCTGGCAATGTAATCTGGGAAGCCATAGACGGCAAAATTGGGTTCGGCCCTGGATCGGTATTCGGAAAATCATCCCGGAGAGTGTGACGTGGCTTAGCTGTGACTGGTACTGTTAATCACTAGGTCGGCAGTTCGAGCCTGTCCCGGGGAGCCAAACGAAAGACTTTAAAGAGTGATCTTTAAGTGTACCCCGTCAGCCCCATCTCTTCACTTGCGCAGGGTTTCATTAATGCATAGTCACCCTCTTCTAACCAGACATCATAATTTTTCGTATCAAGAATAACCGGCATACGATGATGAACGGATCTCATTACCTCGTTCGCCTCTGTTGTAATAATGGTAAACGTTTGCAAATCTTCTCTCTTCTCCCACAACCCGGCTAACCCGAAGTAATCATCGTTTAATGGATAAATAGCATATGGGCGTTTATCACCTTTGCTGCCTTGCCATTCATAAAAACCAGAGACGGGTATGATGCAACGATGTTTATTGAACGCATTGCGAAAACAGGGTTTTTCTCGGACGGTTTCTGCTTTAGCGTTGATTGGTTTAATTTTATTGTCTGGCTTTGCCCACGAAGGTACTAGCCCCCAGGTGAGATTTGCAAATTCTTTGTTGTCAGGATTAAGTCGAACAACAGTGCATTTGGAAGATGGGGTTACATTGTAGTTAGTTCTAGTGCCAACAGCATTCTCTACGCTAAACTGGTGAGATAATTTGTCTTTATTACTTTTAAAATAGAATCGTCCACACATAAGCAGTACTATAATAGACTTTTAAAACAATAATCTAAATCTGCTTATGCTCAAAAATGTATTAGGCACAACGCTTGAACCTTGCTGCGATGAACTGGAAACCGGCTTTTTCCGTAATGGAAGATGTGAAACATGCGATGCTGATTACGGCATGCATACTGTCTGTGCGGAAATGACGGATGATTTTCTGCAATTCTCTAAAAAAAGTGGCAATGACCTATCTACGCCAAATGAAGATTCTGATTTTCCCGGTCTCAAGTCGGGAGACCGCTGGTGTATCTGTTTGCCACGCTGGATAGAGGCATTAGAAGCAGGTATGGCACCCAGGATTCTATTGCGCTCGACTGAAGAGTCTGTTCTAGAGCACGTGCCGTTGGAAGTATTAGAAAAACATGCGATTAGGGATGATTAATCTCTTTAGGAAAATATGGTTTATATCACCCTGATAATAACATTTGCGGTCGCCTTGGCTATCGGACTTCATTACACCGCACTCGTCTCGATCACAAAAATCCTTAGCCACTTTCATGGAACTCATCCGGCAAGTATTGTGCTTGCTCTGTTCCTTGCGGTACTGGCACATCTCACAGAAATAATAATCTTCGCTTTGGCATGGCAGATTATGTACAACATGGAACTCATTACCTTCTCAATAGATTCACCTACTTTCATTGATATCGCCTATTTTTCAGGCACCACTTATACAACTGTTGGTTTTGGCGATATTGTACTAATAGGTCACGGTCGGATCATGACCGTTGTTGAAGGTGTTATGGGGCTCGTACTTATTGCCTGGACGGCATCGTTCACTTACTTTGAAATGAATCGTAAGTGGATTAAAAAAACCTAATACGATTAAACTAACAATGGCCTGTTTTTATTTATCAAATTACTTCCCATCACAACAATTGCCAGGTTAAATAATAAGCCAATAAGCCCCGGATGAAAGCCATAGACCTTTCCATTATGCACAAAATCAAAACCACCATAGGCCAGGCAAAGCGATAGAAACACACCGAAGACAATGCCAATGAATGTAGGCATGGCCTGCATACCGCGCCAATGTATGCTTAACATAAATGCAGGCACAAGTTGAATCAATATATCAAACTTTCTATCGAGTAATTTTATCAGGGAAGCTTTATCACTCAGGTAAATGGCTAACCAGACCAGAAACAATATTAAACACCAGGAAAAGAGTTTGCCTAGAAAAGTTAACTTTGCTTCGCTTGCATTTGAGTCAACAAAACGACCATAAATATCCTTACTTAACATCGAGGAAATAGACAATAAGGCTGAATCTGCGGTCGACATCATTGCCGCAAGTATCGCAGCATAAAGAATTACAACTAGCCAATAACCCAGAATCGAATTTTGTTGAACCATGGATAGAATGATCCCTAATACTTGATCTGATTCGTTGCCTTCCAAACCGGGAATGTAGGCAATAGCATATATTCCTGTCACTACTGCAATCAATGAAGTGAACAACGGTGCAAACGCCATCAAGGCGAGCCCTTGTCTTAATATTTTTTCAGAGCGCGCTGCATAGATACGTTGAATGGCTTGCGGGTACAAGGTCGAACCCAAACCAATAATAATAATATAACTTAACCATTCGCGAAGCCGGTTAGCATCAGGCACCGTCACTTTTGCCGCATCGGCCGATTGTTGAATAATATTCGTGGCCACGGACAATGGTCCAAAATGTTTATAGAGCATGAACAACAAGAGACTAAAGCCAATCATTAACACAACGCCCTGAATAACATCCGTCCATGCAACAGCTCGAATGCCACCAAGCGTACCGTAGACCACCATGATCAATGTTAATAAGATCACACCTTGTCGATAGGCTATATCCGGATCGGAAGAAGACAAACCTTGCATCGCTCGGCCCATGGCCATCAATTGCGCCAGTAAATAATTACTCAATACAATAACGAGGATTAAAGTTGCCAGGATATTAATCCAGTTTGAATTAAATCGATGTTGTAGATAATCTGTCGGTGTTATGTAGTTGTATTTTTTTGCACGCGCATATAGCCGAGGCGCATAAATCAAGAAACAAGCAACAATCGCCGTCATAAAATGTATACACATGATCCAGGCATACCCCATTCTGTAGGCCTTGCCGGAATAACCAAATAAAGTGTTACCACTGTATTGAGTTGCATATAAGGTAAGAAAAATCACGACAAGACCGAAACCACTTCCTGCCAGATAAAAATCCTTCAGCGTATTTTCCTGTCGTGCGCGATAACCAAGAAAACCGACCAGTATTAATGAGCCCAAATAGATACTGATAAATATCCAGGCAGTTTGATCAAACACCTGACTAGTCTTCATCCGATCCTGTATCTGTATTCCAGGGGAATCGTAATAAGAGATAAGCAGTAAAAATAGAAGTGCAGATTGAAACAACGATCGCAACAACAAACCACGCGGGCAAACCCGCAATCAATAGTGTGCTGTTTTTGTCCCAGTACCAGGGAATCCCGATAATGATAAGAACAAAATAGACCCCAACGATAGTGAGATGCCTTTTCATAACAACATTAAAAAGTTTATTTTAGACTTTCTTTCAAATTAAGATAATCAGATAAACCAAGAATATCTTTTACTTCATCGAAGCCAACCATCTTTTCTTCAAGACTTTTAGTATGGCCATCGCGTTTAAAAACCTCTGCCATCTCACGCATGCAGCGTGCCGTTAACAAGACTGAATCAATCGGTGCTACCACAATCTTGAAGCCCATTTCTTCAAGATCAGCAGAACTCAAAATCGGTGTCTTGCCCAGGGCCAGCATGTTCACAAACTTGGGATACTCAACACGTTTACATATTTCTTCTAACTCTTCGATGGATAAAGGTGCTTCGATAAAGGCAATATCGGCACCAGCATCACAATAACGATTGATGCGATCGATCGCGTCATCTAAACCATCTGTTTCTCGGGAATCAGTTCGTGCAATAAAGATGAAGTCCTGATCCTGTCGCGCTTTTACTGCTGCCTTAAATTTCAAGATCATTTCATCAGTTGGAATGACTTCTTTACCGCCAAAGTGGCCACAACGTTTTGGAAAGACCTGATCTTCCAGAATAATTCCAGCGGCACCAGCACCTTCAAACTCATTCACACAGCGCATGACATTATGTAGATCACCATGACCAGTATCCGCATCCGCAACCACAGGAATTGATACGCGATGTGACATACGACGCGTCGCATCAACCATTTCCGACATACCCAGAAAATTCAGATCAGGCAATCCATACAGACTGGCGCTCGTTCCAAAACCACCAATAAATACGGAATCAAATCCGCACTGCTCGATCATGACGGCCGTTAACACATCATGCGCGCCAAGTGTTCTTATAATTCCCGGCTTTTGCATCAATTCACGAAATTGTGAGCCTGGACTAGGTTTGTCGGACATTGATCTGCTCCTCCAATAAATTTAATGTAGGATTCATACTATGTGTACCAGTAATAATTGTACTACAGTCATACACAGGTTTAAGCATCATTATTAAACAATAATTGGGAGAGTAAATATGGTTGAGGATACTAACGGTAGTGTACTGATGGGTATGATTTGGATGTTCATCATCTCTCTTCTTTTATTCTGGTTGCCTGGCTTGGGTTCATTAATTGCTGGTATCGTTGGCGGCAAACAAGCCGGAGGGGTAATGGCGGGATTAATGGCAGCATTGTTGCCTGGGCTTCTTGTTGCAGCAGCATTATTTTTTGCCGGAACCATGCTAACAACACTCCCGATTGTTGGTGCCTTATTAGCAGGAAGTGGCTTGTTACTTTATATAGTCTATTTACCACCGTTGATAATTGGCGCACTAATCGGTGGACTGCTAGCCTGATCCGGCATTGATTTAGATTGATGTCCAATTTATGAATTCTGTCTAAAATCATTTTTATAGAAATCCACTCAGGGGAGACAAATGTTCGAACTGGCAGAATTAGGGCACACATTATCCAAAGCAGCCTATAAAAAACGAACCCCATCTCTTCGAACCGAATTACTCGAAGTCCAAAATAAACTAGCCGATGAAAATTTCCCGGTTCTGATCCTTATTTCAGGTGTTGATGGTGGTGGTAAAGGCGAAATCATCAACTTGCTGAATGAGTGGATGGACCCGAGAGGCATCCAGACCCATGCCTTTGATGTTCCCAGCGAAGATGAATTAAAACGACCACCACATTGGCGTTACTGGATGGGGCTGCCCGGCAATGGTCAAATTGGTATCTTTATCGGTTCCTGGTATAGCGAACCTATTGCGCAAACTATTACGGATAAGAACGATTTTGACGGATTAGATGCAAAACTGACACACGTAAAGAACATAGAACGTGAACTGGCTGATGATGGCATGCTTATCATTAAGTGTTGGATACACATGAGTAAAGGTCGGCAACGCGCCAAGCTAAAAGCCTATCAAAAGGATCCCAATACAAAATGGCGTGTGACTAAAAAAGACCTGAAACATCTGAAACTGTATGACAAATTTGCCAGCATTGCTGAACGTGTTATCAGGGTGACAAGTACGGGACATTGTCCGTGGTTAATTGTTGATGGTTCTGATATTAAATACAGTAGCATTACTGTTGGAGAACATATTCGTGATCGTATCAATGCTCATATAAAACTAGGTCATCAGGAAACACTTCCTCAACAAGATAAAATTAAAATCGTTAAAAAAGAAATCAGCTTATTAAAATCATTGGATCTCGATAAGAAGCTAAGTAAGGCGCAATACAATAAACAGTTAGAAAAATACCAGGGCAGATTGAATCTTCTGGCTCGGGAAGCACGGCAGAAAAATGTTACTTCAACACTGGTATTCGAGGGTTGGGATGCAGCTGGTAAAGGTGGTGCCATCAGGCGTATTACCCATGCACTTGATGCAAGACAATATCGTGTCATTCCGGTTGCCGCTCCTACCGACGAAGAAAAGGCACACCACTATTTATGGCGTTTCTGGCGTCATGTTCCAAAAGCCGGCCAAATCACTATCTATGATAGAAGTTGGTATGGACGCGTTTTGGTAGAACGTGTAGAGAAATTCGCAACCAAAGATGAATGGTTTAGAGCCTACAAAGAAATTAATGATTTTGAAGAAGAATTAACAGAGGCAGGTGTGCTAATAAACAAGTTTTGGTTACATATCAATAAAGATGAACAAGAAAGACGTTTTAAAGAACGCGAACAGATTAGTTACAAAAAACATAAAATTACTGAAGAAGATTATCGTAATCGTAAAATGTGGGATCTTTATGAGGCAGCTGTTGACGATATGGTAACGCGCACCAGTACTGAGTTTGCACCCTGGCATTTAATTCCCGCAAACGATAAACGTTTTGCAAGAATAGAAGTCTTGAAGAAATATTGTGCTGCGTTAGAAAAACGACTCGGCTAATTCAAACTGAACAACATAGAAACTAATCTTCTAAAATGAACCAATCTCCAACCTTATCCCGAAAACTGGGTTTGACGTTGGTCACACTCTATGGTCTAGGTACGATATTAGGTGCTGGCATCTATGTGCTGATAGGGAAAGTATCGGTAGTTGCCGGCTTATATGCACCCCTCGCCTTTGGTTTAGCAGCAATTATTTCGTTTTTTACAGCATTAAGTTATGCACGATTAGTCTCAATCTATCCTCGATGTGCCGGTGAAGCGGTATATCTTCGCGAAGCTTTTAATAAAAAATTTCTTTCATCACTTGTTGGTTGGCTAATCATACTTACAGGTATTGTCTCTTCAGCAACAATAGCAAATGGCTTTGTTGGTTATCTTGGTGTTTTTATTCACATACCAGATTGGATTGCAATAACGATACTGATTTCTTTACTGTCTCTCATTGCCATATGGGGTATTGCCGAATCCATGTGGATATCAGCGCTCATGACAGTTATTGAGATTGCGGGATTAGTCATGGTTATCATTATCGCAGGCGATGTGATTGTAGAACCACCCTTGCCTTTCGAATCTTATTTCATCGTTGATTCATTTACGTCTTTATTCGGGGTATTTGCCGGATCATTTCTCGCCTTTTATGCCTTTATTGGTTTTGAAGACATGGTTAATGTTGTGGAAGAAGTAAAGAATCCTGATTTTAATTTACCCGTCTCTATATTTTTAGCGATATTTATATCGTCAGTTTTCTATATATTGATCGCAGTCATTGCTGTATCGAGTTTGTCTATCCACGACCTTGGGTCGACCGATGCCCCGCTTGCTTTGATATTAGAAAGTCATAATTTATTGAGCAGCAAGATCATTTCGATCATTAGCATCTTTGCGATTGTAAACGGCGCATTGATTCAAATCATTATGGGCGCAAGAGTGTTATACGGTATGGCTCGCGAAGGTTTGGCGCCGCAAGCACTATCAAGCATAAATATAAAAACCAAAACACCCATTATCACGACACTGCTTGTTTCTATATTAGTATTGATTTTTGCCTTATGGCTGCCCTTGCTCACACTTGCCAAACTCACCAGTTTTATTGTCTTGATTATATTTTTATTAGTTAATCTATCGCTGTGGCGGATAAAACACGTTAATAAAGCTGATTATGAAAACAGCATACACTCGATCAATTTCCCAATCATTGGTGCATTGTTCTGTCTGTTCCTTATCGTATTCCAAATCTACGATCTCGTTACTGGATAACTCATGCACAAATTATTGATATTTCGCTACTGAGAAACACGATATATAGTGTTTTTAGGCACAATTTCCACTACAATTGGTGGAATTATGCAAACTTAATGGTTTTCCGCAAAATCACAATTGCAACAAATACTTACTAAAATTTTCTCGCAAAATATTGAAGGATGGATTTAATGCTTCGAGTCCTATCAGTAGCTCTACTCTCTTTTTTATATGTCAATAGTGCTAATGCTGATCTTTACAGCGCCAGCAACGCCTTGTCACGCGGTGACTATGAAACTGCTATTACTGAATTTACCAGATTAGCTGAAAAAGGTGATGACAAAGCGCAGGCAAATCTCGGATATATGCACTATGCCGGCGAAGGCGTAACACAAGATTATAAACAAGCCGTCTATTGGTATCGAATGGCTGCCGTTCAAGGTAATAAAGATGCTCAATATAATCTGGCTGTTTCCTACGCCTTTGGTGAAGGCGTAGAACAGGATTTAACCGAAGCAGCCATCTGGTACCGCCGCGCAGGTGAGCAAGGACATGTCGTCTCACAATATAGTTTAGGTATTTCCTATGCCTATGGTGAAGGTGTTCCACAAGATCAAAAAGAAGCCGCACGTTGGTTTAACAAAGCAGCAGACCAGGGCTACTCCAGAGCTCAGGTTCATCTAGGTAGTATGTATCACACAGGTGAAGGAGTAGAGCAAGATTATGCTGAAGCTGTCCGTTGGTATCGAATGGCAGCTGATCGCGGTGATGCAACCGCGCAATACAACCTTGGCGCTATGTACCGATCGGGTAAGGGTGTTGAACAAAACTATGCACAGGCAAAACGTTGGTACCGACAGTCCGCTGACCAAGGTTATGCGGCCGCTCAAAATGAACTGGCAAGCCTTGAACGTTCTGCAGGCGCTAATATCCCGACTAGAACTGTACAAGAAAAACCCGAATTGTTTCCTACTGAAACTACCACCGAAACAATAGCAGAAAAAGCAATTCCAGAAACACCGGTTGAAGAACCCGTAGCGTTAACTCAAGAACCTGTTCAGGAAAAAGTTGTTAAAGAAGAAACAACACCCGTAATAGCAGAGCCAGAACAAATTAGCGAAGTAATAAGTACAGAAGTACCCGTCAAAAAACCACTTTTTACGGTTGATAAGAAAGACTTGTTAACACTAGATGAATCAACATTAGATATACCTGAACCAATAAAAAATGACGCAACACCGGTATCTGCTATAGAGACTAAAATAGAAGCGACTGAACCTGTTGTATTAGAGGAAGCAGTTGTTGCTATTGAAAAAGCCAAGACAACAGTTGCAGTTGAACCAGAAGCTGAAAATATTACTACAGAAAAAGCAGTTACAAACGATTTGGCGCAACAAACTGAAAAACCGCCAGTGTCAGCAATGCATCGAGCTTTAGGCATACCGGAACCAAAACCTCAAACGAAAAAAGAAAAAGAATCTGGAAATCTGATTAGTGCAATTGGAAGTATATTTTCGGGCGGTAAAAAATCTAACACCGAACAAGTTGAAAATGTCGAAGATGAAATTAAAGCAGACACGACTATTTCTGCAGCTATTGAAGAACCAACTCTGGAAACTTCAACTATAGAAACCGAAATAGTACCCGAATCAACAATTGAACAAGTTGAAGAGATAACTATAAAAGATCCTTACGTCGCTGCTGAGGATCCTACGCTCCTGACTGAAGCTACTTCTGATGTAAGTGCACAAGAAGTTGCCGTCGAGGAAGTAACAGCAGATGAAGCATACGAGGCTGCAAACGACCCAACACTTCTAACTGAAACAACTGATGCAGTAAGTGAACAAGATAATATTATTGAAGAAGCAATTTCTGAAGAAGTATACGTCGCTGAAGAGGATCCCACTCTTCTGACAGAGACAACTGATACCGAAGTTGTTGATGAAAAGCCAGAATCTTCCGGTGGTTTATTTTCTGCGATAGGAAGCCTCTTTGGCAGTAAAGATAAAGAAATAGAAACTGAATTAATACAAGAAGAGCCTCAGGTAATGAAAGAGGAAATGCTCGTTGCCAAGGTTGATGAAACTGAACCCGTTATTGAAGAGATCGAACTTGCTCAAACAGCAGAACAGGATGTTACACAATACAGTGTCGAAGCTGGTCGGCGTGCATTAGCAAATAATAATTATTATGAAGCGGTAAAACAGTTTAGACCTTTGGCTGAAGCGGGCAACAGTGAAGCACAAGCACACCTCGGATCACTTTACTACGTAGGTAAAGGTGTCGCACAAAATATTGATAGCTCTTACAACTGGTATAAAAAAGCAGCCGATCAAGGCAACGTCGATGCACAATACAGTATAGGTAATATGTATCTCCTGGGTGAAGGCGTAGAACAAAGTAATCAGCAAGCGGCTGAATGGTACGCACTTGCCGGTGAAAAGGGACATGTTGCCGCTCTTAATAATCTGGCAAACCTGAAAAAACTTGATGCATTAAATCGTCAGAACCAATTGAATGAAGAAGTAGCGCAACAAGAAAGCACGGCTGAACTTCAATCTACAGTCGACGAAGTTATTGCAGACACAACAACGGAAGCTCCAAACGTTAAAAGTTATGCTGCGGGAGAAGCCCCCTCTACTGATACTTTACAAACATACTCTGATATTCAGCCATCTGAAACAGATATCGATACGACTCCTACTATTTCAGAAGATTCTATTGCTGATGAACTAACAACGGAAATTGAAGAAACTGCTCAATCTATTACCGCAACATCACCACAAACAGAATCTCCATCTGAACAGACTGCATTTTTTAAGAGTCTATTTGGTGATAGTACATCAGATGAAAAAACAAGATTGAAAGAAGCTGACAGTATTAACCTTGAGCGAACAGAAACTGATCCAGTTGTTGATGAAAGTGTAAATGATGGCCCTGTTAAAGAAAAAGCAGATGAGGTTGTTACCGAAGCTATTGAAGAAGATGAGGTAGTCGCATCAGAAAAACCTGAAGGGCTGTTTGGATTCTTTGGAAAAATGTTTTCCTCTAATAAGGATGAAAACAATGTTGGAATTGATGACGACCAAATTCAACCCTCTGAACAAGTTGCGATGACAGAAACGGAGTTAGTTCAACCTTCCATTGAAGATGAAGAATTAAATGTTGATATCGTAGCTATTGAAGAACCAGTCGAAACATCAAGCAACGAGTCCGTACTGGAAGCATTACGCGCATTAGCAGCAAAAGGTGATAAGGATGCGCAATACAAATTGGGCACAATTTATTACTCGGGCGACGGCGTAGAAAAGGATTATTCACAATCTGCACTCTGGTATAGACGCTCAGCGGAACAGGGAAACATCGATGCGCAATATAGTTTAGGAAACATGTATTTGATGGGCGAAGGTATTGCACAAGATGATGAGCAAGCGATCCATTGGTATGCAATGGCAGCAGATCAGGGACATCAATCAGCACTGCATAACCTGACGAATTTGCAAAAAACTGCAGTAGCAACCGATCAATTAGAAATTAAAACCAGTACCATAACTGAAGAACGATTAACACGTGACACATCAGTTGTTGAGGAAGTTAATGCTGTTGAAGAAATAAATACGGATTCAAGCGGTGAGTCTGAATATGAACAAGGTCTGGCATATGCTTTTGGTGATGGCGTACCACAAAATGATCGAACTGCATTCAATTTGTTCTATTCTGCTGCTAAAAAAGGCTATGCCCTGGCGCAATATAAAGTGGGGGTTGCCTATGCTTACGGTGAAGGTGTAAGACAGGATCAAAAACAAGCTGCTGAATGGTACCTTAAAGCGGCTAAGCAAGGTTATACGATAGCGCAACGAAATGTAGCAATGATGTACCTTGATGGTAATGGCATCCAACAAGACAAAATACAAGCACTTGCCTGGTATAGCGTTGTCGCAACTCAGGGTAATGCGATGGATATACGCCGTCGCGACATGCTTGCAAAAGAATTATCTGAAATCGAATTATCCCAATCTCAGGAATTATCAAATCAAATAACGGAACGTTTAAGCAATAACAATTCCTTATAAGCACCTGTTCAATTCTATTTAGTCTTCATTGCCGTGCCAGCATCGTTTTTTTCTGGCATTATTAACTTTCACAACGTTTATATATGATTCTATGGTCGATCCAAATATAAAACAGGTTATTGAAATTGAAGGCTTGAATAGCTGGTATGGTGACAAGCAAATCCTGTCAAATATCTCATTGAGCGTAGAGCGCAAAGAAGTCATGGTCATAATGGGCCATAGTGGTTCGGGGAAAAGCACCCTGCTCCGTCATATGATTGGATTAAATCCAGCAGTGTCTGGTTCGATAAAGTTACTCGGAAAAGAAATAACCTTATTAGACCGCGATGAATTATTCGAATTAAGAAAACATATCGGTGTTGCGTTTCAAAATGGCGCCCTGTTTAGTTCGATGACATTACTGGAAAATGTTGAATTACCATTGCATGAACATACGAAACTGGATCGAAATACGATCCGTATCATGTCACGGCTCAAACTTGAATTAATGAACTTAAGCGATAATGAATCATTAATGCCCGCTGAATTATCAGGCGGGATGTTAAAACGTGCCGGCCTGGCAAGGGCGGTAATTATGGATCCTGAGATCCTCTTCTTCGATGAACCCTCCGCAGGACTTGACCCGGTGACATCTGCTGAACTGGATGATTTGATTTTACAACTACGCGATGCATTGAATATGACTATCATTGTAGTTACACATGAACTCGAAAGTGCATTCAAAATTGCTGACCGAATAACCGTTATTGATAATGGTCAACAGATCATAACCGGGGACAAAGCGGCAATCAGAAAGTCTACTGACCCGAGAATTATCAATATGCTCGAACGCAGAGCAATGAATGATAATATTGATGCGGATGATTATCTTGATATGTTGACTCGTAACTGACAATGAACATGAATAGATTGCATACGATGTCGTATTTGGAATCTATGTTGATACGATTTGGTATTGCCGGAATATTTCTACTTGAAACCACTAAAACAATTCTCTTACCACCCTATGCTCTTAAACCATTAGTTAAACAAATAGCTTTCATTGGTGCGCGATCGTTATTAGTTATCGTGGTCGCTGGTTTATTTGTCGGTATGGTCATCGCATTGCAATTTTATGACACTCTGGTTCGTTTCGGTTCTGTCAGCTTATTAGGTTCAGCAGTTGGTTTAAGCTTAATCCGCGAACTTGGACCTGTGTTAACTGCATTAATGGTCATCGGACGTTCGGGTTCTGCAATGTGTGCAGAAATTGGAATTATGCGCGTCGACAATCAGATTGATGCATTGGAATGTATGGCCATAGACCCTTATCGATATCTTTTTAGTCCAAGAATCCTCGCGGGTATAATCTGCGTACCCATATTGACCGCAGTATTCATTCTGGTTGGTATTTTTGGTGGTTATTTTGTTGGCGTTATATTGTTTGGCGTTAGCCCAGGCTCTTATTTTCAAGGCATGTCCGATACTGTGTTGAATCGAGATTTGTTTATGGGCTTTTCTAAATCTCTGGTATTTGGTTTACTTATCGTATGGATTGCCTGTGATAAAGGTTTTAACCTGCATCTTGATAAACATGGGGCATATGGTTCAGAGGGAGTCAGCAGAATTACAACCGAAGCTGTCGTCATATCGTCGATAGCAATACTTTTCAGCGATTATTTACTCAGTGCCTTGATACTGTAAACTCTGCTTATGAATAAACAACAACAGTCAGAACTCATGGTCGGTATCTTTATGCTGGCAGGAATTATTGCTATTACCTTTCTCGCATTACGTATGGGCGATGTAACACTGTTCAATAATGATGACTATATTATAAAGGCTAGATTTACCTCTGCTTCGGGTTTAAAAGAAGGTGCTTATGTAGAGATGGCGGGTGTTACAGTAGGTAAAGTAAAACAAATCTACTTCAATCCGGAAACCTACCTGGCTGATGTCGATATCAGTCTGCAAAATAATATCAAGATACCTGACGATTCGATCGCGTCTATTAGCACTTCCGGTATTATTGGCGATAAGTTTGTAAAGATATCAGCCGGTGGCAGTGAGACTTATCTAGAGCCCAGCATGGAGATTGTTGAAACAGAACCTTCTATCAATCTGGAAGAATTGATCAGTAAATATATATTCGAGTCAGATAACTAGGACTGTTAGCTATCCTCATTTACAGCTTTTGATGCCGGTAGTTGTTCTGAAGCCTTATATTTGTTAATTCTGGTCTGTATATCACTCAACAATCCATCCATTCCATCATTCTTTACAATTGCAGCAAAGGTGCTTCGATAATTACTAACAAGACTGACGCCTTCAATCACCACATCATAAGCAAACCAGTTACCCTCATTATTTTTTAACTTATAATTCACTGGAATATTGGTACTATCTGTAACGATTATCGTTTCTACGACAGCTCTTCTGCCTCTAATTGTTTCACCTACATAATCAACTTTCTGATCCGTATAAGCTTCAATTTTGGTTCTATAGGTATCTTCAAGATATTGTGAAAAGAAAACGACAAATTGCTGACGCTCTTCAGGAGTTGCTTTTTTCCAGTTAGTTGCCAAAACACTCTGTGACATACTTCGGAAATCAAAACTATCGTTGATCACAACACCGATCTTAGCCCAGCGTTCCTCTCGGCCAAGTGACTTGTCTCTTAAAACCGTAATGACCTTATCGACAGAATCTTTGACACGCGCCGTTGGTGTCGCGAATTCATCTGCAATGACACTAATTGGAGTATTTATCAGAAGTAGATACAGGGCGATTTTTTTTATCATTTTTTTAGTTTTTACCGCATTCCTTATAGATTTCACTATCGTACCTTTTAAAACGATTGGAATCCAAAATTTATATTATCTGACTATGACACTATATCGAGTATAACGCGTGTTTCATAACCACAACATGAACCAATTCAAGCGTTTATGAAATCCAAAGAAAATCTCTATCTATTTGATTTTATTTAATATTATGTTTAAATTTTGTGACTTGATTCACAGATTAATATATCAGCTACGGTTATTCTTTATAAAAAGCGTACATGTGTTGCAGGTTTAATAATTATTATAATAAACGTGAAGGATTTTGAGTTTATGAATGTTTATCAATGTTGGTACCTTGGTCTTAATGGCTACTGCTGTCGTAGCCACAATTCGAGATGGATGTTTGTACCTGAATTAGGACAAACAAGTAGCCGTATTCACAAACATCTCTCATTGAGTGATTTAGTGTTTGATAATCCATTCGCCAAACAATATGAATTGAAAATAGATCAACGACACAAAAAAATGAGGTCAAATCCATTGCAATTCCTTATTGCACTTTTTTACACTACCAAGAAACCAAATACAGTTGGTGGAATGCTGTTTGCCAGTATCTAGAGTTTCATAATAAATCTCATAATAGAAGGTTGTTGAGCTTAAGCTCAGCAGCCTTTTTTCGTTCTTTAAGGTAAAATTTATCGTAAACTGAACTTACTTTACTAATACCCTCTAAGCCATGATATGAATAAGAAAAAAGTAGCACTAATCATTATCTTCATTATCACCATTGGTTTATTTTTTACGCTCGATGTTGGCCAATACCTCAATCTGGGGTATATAAAGTCGCAACAAGAGGCTATCAATGATTACTACGCAGTGAATCCTGTGAAAACGGGACTTATCTTCTTTATCAGTTATATCTTAATCACAGGAATTTCATTACCTGGTGCGGGGATCATGACATTAGCTGGTGGGGCAATATTTGGCCTCGTCTGGGGCACGATATTGGTTTCATTTGGTTCTGTTTTTGGCGCAACGATGGCCTTTTTGATTGCACGATATTTATTCCATGACTACATACAAAAAAAATTCAGCAAGCAACTTGAACCAATTAATCGCGGCATCAGAAAAGAAGGCGATTTATACTTATTTACAATACGATTTATACCCATTTTTCCATTCTTCATTGTCAATACACTAATGGCCTTAACACCGATTAAGACTCTTAATTTCGCCTTGGTCAGTCAAATAGGCATGTTAATACCAACGATAATCTTCGTGAATGCAGGTACCCAATTAGCCAAAATTGAATCTCCGGGAGATGTCCTGTCACCCGAATTAATATTGTCTTTTGTTTTATTAGGATTATTCCCGTTATTAGGCAAGAAAATTATTGTTTTCATCCGGCGCAAGCAACATAAAAGTCTGGACATTATCGAACCCGAGAATGATGGTTCATAAACCCAGCCAATTTGATCGCAACTTAATCGTTATCGGTGCCGGATCGGCCGGGCTGGTCTCTGCACTTATTGCTGCTGCTGTAAATGCAAAGGTCACCTTGATTGAGAAACACAAGATGGGCGGTGATTGCTTGAATACAGGCTGTATCCCTTCCAAGGCATTAATCAAATCAGCCAAGGTTGCATCTCTTATAAAACGATCAACGGAATTCGGAATAAATGTATCAGAATCTAATGTTGATTTTGCTGCAGTCATGGAACGGGTACAGTCAATAATTACTAAAATCGAACCACATGATTCAATTGAACGCTTTCAAGGACTGGGGGTTGAATGTCTTGAAGGTGAAGCAAGAATAACGTCTCCATGGACAGTTGAAATAAATGGCAACACACTTAGCACCCGGAATATTATTGTTGCAACCGGTGCACGTCCGTTTATCCCTCCGATCAAAAATATCGAACAGATTAAATATCTGACCTCAGATAATCTTTGGGATATTCGTAAGTTACCACGTAGATTGCTTGTTCTCGGTGGCGGCTCTATTGGATGCGAGTTGACACAGGCCTTTGCACGCCTAGGTAGTCAGGTAACACAAATTGAAATGTTACCGCGAATTATGGCCAGAGAAGATGATGACATTGCTGAAATAATGACTAAACGTTTTAAAGATGAAGGAGTAGATATCCGCACCAATCACGTAGCCAAAGAAATTTTAATTAAAAACAATCAAAAAACACTTCTTTGCGAGCATGAAAATAAAATAGTTGAAATAGAATTTGATGAAATCCTGATTGCCGTAGGTCGAGCAGCAAACATCAGCGGTTTTGGTCTGGAAGAACTGGATATTGAATTGAATCCCAACAAAACTATTCGTGTAAATGAGAAATTACAAACATCAACCCCGAACATCTATGCTTGTGGCGATGTTGCCGGGCCTTATCAGTTTACACATACCGCTTCGCATCAGGCCTGGTATGCCACGGTCAATGCCTTGTTTGGCAAATTCAAATCATTCAAGGTCGATTATTCTGTAATTCCCTGGGCAACCTTTACTGATCCAGAAGTTGCTCGCGTCGGACTCAATGAACAAGAAGCTAATGATAAAGGAGTTGATTATGATGTGACGATTTATGGTATTGATGATCTGGATCGTGCAATTGCAGAAGGAGAAGACCATGGCATGGTCAAGGTATTAACTGTGCCGGGCAAGGATAAAATCCTTGGTGTCACTATTATTGGCAACCATGCCGGTGAGCTGATAACTGAATATATCAGTGCAATGAAGCACAAATTCGGGATGAACCAGATTTTAGGCACGATTCATATCTACCCAACTCTCTCGGAAGCAAACAAGTTTGCTGCCGGCGTCTGGAAAAAAGCTCATGCGCCTCAGCTATTATTAAAACTGGTTGAAAAATATCACCACTGGATGCGCAGTTAATTTCTATATTACGAAATTACGAATCACATCTTCTTTCGATTTGCCTGTGCCCGCTTCCATTTCATCAGGAATATCTTTTCCGATTATAACGGCTTCACGTTCTGCTATTTGATCAAACCAGCGCGTAAGATGTGGTAAGTCTTCAATCGATAGGCCAGACCATTTATGTCCGCTAATCCATGGCCAGGTAGCGATATCAGCAATTGAATAATCGCCCGCAAGATATTCATTGTCTGCCAATCGGGTATTCAGAACCTCGTACAGGCGTCTGCATTCTTTATGATAACGCTCGATAGCATAAGGAATTTTTTCAGGCGCATAACGATGAAATACATTGGCCTGACCCTGCATAGGTCCAATTGCACCCATCTGAAACATGAGCCATTGCATAACCAATGATCGGCCTTTCGTATCCTGAGGCATAAACTGACCCGTTTTTTCAGCGAGATACACCAGAATCGCGCCAGATTCGAATACAACGAAATCATCTAATTCACGATCAACAATCGTTGGAATACGACCATTCGGATTTAGTTTGAGATACCAGTCTTCTTTTTGTTCTCTGGCCCCGAGATCAATACGATGCGTTGTGTATTCCAGTCCCATTTCTTCCAGTGCAATCGTTACTTTGTGACCATTGGGTGTGGCCGCAGTAAAGAGTTCTATCATTTTTGACTATCACCCCTATTAAAATATTCAACTACAGAATTTGTTTCAATTAAGTTAGTCTTCATCAAAATTAACGGAAACACTATATCATGAGTAATTATGACTACGACCTCTTTGTTATCGGCGCCGGATCCGGTGGCGTCCGTGCGGCACGGATGTCTGCTTCCTATGGTGCTAGAGTAGGTATAGCCGAAGATCGCTACTTGGGAGGCACCTGCGTCAATGTGGGTTGTGTACCCAAAAAACTGTTTGTCTACGCATCACATGTGTCCGAAGAAATACATAATGCCAAAGGCTTTGGTTGGGACATTGCTCACACCACGTTTGACTGGTCCAAACTGATCAACAACAAAAATGCCGAGATTAAACGCCTTAATGGTGTCTATAAGAACCTATTGGATAATACCGGTGTCGAAACTATCTATGGTCGGGCAACAATAGTAGATGACCATACAGTTGAAATTGATGGAAAACAGTTCACGGCTGAACGATTACTGGTTGCTACCGGTGGTTGGCCGATGGTGCCTGATATCCCCGGGAAGGAATATGTTATTTCATCTAATGAGGCTTTCTTTCTAGAATCACTTCCGAAAAAAATAATTATTGTCGGCGGAGGTTATATCGCCGTTGAATTTGCCGGCATTTTTAATGGCTTGGGTGTCGATACTACCCTGCTCTATCGTGGCCCTTTATTCTTGCGTGGCTTTGATCAGGATTTACGCACCACTTTAGCAGAAGAAATGCAAAAGAAAGGCATCAACATAAAATTCAATTCGAATATCAGTGATATCGAAAAGACTGATGACCATTTAATCGCCACACTTGAAGATGGTGCACGACTGGAGGCAGATCAGGTCATGTATGCCACTGGACGTATACCAATGACAAAAGATCTAGGCCTGGAAAAAGTTGGCATCAAACTCGACGAAAAAAATGCTATCAAGGTTAATGAAGATTACCAGACTAATGTGCCCTCCATCTATGCGATTGGTGATGTAACTGATCGCGTTAACTTAACACCAGTCGCATTAGCTGAAGGAATGGTATTGGCAAAACGATTTTTTGGGAATGCAGATAAACCTGTTGATTATTCTGATATACCTACCTGTGTCTTTAGCCAACCCAATATGAGTACTGTTGGTTTAACCGAGGAACAGGCTAGAGAGAAGTACACGGATATTGATATTTACAAATCTAAATTCACGCCAATGAAATACTCATTATCTGATAATGATGAAAAAACATTAATGAAGATGATTGTCGACAAAATAACTGACCGTGTTATCGGCGTACATATGCTCGGACCCGATGCCGGTGAGATTATTCAGGGTATTGGTATAGCAATGAAAGCTGGCGCACGAAAAGCAGACTTTGATTCAACTATTGGTATACATCCAACAGCAGCAGAAGAGTTTGTTACAATGCGTGAACCAGTAAAAGCTTAATAGTTTTAGTTTCTATTAAACACCGAGAGAACGCAGCACCTCCTCAAGTGAGATGAAAATAGATACTCACATTATACTGCGAACCTCGGCATGTATCGGTATACAATAATTTCCGGGACAATAAAAGTGAACAGCTATACTATTGCGTCCTATTAACTAATTTGTCTAATACAATATAAATTCTGTTTTCAGATTACTCGTTATATATGAATTAACACCTTAAGATACTGGCCTAGATGAAACAAAAAACTCCAAACCCGCAGGGAAAAGGCTTATCTACGATTCTGGATGAACTTAATCGTAGCCAATCCAAACAATCTCTTCCTCCCAAGAATATCGATCAGGTTTCGAGTGAATTATTTACCTCACTGTTTGTGTTAAATACCAACTTTCAATTTCGCCCTATTGTCGGGAAAAGCTATTGGCTTTACTACACCAGCGATAAATTCAAGCTCTTCATGATAGCACCTGATGATTGGGCTTGTGGGCACCCAGGTATATTCATTGGCGAATGTCTATTACAAGATGACATCACGTGGACTATTAATCTGGATCAAAAAATAGCAAATGAAGGATGGTTTATTAAACATATTGAAGAACAAAGAGACCGTGTTCAACATTCACTGGAAGACTCAGCATCTCTGGAAGAGGCTATGCCTTACTATGTTTCCGGGATGTCATATTATAGTCGTCTTTTAGCTTATGGATTAGGAACGTCATTAAAAGTATCAATGCAGAGAGCTGGAATTAATGCGCTGGCATATGAACAGGCAAAAGGTCTTCTGTCGCACAAAACGAGTTAAACGTTATCAGACTGTCGAATTATAACTTTTCGACCAGCACACCATCCACATAAATATTGTGACATTGCTTGCATTCGTATTCTGCCGATTTGCACTGTAAAGTAAAATTTTCTTTTAACTCTTCTCCATTACAAATAGGACAAGTAACTTTTATTTTTGCATAGATAATTTTTGTTAATTTCCGTGCCAATAGAAATGTCACTGATACGCATATGATTATGCCAGACGCTGAACTAAATACTTTCCAGACAGTAAACCCGACTAAGCTGGAAAATAAATACGCTAAAAGAAAATAATGCATTCTTCTATTTGTAGCAGAGTGTAGATTCTCAAAATAACGCTTCATAAAATAAAAATGACTCAGCAAATATACTGATGCATTGTCACAATAAATTTATTCAGCATCATCCTGTAGCTCGCTCAAATATTTAAATATTAAACGTGACGACTTGGGCGGTTTATTCATGGCCTGCTCTTTTTTTGAATTTCGTATCAATTGGTTAACGTGTTGACGTTCAAAGTTTTTAAATTTATTCATCAATTCACTCATAATGTCTTCATCGCCTTCCAGAAGTTTATCGCGCCATTCTTCAATCTTATGAAATACTTTCACTTCCTTTTTATGTGGCTGCTGCAGCTTATCCAAAGCTTGGAGAATTAATACCGCATCTTCATTCGGCATCAAACTACCTATATATTTAAGTTGCCGTTTTAATGCACCATGCTTGAACGATTTTGCCGCAATAATTGCGTCCCTGAGTTTATCTGAAACAGGTATTAGAAGAAGTTGTTTATCAGGCAGTTCAACAAGCTTTTTACCCAATGTCTGTAATTCAAGCAAGTCACGCTTTATCTGCGATTTGCTTTTTGGTAGTTCTTCGTAGTCTTGTTCCATTATTTTTTAATTCGTAACCAACTTAATTACATTGATGAACCATCAGGCATATGCACAGGTTTGCTTCTTTGTACACTTTCACGGTCCTGCACTTCGTCGTACCAGCGTTTAACATGAGGAGCGCTATCCGGAATTTGCATTTCAAGTGCATGACCAAAATCAACAACACATATCGTCGTTATGTCTGCGATAGAAAAATTATCTCCTGCTATAAACTTATTGTTAGCTAATTGTCCATTAAATTTTTGATGGAAACGTTCTACGCGTATTTTACCACGGTCAATCAATGCGGGTATTTGTGGTATCGGTTCACTATGTCCCGGTAACCCACGATCGATAAAGTTGGGATGTGCATTACGAAAAATTTCTGCATGACCTACCATCCCTTCATCATAAGCACGGCGTTCCCATGCACTAATCAACGCCTTTTCCACCGGAGTGAGACCCATTAATGGTGGTTCAGGATATAAAGCTTCAAAATAATGCCAAATCCCTAACGCCTCACCCAGTTGTGTACCGTCATCCAGTTCAAGCATAGGCACCATTTCATGCTTATAATTTTTTCGAAAATCATCACTAAGAATAATATCAGGGGTAATGCATTCCTCTCGCTCTACCTCGATACCTTTTTCAAAAAGGTACATTCGTACTCTTCGACAATTCGGTGCAAAATCCCATTCATAAAGCTTCATAATATTTCCCCTTGTTAAATCAAAATTAACATACAGGGTTTATTGCTGCTACTGTACTATAATGCTAATTTTATAAAATAACGCTTACGCAAAGATACGACAAAAGCCTTAGTCGTTTTTGCCGTCCGCATTTGAGTACATCGTTATATATAGACTATTGAGATTCCAAGTAATAATGGCGTTAATGTAGCCGCAGCCACATTCGCTCCCAGATATTGAGGAAAATCACCAATCCCTGCCCCATGTTTGTTCATCCCGAAAAGCGCAAACAATGAAAATACGATCGGAATAACAGCAATAATACTCTGGTTTGGTATATATCCTTTAGCGATATAAATAAGAATCAATAAATATGCTGCCATAAAGAAAATAGTATAGACGAAATTACTTTTGTTTAGACCAAATACAATTGGGAAGGTATTTCGACCTACGCTGGCATCTGCCTTTACATCCGGGTATTGATTTAATAAAAGAAGATTGTTGATCAGAAAAAAGGAACTAACGAAACTAACCAGGGGAAATAAGAATGCCCCGCTGTTAATATCACATGAGTACCGACAACCATCAGTATTCCAAATCCTAAACCAGGAGCAATCAGGCATAAAAATGGAGAGCGGTTAAGCCATTTTGTATAGGTAATGATCAACACCACACCCACTATACCAATAGGCAGTATTTGTAGCCCGTGTTCAATAATAAGGTAGATTCCAATAAAGATTGTCAGCATTAACGATAGCAAGCCGACAATCAGGATTGTATTAGCCAATTCAGGGCTGTCAGGGAGCGCGCCACTACCTCCACTAAAGGCTGTTTTTTCTGTTTTTAAATCCAGACCACTTTTGAAATCGTAGTATTCATTAAGCACATTTACGCTTATATGTGCGGAAAGTGCACCAATAAAAATAAGAAAAAATACAAATAAATTCACTTGTGACTGGGTTGCAAGCGAAGTACTTAAACCCAGAAATACACAAATAGGTGTCAAAATAAGAAATGAAGGTCGAGTTGACATAAACACTGTTTTAATCAACATAGTCTGATTCTCAACCTGGTGTCATGCTTGATTTGCTGTAATAACTTATTCAGTACCAGTCCTGTTTATCCTCGGCACAGCCGATAATAACGCTCTTGTGTATTCATTCTGCGGGTGCATTAATACCTGCTCAACATCACCCTGCTCTACTATCTTGCCCTGATACATAACAGCGACATAATGTGCGATATATTCAACCACACTTATGTTATGGGTGATAAAGAGATAGGCGAGTTGATATTCTTTTTGCAGTTTTCTTAATAAGGCAAGAATTTGTGCTTGAACTGACACATCTAACGCACTGGTCGGTTCATCACAAATAATCAATTTTGGTTTTACGGCTAATGCACGTGCAATACAAATTCGTTGACGTTGCCCTCCTGAAAACTCATGCGGATAACGTAATTGATGTTCTGGCAATAAACCCACTTGCTCGAGCAACTCGGCTGTCATTTTGTCACGCTCCTGACGAGTTTCGCCAATCCCCTGTGCAAGCATGCCTTCTTGAATAATATCTCTAATCATCATGCGAGGATTCATTGATGAGTAAGGGTCCTGAAATACAATCTGTATCTCTGAACGTTTTTTTCTTAATGCTGCAGCACCCAGAAGACTTAAGTCTTCACCTTCATACAGCACTTCACCATCGGTAGTTTGCAGGAGTCGCAATATACCTTTACCCATAGTGGTTTTACCGGAACCCGATTCACCAACCAAAGCCACTGTTTCTCCAGCGTGCACATCGATAGTGACACCATCAACAGCTTTTACATGACCGATGACACGTTTGAAGACTCCTTTCTTGATCGGGTAATGTACTTTTAGATCGCGCACCTTTAATAAACAGTGTTCTTGATTACGAGCAACCTTAATATCATTGTTTTCAGCCTGACGTTTATCCCAGCCTGGAATGGCATCGAACAATTGTAATGTGTAAGGGTGTTCCGGGCTGGCGAATAAACTTTGTTTATTTTTTGCCTCAACTATCTTGCCGGTACGCATTACCGCTACATGATCTGCCATTTGTGCCGTCACACCCAGGTCATGTGTTATAAATAATATTGCCATGCCTGTGTCTTTTTGTAACTTACGCAACAACTCAAGCACCTGAGCCTGAATCGTAACATCCAATGCGGTAGTGGGTTCGTCAGCAATTAATAAATCCGGTTCGCCTGCTAATGCCATAGCAATCATGATACGTTGTTTCATACCGCCGGAAAATTGATGGGGAAATTCATTTATACGTCGGTCTGGTGCTGGAATGCCGACAGCATCGAGTAATTCAATACTACTTTTGATACATTCTTGTTTAGAGATATTTTTTTTATGCCTGAATAATGTCTCGCTGATCTGTTGGCCTGCAGTCAAAACCGGATTTAATGATGATTGCGGTTCCTGGAATATCATGCCTATTTTTGCACCACGCACATCGCGCATTTCTCTTTCTGACAATTGAAATAAATTTTGCCCATTTAATATTACTTCACCACTTTTAATCTCTGCAGCGGCAGGTAATAAACGCATAATTGACAGTGCTGTAATTGATTTACCACTACCCGATTCACCTAACAAGACGAAAGTCTCGCCCTTATTTATCGTAAAACTGACATCATCAACGACATTGGCCTTATTACCGCCCATTCCGATTGAAGTAACAAGATGATTTACCTGTAGTAGTGGTTCACTCATAGCTATACTGTTTCCAAATCGGGTAATTGTCGTGGCACACGATTTTCGTCCAGTGCAACATAGGTTAATTCAGCTTCAGTAACTTTTATAGTTTCTTTATCTACTGGATTACGTTCCGCATAGACTTCGACTTTAATCGTAATGGATGAGCGGCCAGTTTTGATCACTTCAGCGAAATAACTGACCACATCGCCAACCAACACTGGTTCATGAAATTCAAATGAGTTAACAGCAACCGTTGCAACACGACCTCGTGCACGCTCTACCGCAGGGATGGAGCCGGCCATATCAACATTAGCCATTATCCAACCTCCGAACACACTACCACCACCATTTGAATCCTTTGGCATTGCCACTAATTTTATGGCCGGATGTCTATCGCCTGGTAATGTAACGTTTTTTTTGGTCATGGTTTATAGTTATTATTTTAATTAAATGAGTGATGATTTATTAATGGCGGAGCCTCGGATCAAATGAATCGCGTACTGCATCAGAAAATAAATTAGCTGCCAATACTAATATAAACATAAAAACAAATGCTGCTGCTAACGACCACCAGACTATAGGTTCGCGCGCCATCTCAAGACGCGCACCGTTAATCATATTGCCCCAACTGTTCATGCTCGGATCCACACCAATATTTATATAAGACAGTACCGCTTCCGCCAGCACAAGACCGCTGAAATCAATCACAATTGTAATCATGACGATGTGCATTACATTGGGTAATAAATGACGCAACATAATGCTCATATTGCTAACACCAAATGCCTGTGCCGCCTGAACATAATCTATTTCCCGAAGTTTTAATGTTTCTGCCCTTAGTAAGCGACAAAGACCAGTCCAACTTGTTATACCAAGAATAATGCAAAGGAATAAAAGTCTGAGATCTGCTCTTTCTTCAATACTATTAAAATCGTCCGCATGATTACCGATATAAACTTGTAGTAGTAATATAGATGCAGCGATAAGTAATACACCTGGAATAGAATTTAATGTCGTATATAGATATTGGATGACATCATCTATCCAGCCACGAAAATAACCCGCCATTAGTCCCATCATGATTGCAAATGGCAACATGACTAGCGTTGTTAAGGTACCAATAACCAATCCGGTACGGACACTCTTTATAGCTTGATATAGTACGTCCTGCCCTACTTTATCAGTGCCAAAAACATGATAGTACTGTGATAAGTTAAAAATGATACACGCAGCCATAATAATCAGGCTCATGGTAATCAACATTGCCGTCCATGAAACAAGGAAATCGTTATGGCATATTTTATTTATCGCTTGTTTAAACGATATCTTGTGTGACTTACCCAGAATGAAAACTATTACAGTTGAGACAAGCAAACTGATTATCAATCCGAAAAGCAAACCGATGACAATATGTTTACTAATGTCCGCCAGCCGCTCTGTTTCAGGATTGTTTAAATGTACACCACCAAACTTTAATCGAGGATAATCCCTGATTTGTTTTCCATTTGGCAGATCAATCATCTCTTTAGAAAAAGCATAGCTTGCTAAAGGTGCTGAATAGGTGCGCTCTGTATTCTTACGTAAATCATCTAGCACGAGATCCAGTAAACTCGATACTTCTGTCGATTGTACTGCTTGAGTTGTTTCTGTAGCTTCCAGTTCCGGATGAAAATGAACTGAGTCGAGTAAACCAACAGCAACATAAACGACTAGTATGATCGCGGCAGACATCGCCAGTGGTCTACGAGCAACATCATGCCATGGTGCGCGAAGGTGTTCATGTTGCCGTGCATAAAGCACATAGGCAGACACCATAAAAACCAGCAGAAATATAAATGCGTCAGTAATGAAGATAACTGGCATAGCTAATTCAACCTGACTCTGGGGTCGACTAATGTATAGGATATATCTGTCAGTATTAAACCAATGATATATAACACTGAGCCTAAAAATACCATAGAACGTACTATCGCAAAGTCCTGTGCGCTAATAGCATCAATTGTATAACTACCAAGGCCGGGTATTGCGAAGAAAGATTCTACTATCAAGCTGCCAATAAACAGGCTAGGTAAAATTACAACCACACCTGTCAGTATTGGAATCAATCCATTCATCAACACATGGTGATAAAGCACTCTTGTTTCAGACAAGCCTTTGGCCTTGGCTGTTCGAACATAATCTTTCCCCATTTCTTCGAGGAAGATAGTGCGATACCAGCGAGTACTCGAACCAATTCCTCCAACGAGTCCGACCAAAACTGGCAAAACAGTAAATTTTATGGCGTTAAAACCTGTGTCATACCCGGAGATAGGAACCAGATGAAAAAACTTACCGATCAGATATTGGCCGCCAATAATATAAAACAAACCAGAGATCGACATCATGACAACACATAAGATAACACCGGAGACATCAACATAACTTCCCCGGAAAAAGGCAAGCGTTAAACCAAATGTAATATAGGCTAATAACCCCAGTATTAAACCTGGAACAGTAATCGCAAGACTTGGCCACATTCGTTGACTGATATCATAACCGATATCACGACCACTATCAGATCGACCAAAGTCAAAGATAAATAATTTGACTGAATTTTGAAAAAAGATAGTGTCGGTTATTTTTTCGATTGCTTCAGCATCTTGATTCCACAGGATGGGTTTATCATAGCCTCGTTCTTCTTTCCATTTGCTTATCGCTGCATCATCAACACGTTTCATACCAAGTTGCATACGCGCCATATCATCCGGCGTATTCACAACAAAAAATAATACAAACGTAATAATATTTACACCGATCAATATTGGAAAGGCGTAGGCAATTCGTCTCAGGATATAACTGATCATAAGATTGATTCGGTCTCCTTACGACGATAGGAAATAATAGCTGGCAGTAGCATTATTATTAACAGAATAATCACTAGCGCAATCGGCCACCATATCGGCTGATTCCAGGCTGTACGATTTTCTGTGCGTAATCGAGGTTCAATTCGTTTATATTTAAGTGTGTTATTAGCCATCAAGTTTGGCTTGGCATTCTTGTACCATTCATGATGCAAGGAAAAACCAACTGGGTGAAAACCCCATAACCAGGGTGCATCGTGTCTGAGAATCTCAACCATCTTGTTTATAACGTCCTGTCGTTGTGGGCTGTTAGACATACTTTTCATCTGATTAAACAGTTCATCAAATTCGGCATTTTTATAATTAGCTGCATTTTCACCATTGTGATCAATCTTTGCATTAGGACCATAAAGTAAAAAGAAAAAGTTTTCCGGATCAGGATAATCTGCGTTCCATCCCCATTGAAATATTTGTGCCGTTCCTTTTCTGATTTTTTCCTGAAAGCGATTGTAATCCGTTGCTCGTATAACCAGGTTTATACCAAGCTTTGCATATTGCTTTCGCAACCAGTCAAAACTGGCCTTGCTTCCCGGTCCTGCAGCTGGAGAATCGAGATTTAGTACCAGTTGTTTGCCTGTATTTTTATTGCGCCCATTAGGGTAGCCCGCTTGTACTAATAATGCTTTTGCCTCTTCTATGGACCTGCGAACTGCCTTGTCACCTTGCCATTCATAGACATAAGGGTTTATACCCGGCTCACCGGGAATATTGCCAAAGATACCCGGGGGTATGGGGCCTTGCGCAGGTTCACCACGTCCATTGGCAAAAATTGAAATGTACTCTTCATAATCAACGGCGATTGAAATGGCGCGTCTTAACAGTGTCGCTCGTTCACTATTGCCACCGATGACCTCATCAGCCATGTTGAATCCCATATAGTAACTAGAGGTAGTCACTGCAGTTTGTAAATTGATCCCTTTTTCCCGCATTTCATCGGTTAATTCTGCATCTCCCTGGGTATTGAATTGCACCGCCTGATCAAAACTGTCCGAGACTATGCCGGAGGTATCGTAATAGCCTTGCAAAAATTTATTCCAGGCCGGTATTGATTCTTTTTCGAGACTATAGATCGCAGTATCAATGAACGGCATATTTTTCCCTGCATCTTCGAGTATGCCTGATTCCAAATCACCGGCTTCTCCTTCGCTTGGATAGGCCTCGCCACGAAAGTTTGGATTACGTTTCAATACCATCCTTCGATTGGGATTGTTTTCAGACAACATGAAAGGACCCGTACCCACTGGATACCAATCCAGTGTTATATTCTTATCGGTCATACCCTCTTGAGAATAAAAATAATCCGCTTCCCATGGCATGGGCGCAAAAAACGACATTGATAACCAATAAATAAACTGTGGATACTTCTGTTTAAGCGTAATCTCAAAGGTTGTGTCATCAACAACTCGCGCGCCCGGTAACTCAAACCTATTCAGGTCGATATAGCCTGAAGTTGTATCGTCTTTTTCAATCTCGGATAGTTCTTTGGCGAATTCGTCAAGACCGAGGATATACTTCCTCATTAAACCCGCAATCGGTGAATGAACCCTGGGATGTGCCATCCTTTTAATTTGATACACATAATCATTGGCCAATAATTTTCGCGTCCCGACCGTATCAAAGTCTGATAATGCATGAATATTTTCCAACTTTTGTGGATCAAGGTCATGATAGAGGTATTTACCACTCGCATTTTTTGCAAAGGCTGGATGTGGTTGATATAAAAGAGCGGGCTTAATTGATATTGTATATTTTACCCTGTAAACATCGGCCGGATCTGAGTCTTCTTCCAAAGGCTGTCCGGCCTTATTAAAGTATCTTGCCCGGGGTAACTCGGTCGCCGTCAACGGAATTAATTGATAGGGTCGTTTCAGAAAATGGTACTGTAATGGCGGTTCATATATTTGCCCAAGAAAAACATATTCGTTGGCACTGTAAGAACTAACCGGATCCAGGTGTTTTGGGCGCTCGGGAAATGAATCGTAATAGATATTTTTTGCCGAATCCTCATTAGGATAGGGATTATTCCAGGGGGAATAATCACAACCGGTACAGAGTAATAAGACACAAACCAGTAGTTGTGGGAAATTACCTAGTCTCGGAATGTATCGATTTATTATTTTTATAGGGTTTGTCATCACAGATGCATTATAAACGTGAGCGTTTTTCTGTACACTTTGATATTACGCGAATAAAAAGATTCAGATAACTATATTTATTAAAGGAAAAAAAGATGGGATTACTCGATAACAAACGCGCTTTAATCGTTGGTGTTGCCAGTAACAGATCCATTGCCTGGGGAATTGCCCAAGCTATGCATCGTGAAGGCGCAGAATTAGCATTTACCTATCAAAATGAGAAGCTACGAGGCAGAGTTGAAAAATATGCCGCTGAAGTCAATTCAGAGATTACCGTGCCATGCGATGTGTCTGATGACAAACAAATAGAGTCCGTTTTCGAACATCTCGATGATTATTGGGATGGATTGGACATATTGATACATTCCGTCGCTTACGCACCCAAAGAACAGTTAGAAGGAGAATATCTGGAAAACGTGACTCGTGAAGGTTTCCTGATGGCTCATGAGATAAGTTCTTACAGCTTTTCTGCGCTTGGTGACGCAGCACGGGAAATGATGCAAGGTCGCAATGGTGCCATGCTGACACTCAGTTATATCGGTGCTGTGCGCGCCATGCCGAACTACAATGTAATGGGAGTTGCAAAGGCTAGTCTGGAAGCAAACGTTCGTTATATGGCTTCCAGCCTTGGACCTGGAGGTATTCGTGTAAACGCAATTTCCGCCGGACCAATCCGTACATTAGCGTCTTCTGGAATCAGCGGTATGCGTGATTTCCTTAATCATGTCGAAAAAGTATCGCCTCTGAGACGTAATGTGAATATAGATGAAGTCGGCAATGTCGCGGCATTTCTCTGCTCTGATTACGCTTCTGCAATAACCGGTGAAATCACCTACGTTGATGGCGGATTTAATTCCATAGGTATGGCATAGATATCAACTAATGTCTTTCAGTGAACATAGGCTAATCATCGCAATATTGATTGGCGCCATCGCTGGAATTATATGTGGCTGGTTGTTTGGACCAGCCATGGTTTCTGTCGCATGGATCGGTGATTTATTTCTCGATACCTTGAAGATGATGATCATTCCATTGATCGTTGCCGCTGTCATAAGCGGTGTTACATCTTTAGGTGATATCCGGAAATTAGGCAAAGTGGGCGGCGTAACCCTGCTTTACTATGCAGCTACTACTGCTTGTGCTGTTTTAATTGGATTATTTGTTGTCAATCTTATCCAACCTGGTAAAGGCATCGAAACTCTCAGTGATGTTGTTCCCCAGACAATTGCCGATAAAGAGGGTACCGGGTTTGTTGATATCATCCAGTCATTAATTGAACCGAATATCATCTCTGCTGCAGCTGATACAAAATTACTCCCTGTCATCGTTTTTTGCCTCTTATTTGCAGCCGCGTTAACTACCATAGGTGAAAAAAACGTCACTATAATCCGGTTTTTTGATGGCCTCAATGAAGTCATGATGAAACTGGTTATCTGGGTCATGGCATTTGCACCAATTGGAATATTTGCACTGATTGCGGGACAAATTGGCAGGGCTGGTGGTGGTCTCGCGGTTAAGAATGAATTGCTGGCGGTGGGCAGCTACTGTTTTACCGTTATTCTCGGGCTGACTTTGCACTTCATATTGTTATTTATTATTTTGATAATATTCAGTAATAGAGGAAGAGATTATTTAATTAAATTATTACGCGCGCTTTTTACAGCATTCGGTACTGCCAGTTCGTCTGCTACCTTACCATTAACAATGGAATGCGCGTTGGAAGCTGGCGTAGATAAACGCTCTGTGAAGTTTGTCTTGCCGATAGGTGCTACTGTGAATATGGATGGGACCGCACTCTATGAATCTGTAGCGGTCATGTATATCGCACAAGCTTATGGTATTGAAATGGGTTTAGCCGATCAAGCAATCATATTTATTACAGCGACCTTAGCTGCCATTGGTGCTGCGGGAATTCCGCAGGCTGGTCTGGTAACAATGCTGATTGTACTTAATGCTGTTCATTTACCAGTTGAAGGTATCGGAATGATACTCGCTGTTGACTGGTTCCTGGATCGGTTTAGAACGACTGTAAATGTCTGGGGTGACAGTGTTGGTGCGGCAGTAATAGAACCGTTGCTACCCAAAGAAAACGACTAGATATTTTCCTTATAGAGTTTTACATTTGCATTCTTTCTTGCGTCATTTAAAAACTCTCGCCATTCTGTTGTGCCACGGTTTCTTCGTAATTCCAAATCATATTTATTAATAATTTCATCGCCTTCAGAAACCTCGCCTTCATAGGCAGCAGTTACTTGAATAATTGCATAATCACCACTACCGAGACGATTTGTGACAACGATTGGTTTATCCTTTGGTTTGCCTGCTTGAAATGCGTTACGTAAAACGGCCCTGTTTACATTTACATCTTCCCGTGTAACTTTTTCAGCTGTTTCCCATTCAAGGTCAACTTCACTTGTTAATGCATCAGGGGCAATACCGGACTCTAATTGTTCTGAGATATTCTCAGCTGTTTCTTTAATCTTATCCTTTGCCCGTTGTAACCAGATACTCGCAATTACGTCATCCCTTACTTCTTCAAGTGGTTTTGTCGTTGCAACTTTATGGTCAACAACTCTTAAAACAATAATATGATTAACGGAAATTTCTATTGCTTCACTATTTTGACCAGTTCCAATTAATTCGGGGTCAAAACTTTTTGATATCACATCAGAATTTGACAGTACACCTTCAGGCGTACTAACTCTGGAGAAATATTCACTTTCGATAACATTTTGACCGATTTCCTCAGCCGCAAATTCAAGTGTATCTGAATGCTCATAACTTAAGGTTGTTAATAAATCGGCTAATTCAAAAAACTGTAATTCTGCTTCTGACTTTTGATAGTCTTTCGCTACTTGTTCGGCGACGGTTTCATAAACATTTTTTGGGCCGCCTCTGATTTCACCCACTTTTACAATATTGAAACCGCTTTCGGTTTCTATAGGTTCACTTATAGCACCTTCATCTGCTGAAAAAAGAAATTCATCAACCTCTTTATCCATAATACCTTTCGCCATAAACGCATGTTCACTAAATTCTAAAGCGCCCTTACCTTCCTCGGTAAACTTCTCAATAACTTCTTCAAAGCTTTTACCGTTATCAACCAAAGCCATAGCAGAGTTAATAACTTCTTTAGCTCTATTTTTATCTTCGACAGTTGCATCTTCACCGGTCTTCACAAACAGCTTTGTTACAGAACGTTGTTCTACGACATCATATTTGTCTTTATTATCATTGTAATAGGTTCTGAGTTGTTCTTCGTCAGTTGAAATAGCGTTGGCCAGGTCATCAACATCCAGTTCGAGATATGCGATTTTAACTTTTTCCGGCTCAGCAAAACTCTGTGGATTTTCTTTATAAAAAGCCTCTATCTCTGAATCAGCAACTTCAGATTTATCGATAAATGAGGACAAATTAAGAATGCTATAGGTTAAATCACGGGTTTGCGACTGCAATTGGACAGCTTCATCAAGTTCCGATCCTAATACGAAAAGACTTTCTGACAAGCCTGCTTGTAATTGTTCGGATAATAAATCCATTCTGAGTTGTGCTTCAAAAACGACTGGGTCCATCCCCATACTAATTACTGTTCGCTCATATTTATCGCGATCAAATCCTTTGTCATCCTTGAAATATTCCAGATTTGTAATAGTTTCTATTACTTTCTCGTTAGAGACTCGTAAACCATTATCTTTGATAATCTGATTTATTACTTCAGTTTCAACCAGTCTTTTCAGGGTTTCTTGTTTAACAAAATCCTCTTCCTCGAGAGTCAGAGCCTTATCGTCTAACATTGTTTGCATTTGTTTTCTAAGCGTATAGAAAGAGCGTTGAAATGTTTTGAGTTTAATATCTGTACCATTGACAGTAGCAACGTTTACGTCACCGCCCTGCCCAAAATAAAAACTGACACCCCAAAAAGCAAAGGAAATAATTAATGCGCCCACAATGATGCCGGCTATCCAACCTGTTGCTTTATCTCTTATCGTTCCTAACATGACTTATTCAACTTTTTTTAATCTTATAACTGAATACGGGCGTACCTATTTATAATGATACGCCCGTTAATCTTTAAAATGTTGGCGGAGTGGACGGGACTCGAACCCGCGACCCCCGGCGTGACAGGCCGGTATTCTAACCAACTGAACTACCACTCCAATATAACCTTTTTGTTTTTCAGTATCTTACTCACTCTATCCCGAAAAAAAAGGTTGTAAGTAGTCAAAACAGAGGGTTAACAACGGGACTTTCCCGAAAAAATAAATGCTAACCCTCTGTTTTTATTAGTGGTTGTACTGAACTACCACTCCGGATGTGGTTCTGGTGGGTGCTGAGGGGTTCGAACCCCCGACCTACGCCTTGTAAGGGCGTCGCTCTCCCAACTGAGCTAAGCACCCTGAGAAGGCGCGCTATTTTATGGCATCCTTAAGCGCTTTTCCAGCTTTAAAACCAGGCACTTTTGAAGCTTTAATTTTTATAGCTTCACCGGTTCTTGGATTGCGTCCTGTACGAGCAGCTCGTTTACGAACTGAGAAAGTACCGAATCCGACTAAGGTGACTGTGTCTCCTTTTTTGAGCGCTTTGGTTATCGCTCCAATTGCAGAATCTAATGCTCTACCGGCTGCAGCTTTTGATAAATCAGCAGAATCTGCAACAGCATCGATAAGTTCAGCTTTATTCATATGATTATTCCCCTTGTCTATTTTTTTACCCTCAAGAACAGTTTTATTTGTTTTCTGTTGAGGTCGTTTTGGTTTGTTTGGCCGCATTATTATTAGCGCTGGATTTATACCAAGTGCTGAATTACGCGTCAAGCAATGCTTTCGTTATATCTAAAAAAAGCTATTCAGAGCTATTTTTAATGAGGTCGGATTAAATCGCCCTCATCTTTCCCTCTAACTTCTTCTTTCTTGACTATATCAGATTCTGATTGGTTTTTGGCAATCGGTTTTGGCGAATGTTCTAATGCAACTTCAAGCACCTCATCGATCCACCTAACAGGACGGACATCAAGATTTTGTTTAATATTCTTCGGTATCTCTGCTAATTCAGGCGCATTTTCATACGGAATTAATACAGTCTCAATACCACCACGTAACGCTGCAAGTAATTTTTCCTTCAAACCACCTATAGGTAAAACTTCACCGCGAAGTGTGATTTCACCGGTCATAGCAACACTGGACTTGACTGGAATAGAGCATAAAGCAGAAACCAGAGCTGTACACATCGCTACACCTGCACTGGGACCATCCTTGGGGGTCGCGCCCTCTGGCACATGTATATGAAAATCATGTTCCTTATAAAACTCATTTTCTATACCTAATACCTCACTTCGACTCCGAACAACTGTCATAGCAGCCTCTATAGATTCCTGCATAACTTCGCCTAATTTACCTGTTCGTGTAATCTTTCCTTTACCGTTAACTATCGCGGCTTCAATTGTTAATAATTCACCACCAACTTCAGTCCAGGCCAAACCTGTTACCTGGCCAATTCGATTTTCTTCTTCTGCTTTGCCATATCTAAACCGTTTCACACCCAACAAGGTCTCCAGTTTCTTTGGCGTCACAATAATGCCTTTCTCTGTTGGTTTTAGCAGAATTTGTTTAACTATTTTTCGGCATATATTAGCTATTTCACGATCAAGGTTTCGTACACCCGATTCACGTGTGTAATAACGAATGATATCTCTGATAACACTATCTCTAATAGAAACTTCACCATCTTTTAGGCCATTTCTTTCGAGTTGTTTTGGAATTAGATAACGTTTAGCTATATTAATTTTTTCATCTTCTGTGTATCCGGATAAACGAATCACCTCCATTCGATCAAGCAGTGGCGCTGGAATATTGAGGCTGTTTGCTGTGGTAACAAACATCACTTCAGATAAGTCATAATCAACTTCAAGATAGTGATCATTAAAAGTATTATTCTGTTCCGGATCTAATACTTCAAGCAATGCAGAGGCAGGGTCACCACGAAAATCCATCGCCATTTTATCTATCTCATCGAGTAGAAACAGCGGATTTTTCTTACCTATTTTTGACATACCCTGAATAATTTTCCCTGGCATAGAGCCGATATAGGTTCGTCTGTGACCACGTATTTCTGCTTCGTCGCGAACACCGCCAAGTGACATGCGAACAAATTTACGGTTCGTCGCCCTTGCAATAGAACGCCCCAGCGAAGTTTTACCGACACCTGGAGGTCCAACCAGACACAGGATAGGCCCTTTCATCTTTTTGACCCGTAGCTGGACAGCAAGGTACTCAAGAATACGTTCTTTAACCTTTTCCAACCCATAATGATCTTCTTCGAGAACGGCTTCTGCTTTAACGATATCCTGAGAAACTTTACTTCTGGTTTTCCAGGGAACACCCACTAACCAATCAACATAATTGCGCACAACCGTTGCTTCAGCAGACATCGGTGACATCATTCTCAATTTATTTAACTCAGCTTCTGCCTTTTCCCTGGCCTCTTTATGCATACCTGCCTTCTCAATTTTGCCTGCAAGTTCTTCTATCTCGTTAGGTACATCTTCCATTTCACCTAATTCTTTCTGAATCGCTTTCATCTGTTCATTCAGATAATATTCACGTTGGCTCTTTTCCATTTGCGATTTAACACGACCACGAATTCGTTTCTCAACTTGCAATAAATCAATTTCGGCATCCATCAAATGGATAAGGTGTTCCAGCCTTTCTTTAATATCAATAATCTCGAGTACTTGTTGTTTTTCTTCAATTTTTATCGACATGTGTGCCGCAATTGTATCTGCAAGCCGGCTGGCATCATCAATACTGGCTAATGAAGAAATTATTTCAGGAGGGACTTTTTTGTTCAGTTTTACATACTGCTCAAATTGATTCATGGCTGATCGAGCATGAACATCCATTTCCTGTTCATCGACGACTTGCGGTTCAAGCAATTCGACATCCGCGACAAACATACCATCCGCTTCCCGGTATTCTTTTATACCCGCTCGTGCGGTGCCCTCGACTAATACCTTAATCGTACCATCTGGCAATTTCAGTAATTGCAGAATATTCGCCATGGTACCAATATCGTAGGTTTCATCCTGACCAGGATCATCTTCTGCTGCACTTTTCTGGGCAACAAGGATAATTTGTTTATTACCCTCCATAGCCTTATCCAGAGCTTTGATCGATTTTTCACGGCCTACAAACAACGGAATAACCATGTGCGGGTAAACCACTACATCACGCAGAGGTAAAACGGGAAGTGATTCTGTTTCTTGAGTCATGGAAAACCTTTATATTTAATTAATATTTTAACAGTATAAGTATATCGTCTTCTTTTATATTGTGACGTATGAATCTGTTTTCAATAGAACCTGTTTTAATCGGCAAACATAATATGACGAGAAAACGGGAAAGAACGGGGTAGAGAATATAACCTATTAATCAGATGCCACTTTTGACATCTCAGAGCCCTCATAGATCATTAATGGTTCAGACTCACCGTTTATCACGCCTTCATCTATAACAACTTTAGTAACATCGTCCATTGAGGGTAAATCATACATGGTATTCAATAATACATTTTCCATAATTGAACGAAGACCACGCGCACCTGTTTTACGTTCCATTGATTTTTTGGCAACAGCTCGTAGTGCATCTTCCCGGAATTCCAGTTCACAACCCTCCATTTCAAACAAACGAATATATTGTTTGGTAATTGCATTTTTTGGTTCGAGTAGAATTTGCACCAATTGTTCTTCATTAAGTTCACCCAATGTTGCCGCTACTGGTAAACGACCAACAAATTCAGGAATCAGACCGTATTTAATAAGATCTTCAGGCTCAACGGTTTGCAATACTTCAGTAATGCTCTTTCTGTCATCCTTGCTTTTTACTTCAGCAGAAAAACCGATACCGCCTTTTTCAGACCGTTCGCGAATAATGCGATCCAGACCTGCAAAAGCACCGCCACAGATGAATAATATATTAGCTGTGTTTACCTGCAGAAATTCCTGTTGTGGATGCTTGCGACCTCCCTGAGGTGGAACAGAAGCAATCGTGCCTTCAATAAGTTTTAATAAGGCCTGTTGCACACCCTCACCTGATACATCTCTGGTAATAGAAGGGTTGTCTGATTTGCGTGAAATTTTGTCGATTTCATCAATATATACGATACCTGTCTGTGCCTTATCGACATCGTAATCACACTTCTGCAATAATTTTTGGATGATGTTTTCAACATCCTCACCGACATAACCCGCCTCGGTTAATGTTGTGGCATCCGCAATTGTAAATGGTACGTTTAATAAACGAGCCAAGGTTTCGGCCAAAAGCGTCTTACCACTACCCGTAGGACCGACTAAAAGCACATTGCTTTTTGATAGTTCGATATCAGACTTTTTAATGCCTTGCTCAAGCCGTTTATAGTGGTTGTATACCGCTACTGAAAGGATTTTTTTAGCATTTTCCTGGCCGATAACATATTCATCCAGAATCTTGTTAATCTCACGTGGAGTGGGCAGTGATGCACCAACACCAGCGACTGATTTTTCCTGAATTTCTTCCCGAATTATGTCATTACACAATTCGACACATTCATCACAGATGAAAACGGATGGGCCCGCAATTAATTTTCGGACTTCGTGTTGGCTTTTGCCGCAAAAAGAACAATATAGCAACCGATCACCATCGCCGTTTTTACCCTGTTTTCTATCAGTCATAGGTTGATACCCCAGGCTTTTTTACAATCAAACATTTTATTAGGAATCTTGTCCAGTCTCTTTTTGCGTAGTTTCCGGTAAAACGGCCCTTTCATGCAGCACATCATCAATCAACCCATAATCTTTGGCTGTTTCTGCACTCATGAAATTATCTCGTTCCGTATCTTTTTGAATGGTCTCGATTGCTTGCCCAGTGTGGTTTGCAAGTATCGCATTTAGGCGCTCACGGATATATAAAATTTCTCGAGCATGTATATCAATATCAGACGCTTGCCCCTGAAACCCACCTAAAGGTTGATGAATCATCACGCGTGAATGTGGTAAACAGAAACGCTTGCCTTTTTCACCACCCGTTAATAATAACGCACCCATACTTGCCGCCTGTCCAACACACATAGTGCTGACATTGGGTTTAATGAATTGCATGGTGTCATAAATAGCCATCCCCGCACTCACAGATCCGCCGGGGGAATTGATATAGAAATGGATATCTTTGTCAGGATTTTCAGACTCAAGATACAGTAATTGAGCCACTATCAGATTTGCTACATTATCTTCCACTGGTCCTACCAAAAAGATAACGCGTTCCTTAAGAAGCCGAGAATAGATATCATAGGCCCGCTCACCTCGTGATGTCTGCTCGACTACCATCGGCACTAGATTTAGCGCCTTAATTTCATTGTTATTCATAGTCATCCGTTATCGGACAATAACTGCAGTTTCTTTAGCCCGCAGTCTGCCCTTTATTCATAATTTCGTCAAACGTACACGCTTTATCAGTCACATTAGCATGCTCCAAAACCCAATCGACCACATTATCTTCTAATGATAACGATTCAACCTCTGCAAGATTCTTTTGGTCTGAATAGTACCAATTTAGAACAGCAGATGGATCTTCATAACCAGAGGCTACTTTTTCAATCATTTCCCGAACTTTTGCAGGGTCTGCTTTTAGTTCATTTTGTTTGATTATTTCTGACATTAGCAGTTGCAATGAAACACGTTTTTTCGCCTGTTCATTGAAAACCGAGGCATCTAATGAAGCAATCGCGTTAGCATTATGGCCTTGTTGTTTTAAATTGTTCTCAAATTCATGCTTGGCGCGATGTGCCTCATTGGCGACTAATGCCTGTGGCAGATCAATTTCATTCGTTTCAAACAAGGCATCAAACACTTTATCCTTAACTTGACGACGTAGTGTCAATTCGACTTCACGCTCCATATTGCGCTTGATTTCATCTCTAAAGGTTTCTTCTTTTCCATCCTTTACGCCAAACTCCAGCATAAAGGTATCATCTACAACAGGAAGTACTGTTTCATTGACCAGATTAACTTTGACTTTAAATTCAGCATCCTTCCCTTTTAACAATTCACTACCGTATTCTTCTGGAAACTTGACCTTAAGCGTGGTTTCTTCGCCTTCAGCCTTGCCTACAAGGCCATCTTCGAAGCCGGCAATAAAACTATTGCTACCCAATTCAAGTTCATAATCCTCGGCTTTACCACCTTCGAAAGCCTCACCATCAATGAAGCCTTCAAAGTTAATATTAACAACATCGCCCATTTGCGCGGGTCTTTCTATCTTTTTTAATTCACGTCGTTGATTACGCAACTTATCGATCATGCCCGTAATATCTTCATCATTTACTGTACATGATGGTTTTTCAAAGCTCATTTCAGCAACAGGCTTGAGTTGAACCTCTGGGTAGATTTCAAAAATAGCGGTGTAAGCCAGATCTTTTCCTGACTCATCATTAAGTTCGTCAATCTGAGGAGGTCCTGCAGGCTTCAAGTTTTCTTGAGTAATCGCTTCGTAAAAGCTGGACTGGACGAGTTCACCCACAACTTCTTTACGAACTTGCTCGCCATATCGACCTTGAACCACCTTTAAAGGCACCTTTCCAGGACGAAACCCCTGAACCTTTGTTGTCTTGGTCAACTTTTGCAGACGATCACTCACTTCTGTAGCTACACGATCTGCTGGCACCTCAACGCGCACTTTGCGCTCCAGGGAACCGGTATTCTCAACTGATACTTGCATCCTTTTTGAACCTCAAATATAAAGATAATTCTATCTATTAACGCCTAATCCATTAATAATAATGGAATTATAGCATTAAATTATAATAATTTGGTGCGAAAGGAGAGACTCGAACTCTCACGCCTTACGGCACTGGTACCTAAAACCAGCGCGTCTACCAATTCCGCCACTCTCGCATGGTATATGACCTTAGAAGCCAATTTTTCGTATTTATACTACATCTATTGGCTCACTAACATTATAAAGCTAATAAACTACTTATTAATACATTAAGCTCTTTACTTCATAAGTAAAAAAGCTCACATTTTCAGAACCTAGGCACAAATTATTCCTGTTCTACATTAAGAAATGTATAACTATTCATGATTTTAACTTAATTGGTTTTAATAAATCTGAATATATCAGGTGGGTCAATTCATGATAGTTTGTTAAAAACACTCTTCGGTGAATGATTTACAAACTCGCCGACACTTTCTGTTACCCGTCCGAGGATTGATTATACAGTCTTCACCCCATTGATCACAGACCGTAATGCATTTTTTATCATCCGCCTTATTGTAATCGTCAGGCAACACTAATTCACCATCTAGCGGTTTGACACTTCGTTCGCTTTCTTCTTCTGAGAAAACAATTGTTGAGGTTGATAATAAGAAAATTATCAACGTAGTAAGCAAGCTTTTGATCAATTTATGATATTTCATACTTTTTAGACTGTTTACTTCGAGTATGTTCCTATTTAATCACTCTGAATGACAATAATAAATATTCAATTATTGCTTAATTATTCGAATAAGCCACATTATCCGAATTTAGTGACAAAGTATGTACTAATGTCGCTTCACTGAACCCACGAAAGATGACAGTGTCTATCTCACTAAACACAAAATCAGGTTTCCCTTCAAGTTTATCGACAACCTGTTGACTCATATCGATATTCATCTGTACGTCGTCAAAACCTTTTGGACAAAGAGCGGCATAAACTAAGAGACAGATCGGTTCATCGGGTTGTACCCCGTCAGCCCCATGTGGACCAATTAGCCTAATTGCCTAAGAGATAGTTTTCGTTCATCGTTAACCGAAGAGGAAACGATGAGGACAAATAAAAGAAGTGCAGAACAAACCGTACGTGATATT
>JAURNW010000027.1 GCA_030829985.1 Gammaproteobacteria bacterium | reverse complement strand
GGGCGATAACATCAAGGTAACGGTTAAGTTGATTAACCCGATTGCGATGGAAGAAGGCTTACGTTTTGCGATACGAGAAGGTGGTCGCACAGTGGGTGCGGGCGTCGTTTCTAAAATTATTGAGTAACAAGCAGGCAAATTATTTGACTTAAAGAATAGGCCAGTAGCTCAATTGGCAGAGCGGCGGTCTCCAAAACCGCAGGTTGGGGGTTCGATTCCCTCCTGGCCTGCCATTAGAGCAGTAATGGCCTAGGACTAAATGTAAGTAACTTATGAACTCAAATGTTGAAACTACCAGTATGAAACTGGATACACTCAAACTCGGCTTGGCGTTATTAATAGCGCTTGCAGCACTGGTTGGCTTTTATTTTTACGCTGATCATTCATTGCTGTATCGAGTATTGGGCTTGCTTGCCGCTGCAGGAATTAGTATTGCTATTGCATTGCAGACTGAGAAAGGAAGACATATTTGGGGTTATTTTCAAGATGCCCAGATAGAAGTTCGTAAGGTTGTATGGCCTACTCGGCAAGAGACTATACAAACAACCCTGATAGTAGTCATTATGGTTGTCATAGTGGCGATTATCTTGTGGTTGCTGGATATGTTCCTAGGTTGGTCGATAGGATTATTAATGGGGCATGGGGGTTAAAATGGCGCAGCATTGGTATGTAGTCCATGCGTATTCTGGTTTTGAAAATCAGGTGATGCGTTCATTGCACGAGCGAATCGAGCGTAGTGGGCTCAATGATATGTTTGGTGAAATACTTGTGCCAACCGAAGAAGTTGTTGAGATGCGTGACGGTAAAAAGCGCAAAAGTGATCGTAAGTTTTTTCCAGGATATGTCTTGGTGAAAATGGAAATGAACGATGATACCTGGCATTTAGTAAAAGAAGCGCCAAAGGTATTGGGTTTTATTGGTGGCACCAGCGATAGACCGGCACCAATCAGCGAAAAAGAAGCAAATGCAATATTACAACGTGTTGAAGAAGGTGTAGATAAACCGAGACCGAAAATATTGTTTGAGCCAGGCGAAGTGGTTCGTGTTAAAGACGGTCCATTCACTGATTTCAATGGAGTTGTTGAAGAAGTGAATTACGAAAAAAGTCGTTTGCGAGTATCAGTTTTAATTTTTGGGCGATCTACCCCGGTCGAATTAGAGTTCGGTCAAGTAGAGAAAGAATAGTTTTATTGTTTTGATTAGATAACGGGGAGCCGTAAGGCGTTCGCACCCAGGGAGAAAGGCTGTGGCCAAGAAAATTGATGGTTATATTAAGTTACAAGTGCCTGCAGGTCAGGCAAACCCGAGTCCACCTGTGGGGCCTGCATTAGGGCAAAAGGGTGTCAACATCATGGAATTCTGTAAAGCATTCAATGCTCAAACTCAAAGTTTGGAAGCCGGCTTACCCGTGCCGGTTATTATTACAGTGTATAGTGATAAAAGTTTCACATTTGTCAGTAAAACTACCCCTGCAGCAATATTATTGAAAAAAGCGGCAGGAATAAAAAGTGGTAGTGGTACCCCTAATAGTAAAAAAGTGGGTAAGGTAAGCCGTGCACAACTTGAAGAGATAGCTAAAACTAAAGAGCCTGATTTGACTGCTGCCGATATGGACACCGCTGTACGAACTATTGCAGGAACTGCTCGTAGCATGGGTATCGAGACCGAGGGAGTATTCTAATCATGGCAAAACTATCCAAACGTACAAAGTCATATCAGGACAAGATTGAGCCTGGCAAATTTTATCCGGTAAAGGATGCTCTGGAATTATTAAAAGACATTTCATCAGTTAAATTTGATGAGTCTGTTGATGTTGCAGTAAACCTTGGTGTTGATGCGCGTAAATCTGACCAACAGGTTAGAGGTTCAACTGTTTTACCAAAAGGTACCGGTAAAACAGTAAGAGTTGCGGTCTTCACGCAGGGTGAGAATGCGAAAATAGCAGAAGCAGCGGGTGCTGACGCCGTTGGGTTTGAAGATTTAGCCGAAGCGATGCAAAAGGGCGATATCGATTATGGTGTTGTGATCGCGACACCGGATGCGATGCCAGTTGTTGGTAAATTAGGCAAAGTTCTGGGTCCACGTGGCTTAATGCCAAACCCTAAAGTAGGAACAGTTACCAACGATGTAAAACAAGCTGTTGAAAATGCGAAGGGTGGTCAGGTTCGTTACCGTACAGATAAGAACGGTATTATCCATTGTACGATTGGCAAAGTATCGTTTGATGCAGATTCATTGGTTGAAAATCTGCACTCATTATTAATCGATTTGAAAAAAGCAAAGCCCAGTTCTGCTAAAGGCATTTATCTGGGGAAGGTAAGTCTTTCGACAACCATGGGTCCTGGTGTATTAGTTGACCAGTCCAGTTTGTCTATTTGAAATTATCAGTAATTATTAGTGAATAATAACGTTATTAGTTTTTGTAATTAATTTAACTAATAGCGTTTTAAAGACTTTGTGAACTGGCAGTTAATCGCCAGACGTCAAAGACCGTAGGTGGCCTTTCTTTGTAGAGGTCTTAATGTAATTTAAATTTACCTGCGCAGACGGTGTAATCACACACATAATATTCAGTGTTGGTCACCGTAAACCGGTTTGTCAGAACAATATGTGATGACAAACTATTTAGTAAAAGTATGTAGTTTCTACATGCTTAACTTAACAGGAGGCGAAGAGTGAGTCTTAATCTAACTGCAAAAAAGGCAATCGTTGAAGAGATTGCTGGTGTTGCGACAGAGGCTCCTTCTGCAATCGCGGCCGAGTATATCGGCTTAACGGTGGCTCAAATGACTGAACTGCGTAACGCGGCGCGTGAAGCGGGTGTATACCTGAAAGTGGTACGTAACACGCTTGCTCGTCGTGCATTCGAAAATACACAATTTGAATGTATGCGTGATGGATTAGTCGGGCCATTAGTATTGGCATTTTCCAATGATGAACCGGGAAGTGCTGCACGAGTTGTTCGCGATTTTGCAAAAGGTAATGACAAACTGGTGGTCAAGCTTGTTGCTTTGGATGGTAATCTTTTAGATCCGTCTGAACTTGGCAGGCTCGCTAGTATGCCATCTCTTGATGAAGCACGCGCTATGTTACTTGGATTGTTATCTGCTCCGCTTGGAAAATTTGTACGTACATTGGCAGAACCACCGGCAAAATTTGCCAGAGTTCTAGCTGCACAGCGTGACAAACAACAAGCAGCTTAATCTAGATAACAATCTTTATATCAGTTTAGTTTTTATATTTGGAGGAATTTTAAAATGGCAGTTTCACGAGAAGAAATAAAAGAAGCATTAGGTCAAATGCCTGTGCTTGAACTCGTTGATTTAATCAAAGAGCTTGAAGATGAATGGGGTGTGTCTGCAGCAGCAGCAGTTTCTGTAGCAGCAGGTCCCGCAGCTGGTGGTGATGGTGCAGCAGCTGAAGAAAAGACAGAGTTCGATGTGGTAATGTCGAGTTTTGGTGAAAACAAGGTTGCAGTTATCAAGGCAGTTCGCACCATAACTGGACTTGGTCTTAAAGAAGCAAAAGATCTTGTTGAAAGCGCGCCTGCGACAGTGAAAGAAGGCGTTAACAAAGATGAGTCTGAGGAAATTAAAAAGCAGCTTGAAGAAGCTGGTGCAGCTGTTGAAATTAAATAATTTCAATTGCAGCGTTTAATAAACTTAAAGCGTAACCAACAGGCAGCAATAGCTGCCTGTTGGTTCTGTGCGCTTATTGATATCACCCGGTTTAAATTATTTATGTGTAAAGAATTTCAGACAGACATTTTGACTGTCAGGAATCTACTTTGCACAAACACGATGAGGAATTGTAATGGCCTATTCCTATACTGAAAAAAGACGTATTCGTAAGGATTTTGGAAAGCGTCCTAGTATCTTAGAGGTTCCCTATTTGGTTGCGACTCAGATTGAGTCATTTAATCAATTCATACAAGTTGAAGCAAAGCCTGAGGAGCGAACTGATGTTGGTTTGCAAGCGGCTTTTAAATCTGTTTTTCCAATAGCCAGTTTTTCTGGTAACGCGGCATTGGAATATGTTAGCTACAAACTTGGAACTCCGGTATTTGACGTTAAAGAATGTCAATTGAGGGGGCTAACCTATGCAGCTTCACTACGTGTAAAGGTCCGGCTGATTATTTATGACAAAGATGCTGGTCTGAATAACAAGGTTGTTAAAGACATTAAAGAACAAGAAGTGTACATGGGTGAGATGCCATTAATGACTCGCACAGGTACCTTCGTTATTAATGGAACTGAACGCGTTATTGTTTCACAGATGCACCGTTCACCAGGCGTATTTTTTGAGCATGATAAGGGCAAAACTCATTCATCAGGAAAATTACTCTATTCGGCACGCGTAATACCTTATCGTGGTTCATGGTTAGATTTTGAATTCGATGCGAAAGACCTCGTCTATTGTCGAATTGATCGCCGTCGCAAGATACATGCAACGATTTTACTACGTGCACTTGGCTACACAACGGAAGAAATTCTCGATATTTTCTTCGATACCGATAAGTTTAAATTTACCAACAAGGGTATTACTCTTGAACTGGTTCCAGAACGATTACGTGGTGAAACCGCTTCCTTCGATATTAAGGATAAAAAAGGCAATGTAATTGTTGAACAGGAACGCCGAATTACGGCACGTCATATTCGGGAAATTGAAAAAGCAGGTTTGACTTCATTAATGATCCCATCAGAATTTTTGATCGGTAAAGTCATCGCTAAAGATATTATCGATACAGAAACGGGTGAAATTGAATTTCCAGCGAATACCGAGATAACTGAAGAATTTCTCGAAAAAATCACCGAGCGAACAGGTTTTGAACTGGAAACTATCTATACCAACGATCTCGATAATGGGCCATATATAGCTGACACATTACGTGATGATCCAAGTACTAATCAATTAGAGGCGCAAGTTGAAATTTATCGGATGATGCGTCCTGGCGAACCACCAACAAAAGATGCGGCTGAAAATTTATTTAAAAATCTGTTTTTTAGTCCTGATCGTTATGACCTGTCTGCTGTTGGTAGAATGAAGTTTAATCGTCGAGTTGGTCGTAAAGAGGTTGAAGGAGAAGGCGTATTATCAAACGAAGATATCGTTGCTGTAGTAAAAGTCTTATTAGATATTCGTAACGGTAAAGGCATTATTGATGATATCGACCATCTCGGAAATAGGCGCATGCGCAGTGTTGGGGAAATGGCTGAAAATCAATTCCGTGTTGGACTTGTCAGAGTTGAGCGTGCAGTAAAAGAACGTTTGAGTCTGGCTGAATCAGAAGGCTTAATGCCACAAGAGATTATTAATGCTAAACCAGTCTCTGCCGTCATTAAGGAGTTCTTTGGATCAAGTCAGTTGTCTCAGTTTATGGATCAGAATAATCCATTGTCAGAGATTACTCATAAACGACGTATTTCTGCGCTTGGCCCTGGTGGTTTGACGCGTGAACGTGCCGGTTTCGAAGTGCGTGACGTGCATCCAACGCATTATGGTCGCGTTTGTCCTATTGAAACGCCGGAAGGACCTAATATTGGTTTGATTAACTCACTAGCAGTTTACGCAAGAACGAATAGCTATGGATTTCTTGAAACACCTTATCGTAAGGTTGTTGATAGTAAGGTGACTGATGAAATCGAATATCTTTCTGCAATAGAAGAGGGCGATTTTGTTATCGCTCAGGCTAGTGCAACCATTGATGAGAAAGGTAACCTGGTTGATGAACTTGTTTCCTGCCGACATCGTAATGAATTCGCAATGTCGACACCGGATAAAGTCAACTATATGGATGTTTCGCCCCGTCAGATCGTATCAGTCGCGGCGTCTATGATCCCATTCCTTGAGCATGATGATGCGAACCGCGCATTGATGGGCTCAAACATGCAGCGTCAGGCTGTTCCTACCTTAAGAACAGATAAGCCGTTGGTCGGAACCGGAATGGAAAGAAGAGTAGCAATCGATTCGGGCGTTACTGTGATATCAGAACGCGGTGGTATTGTTGATTCTGTTGATGCAAGTCGTATTGTTGTACGTGTCAATGATGATGAAGTCGTTGCTGGTGAGCCCGGTGTCGATATTTATAATCTGACCAAATATACCCGTTCCAACCAAAATACCTGTATTAATCAAAAACCGTTAGTGAAACCGGGAGATCAGGTTGCCAAGGGTGATGTATTGGCAGATGGACCATCAACTGACATGGGTGAACTGGCATTAGGTCAAAATATGATGGTCGCTTTTATGCCATGGAATGGTTATAACTTTGAAGACTCAATATTGTTGTCTGAGCGATTAGTAAAAGATGATCGCTATACCTCAATACACATAGAAGAACTCACCTGTGTTGCACGTGACACAAAATTAGGTTCCGAAGAAGTATCATCAGATATTCCAAATGTCAGCGAAAGCGCCCTTAATAAACTCGATGAGTCGGGAATTGTTTATATTGGTGCTGAAGTTAATGTAGGCGATATTCTGGTGGGCAAAGTAACACCAAAAGGTGAGACACAACTCACACCAGAAGAAAAACTCCTCAGGGCAATATTTGGAGAAAAAGCGTCTGATGTAAAAGACACCTCACTTCGTGTGCCATCAGGTATGAATGGAACCGTCATTGACGTTCAGGTTTTTACCCGTGATGGCGTTGAGAAAGATGCCCGTGCGCTTGAAATAGAAGAATCAGAATTAAACAGTGTCAGAAAGGATTTAAATGATCAGCTTCGAATAATGGAAGATGGTGTTTATCAGCGTATCGGAAGATTATTAGTGGGTAAGGTTGCAGCTGGTGGTCCATCAGGGTTAAGCGCTGGTGATAAGATTACGCAGGAATATCTTGACGAAACCTCACGTGATAAATGGTTTGATATTCGTCTTAAAGATGATGAGGCAAATCATCAACTGGAACTTGCCGCAGAACAGATCGGTTCATTGAAGGAAGAGTTTGATGGACGCTTTGAAGAAAAACGAGCCAAGTTAACTTCCGGTGATGATCTGGCGCCAGGTGTTTTGAAAATGGTGAAAGTTTATCTTGCAGTCAAACGCCGCATTCAACCGGGTGACAAGATGGCAGGTCGTCATGGTAACAAGGGTGTTATATCTACTATTGTTCCTATCGAAGATATGCCGCATATGGAAGATGGAACCCCTGTGGATGTTGTTTTGAATCCACTTGGTGTGCCTTCCCGAATGAACGTAGGTCAGGTACTTGAAACCCACCTCGGTTGGGCAGCAAAAGGTGTCGGTATCAAAATAGGTAAGATGCTAGAACAGCATGTTCAAACTACTGAAGTACGAAAATTTCTCGATCAGGTTTATAACACGAGTGGTAAGCAGGAAGATCTTGCGTCATTCACTGATGATGAAATCACTGAATTAGCAACTAATCTAAAAGGTGGTGTGCCAATGGCAACTCCAGTTTTTGATGGTGCTACTGAGGGAGAGATAAAGGCTATGTTAAAACTGGCTGATCTTCCCGAAGATGGTCAGACCGTGCTTTATGATGGCCGAACCGGTGAACCATTTGATCGTAAAGTGACAGTTGGTTATATGTACATGCTCAAATTAAACCATCTTGTTGATGACAAAATGCATGCACGTTCAACGGGTCCATATAGTTTGGTCACACAACAACCATTGGGTGGTAAGGCACAATTTGGTGGTCAACGTTTCGGTGAAATGGAAGTCTGGGCTCTGGAAGCTTATGGCGCAGCCTACACATTACAAGAAATGTTAACTGTCAAATCGGATGATGTTAATGGTCGTACCAAAATGTACAAGAACATTGTTGATGGTGACCATCAGATGGAAGCTGGCATGCCTGAATCTTTCAATGTACTGGTTAAAGAAATCCGATCACTTGGTATTGATATCGAGCTTGATACGTAGAGATTGACCATGATGAAAGATATGAAAATTAACGATTTTAAATTCGGGCAGTATCCCGAACAGATCTCCTAAGGAGGTAATAAACCTTGAAAGACTTACTCAAGCTTTTAAAGCAACAAGGACAGGTTGAGGAATTTGATGCAATAACAATCGGATTAGCTTCCCCTGAAAAAATTCGATCCTGGTCTTTTGGAGAAGTTAAAAAGCCCGAAACGATAAACTATCGAACGTTTAAACCAGAACGCGATGGTCTTTTTTGTGCCAAGATTTTTGGTCCGGTTAAGGACTATGAATGTTTGTGTGGCAAATATAAGAGATTAAAACATCGTGGCGTTGTCTGTGAGAAGTGCGGTGTTGAAGTAACTCTCTCCAAAGTACGACGTGAGCGTATGGGGCATATTGATTTAGCTAGCCCTGTGGCACACATCTGGTTCCTTAAGTCATTACCGTCCAGAATGGGTTTGATGCTGGATATGACGCTACGAGAAATTGAACGTATTCTCTATTTCGAAGCTTATGCCGTGATTGATCCCGGTATGACAGAGCTTGAACGTGGTCAAATGCTGACTGAAGAAAATTATCTTGAAGCAATTGAACAATATGGTGATGAGTTTGAAGCAAAGATGGGTGCGGAAGCCATTCGTGAATTGCTTATGTCTATCGATATAGAAGCTGAAGTTGCCGGCCTGCGTGAAGAGATTCCGAACACTAATTCTGAAACAAAACTGCGCAAACTGACCAAGCGTCTTAAATTGCTTGAAGCGTTTATGAAATCAGGAAACAAACCTGAGTGGATGGTACTGAAAATATTACCAGTTTTACCACCTGAATTGCGTCCGCTAGTTCCGCTTGATGGCGGTCGTTTTGCAACTTCTGATCTGAATGACCTGTATCGTCGTGTTATCAACAGAAATAATCGTTTGAAAAGATTATTAGATTTGAATGCACCGGATATTATCGTTCGTAACGAAAAACGTATGTTACAGGAATCTGTTGACGCATTACTCGATAATGGTCGACGTGGTCGTGCGATTACCGGCACCAACAAGCTGCCATTGAAATCATTGGCAGATATGATTAAAGGTAAGCAAGGACGTTTTCGCCAAAACCTGTTAGGTAAACGTGTCGATTATTCGGGTCGTTCTGTAATTGTTGTTGGTCCTACACTACGTTTACATCAATGCGGTATTCCAAAGAAAATGGCGTTGGAGTTATTCAAGCCGTTCATTTTTAGTAAGTTGGAAAGACGAGGTCTGGCAACTACTATCAAAGCGGCAAAGAAGTTAGTTGAACGTGAAGGCTCTGAAGTTTGGGATGTATTAGAAGAAGTTATTCGTGAACACCCAATTATGCTAAACCGTGCGCCTACTTTGCATAGATTAGGCATACAGGCATTTGAACCTGTATTGATTGAAGGTAAAGCGATTCAGTTACACCCACTGGTTTGTACTGCTTTTAATGCTGACTTTGATGGTGACCAAATGGCTGTGCATGTGCCTTTGTCTATAGAAGCGCAGCTCGAAGCACGAACATTAATGATGTCGACCAATAATATATTATCACCCGCGAATGGTGAGCCGATTATTGTTCCAACTCAGGATGTGGTTCTGGGCCTTTATTATTTAACTCGTGAATCAGTTAGAGCGAAAGGTACCGGGATGGCGTTTGCTGATATTGATGAAGTACATCGCGCTTATGAAACGGGCGCTATCGATTTACAAGCAAATATTCGTGCACGTATACGAGAAGTTACTTTTGATGAAGAAGGTGAAAAGCAGGTAAAAATGACACGTTATGATACGACAGTCGGACGAGCATTATTATCTCGCATCTTGCCTGATGAAATGCCGTTTGAACTGATCAATAAGGTGCTGACGAAAAAAACTATTTCACAACTAATTAATACCTGTTATCGAAAACTGGAATTAAAAGATACAGTCATATTTTCTGACAAGCTAATGTATACCGGTTTTAAATACTCAACGCGTGCCGGTGTGTCGATTGGTGTAGAAGACATGGTCATCCCTGAAAGTAAAGACGAGATCATTGGTAAGGCAGAAGAACAGGTCAAAAATTTCCAGGAACAATATTCATCAGGTCTTATTACTGACGGTGAACGCTATAACAAGGTTGTTGATATCTGGTCCCATACAAATGATCAGGTTGCCAAAGCGATGATGGATAAACTCGGTGTTGATATTCATATCGACGCTGATGGTAAAGAAGTGAAGGAACCGTCTTTCAATTCGATCTATATCATGGCTGATTCCGGTGCGCGAGGATCGGCAGCACAGATTAGGCAGTTAGCCGGCATGCGTGGCCTGATGGCTAAGCCCGATGGTTCAATTATTGAGACACCAATTACGGCAAATTTCCGTGAAGGTCTAGACGTACTTCAATACTTCATATCTACACACGGTGCACGTAAAGGTCTTGCAGATACAGCACTGAAGACGGCGAACTCTGGGTACTTAACTCGACGACTGGTTGATGTTTCTCAGGATCTGGTCGTGTCGGAAGAAGATTGTGGTACCACCGAAGGCTTGGTAATGAATCCTATCATTGAAGGTGGTGATGTTATTGAGCCCTTGAGAGAACGTGTACTGGGTCGAGTATTGTCGGTTGACGCCGTCAAGCTTGATGGTGGAGTCGTCGCTGAGGCGGGTACTCTACTTGATGAACGCTGGGTAGATATTCTTGATGAAAAAGGTATTGATCAGGTTGTTGTCCGTTCGGGAATTACTTGTGAAACACGTTACGGAATCTGTCGTCAGTGTTATGGCCGTGATTTGGGCCGCGGGCATTTAGTCAATATTGGTGAAGCTGTTGGCGTAATCGCAGCACAATCTATTGGTGAGCCTGGCACACAGTTGACGATGCGTACCTTCCATATTGGTGGCGCTGCATCTCGTGCGGCGGCAATTAGTAATATCCAGGTCAAAAATGGCGGAACAGTCCGTTTACAAAATATTAAGATTTTGAATCAAGAAAGTGGTAATAATGTTGTAATTTCACGTTCAGGTGAAATTACGATCATTGATGATGTGGGTCGTGAGCGCGAACGTTACAAAATCCCATATGGTGCGGTATTAACCATTGATGATGGATCAAATGTAACCTCAGGCCAACAAATCGCATCTTGGGATCCTCATACTCACCCGGTTATTACTGAAGTTAAAGGCCGAGTTCAATTCTCTGATATTGTTGAAGGTGTGACGGTCACTCGCCATGTTGATGAAATTACCGGTCTAACCAATACTGTTATTCTGGATCCAAAACAACGGCCAGCTAACGCAAAAGATTTGCGACCAACGGTTAAATTGGTTGATGAAAATGGAGATGAACTCAAGATACCTGGAACTGATCAGGCTGCACATTACCTACTGCCATCAAAAGCTGTAATCAATGTCAGTGATGGGAAAGAAGTGAATATTGGTGATGTAATTGCACGTCTTGCACAGGAATCGGTCAAGACACGTGATATTACCGGTGGTTTACCACGAGTTGCAGATCTATTCGAAGCACGTAAGCCTAAAGAGCCTGCAGTATTAGCGGAAATTTCGGGCATCATCAGTTTTGGTAAAGAAACCAAAGGTAAACAACGTATAGTTATAACTGGTAAGGATGATCTTGTTCATGAAGAACTCATTCCAAAGTGGCGTCATGTCAGCGTTTTCGAAGGTGAGCATGTCGAGAAGGGTGAAAGTATTGCGGATGGACCTCCGACCCCGCATGACATTCTGCGTTTGAAAGGTGTTGTTGCGCTGACAAACTTTATTAGTACCGAGATCCAGGATGTTTATCGTTTACAGGGCGTTAAGATCAATGACAAGCATATTGAGATTATCGTACGACAAATGATGCGTAAGGCTGAGATTACTGATGCCGGTGATACTGCTTTCCTTAAAGGTGAACAAATAGAACGCCCCAGAGTATTGGAAGAAAACGAGCGAATCGAGGCTGAAGGAAAAACACCTGCACAATGGACGCCTATCTTGCTGGGTATCACCAAGGCTTCTTTATCAACGGAATCATTTATATCTGCTGCATCATTTCAGGAGACAACTCGAGTGTTAACTGAAGCAAGTGTTAGTGGTAAACGTGATGATTTGCGAGGATTGAAGGAAAATGTCATTGTTGGTCGCCTGATTCCAGCCGGTACAGGTCTGGCTTATCACGCTGAACGCCGCGAACGACTGGATAAGAGGCTGCAGCCAGAAGCAAGCGTAGAAAATGTAGAAATAGAGGATGTTGAAATACCTTTGACCGGTTCTGATTCTGAACCAGTGGAAGGTACGACAGGAACTTGAAAAATAAGCTGTAATCTTCCTTGACAGGGTTGTCCTCAAAGACATAAAATCCCGCCTCTTTGACAGGCTGAGTCAGTTTTCTCAGCCTGTCATTTTGTTTTAAGTACTGGAAATATTAGTAGATTTTAGAAAAATCAACTAAAACGCCAGACAACGCCTCCAGGATATCCGAAGAAATATCTCCGCATGTCCGTACTGGGATTTTTAAATTGTATTCAATAAGAATACGAACAGTCCGGGCAGGTGAGGTGGTCTGCGCACTTAATAAACTGAAATATAAGAACTTTTTTATGGCAACGATTAATCAATTAGTTAGAAATCCACGTAAACGACAACGTGTAAAGAGTAATGTTCCCGCACTAGAGGCATGTCCTCAAAAACGTGGGGTGTGTACTCGTGTATATACAACTACACCAAAGAAGCCGAACTCGGCATTACGTAAAGTAGCTCGTGTTCGTCTGACTAATGGCCAGGAAGTAACCACTTACATCGGCGGTGAGGGTCATAATCTTCAAGAACACTCTGTGATCTTGATCAGAGGTGGCCGTGTAAAGGATTTACCTGGTGTTCGTTACCATACTGTTCGCGGTACCTTGGATACATCGGGTGTCAGTGATAGACGCCAGGGCCGTTCTAAATACGGCGCCAAACGACCCAAGTCATAGTTTGCTTGATATTCATAATATATAGATACAGGAATAGTTTGAACCATGTCCAGAAGACGCGTTGCTGAGAAAACTGAAATTCTGCCAGATCCGAAATACGGAGATAAGGTATTAGCAAAATTTATCAATATTATTATGCGTAGTGGTAAAAAATCTATCGCAGAAAAAATTGTCTACGGCGCGCTGAATGAGATTAGCGGTAAGGGCAATCCAGAGCCTTTGGAAGTTTTTAATAAGGCACTTGAAAATGTCCGCCCATTGGTAGAAGTGAAATCTCGTCGTGTTGGTGGTGCAACTTACCAGATACCGATTGAAGTCAGAACCTCACGTAGTATTACATTAGCGATGCGTTGGATGGTTGATGCTGCGAAGAAACGCGGTGAAAAAAATATGGGCCTACGTTTAGCAGGCGAATTGCTGGATGCTTCTGAAAGTCGTGGTTCCGCGATAAAGAAACGCGAAGACACGCATCGTATGGCTGAAGCTAATAAGGCTTTCTCACATTACCGTTGGTAATGAATAGACATTAAATATATAAACTATCATGTCACGTCACACACCAATCGAGCGCTACCGTAATATCGGGATTATGGCTCATATTGACGCTGGTAAAACAACCACTACTGAGCGAGTGCTGTTCTATACAGGTGTGTCACATAAAATTGGTGAAGTACATGATGGCACTGCAACCATGGATTGGATGGAGCAAGAACAAGAACGAGGTATAACAATTACTTCAGCTGCGACGACTTGTTTTTGGAAAGGAGCTGCTGCCCAGTTTGAAGAACATCGCATTAACATTATTGATACGCCGGGGCATGTTGATTTTACCATTGAAGTTGAGCGTTCACTTCGTGTATTAGATGGTGCCTGTGCAGTGTTTTGTGCAGTCGGCGGGGTCGAGCCACAGTCAGAGACAGTGTGGCGTCAAGCAAATAAATACGCTGTTCCACGCATGGCGTTTGTAAATAAAATGGATCGCGCCGGCGCGGATTTTCTCAGGGTTGTTCGTCAGATACGTGAACGATTGGGTAGTAATGCTATTCCAATGCAGTTACCGATCGGCGCAGAAGAAAAGTTCGAAGGTGTGATTGACCTGGTGAAAATGAAAGCCATTTACTGGGAAGATGAAAATATGGGAATTAGGTTCGATGAAAAGGACATTCCCGATGCCTTGTTGACTGAAGCCCAGCAATGGCATGAAAACATTGTTGAAAGTGCTGCAGAAGCGAATGAAACTCTTATGGAGTTGTATCTTGAAAACAGTGCTCTTTCACAGGAACAGATAATTGAAGGTATACGTGCGCGGACATTAACGAATGAACTAGTGCCTGTGTTTTGCGGTTCAGCCTTTAAAAATAAAGGTGTGCAGACAATGCTGGATGCAGTCGTGCAATATATGCCATCACCAGTAGATGTGCCTGCAATTAAAGGGATCCTTGATGATAATAATGAGACAGTTGGAGAACGACATCCTTCTGATGATGAGCCCTTTTCTGCGTTGGCATTCAAGATTGCAACGGATCCATTTGTTGGCACATTAACTTTTTTACGTGCTTATTCAGGCGTGATTAAATCTGGCGATACTGTTCTTAATCCAGTCAAAGGAAGAAAGGAACGAATTGGCAGACTATTACAAATGCATGCCAATAGTCGTGAAGAAATTAAAGAGGTTCGCGCGGGAGATATCGCTGCGGCAGTTGGGTTAAAGGATGTGACGACAGGTGACACGCTTTGCGATATTAATAACGTCATCACATTGGAGCGAATGGAATTTCCAGAGCCGGTTATCGCGGTTGCAGTTGAACCGAAAACTAAACCGGATCAGGAAAAAATGGGGTTGGCACTTAGTAAGCTCGCACAGGAAGACCCTTCTTTTCGTGTGCATACGGATGAAGAATCAGGACAAACGATTATTTCCGGAATGGGCGAACTTCATCTGGAAATTATTGTTGACCGCATGAAGCGCGAATTCAAAGTTGACGCTAATGTTGGTAAACCACAGGTAGCTTATCGTGAAACCATTCGTTCAACACTTGAGAAGGCGGAAGGTAAGTTTGTTCGTCAATCAGGTGGACGTGGCCAATATGGTCATGTTGTTTTCAAAATTGAGCCTAAACAGGCTGGTGGTGGTTTTGAGTTCGTCAATGAAATAGTTGGCGGTACTGTCCCAAAAGAATATATACCTGCGATAGAAAAGGGTGTCGTAGAACAAATGAAAAATGGCATCGTAGCAGGGTATCCGGTGGTCGATGTGAAGGTGACTTTATATGATGGTTCTTATCATGATGTTGACTCCAGCGAAATGGCGTTTAAAATCGCCGGCTCGATGGGATTCAGGGAAGGTGCAAGGAAGGCAAATCCTGTTTTACTAGAGCCTGTAATGAAAGTAGAAATAGTCACCCCTGAAGAATACATGGGTACAGTTAACGGTGATTTGAATCGCCGTCGTGGCATTTTACAAGGTACCGAAGAGACGCCTTCAGGAAAAATAATTAAGGCAGAAGTGCCTCTAAGCGAAATGTTCGGTTATTCAACGGACCTTCGCTCAGCTACACAGGGGCGTGCTGTATACACAATGGAATTTGAAAAATATAACGAAGTACCAGCAAATATTGCTGAAAGTATGATCAGTAAAAACCAATAATTTTTATTAATAACTAAATATATTGAAGAGGTGATAAGCCGTGTCCAAGGAAAAATTTGAACGCACGAAGCCGCATGTGAATGTAGGAACGATAGGCCATGTTGACCATGGTAAGACGACCCTGACGGCGGCGATCACAAAGATAATGTCGGAGAAATTTGGTGGTGAGTCGAAGGCTTATGACCAGATTGATAACGCCCCGGAAGAGCGCGAGCGTGGTATTACCATTGCGACGGCACACGTTGAATATGAAAGCGACGCGCGTCACTACGCGCACGTGGATTGCCCGGGACACGCGGATTATGTGAAGAACATGATTACCGGTGCGGCGCAGATGGACGGTGCTATTTTAGTGTGTAGTGCAGCGGACGGTCCGATGCCACAGACACGAGAGCATATATTGTTAGCACGACAGGTGGGTGTTCCTTTCATCGTTGTGTATTTGAACAAAGCCGATCAGGTTGATGATGCAGAATTATTAGAATTGGTTGAAATGGAAATCCGAGAGTTGTTAGATTCGTATGAATTTCCTGGTGACGACACGCCGATTATCACGGGCTCTGCGTTAAAAGCATTAGAAGGTGACACGTCAGAGATAGGTGTGCCATCGATTGAGAAATTGGTCGCGGCGATGGACGATTATATCCCGATTCCAGAACGACCGGTTGACCAGCCCTTTTTGTTACCGATTGAAGATGTATTCTCTATCTCAGGTCGCGGTACAGTGGTAACGGGACGTGTTGAACGCGGGATAGTGAAAGTAGGTGAAGAAATTGAGATTGTGGGCATTCGAGACACACAGAAGACGACGTGTACGGGTGTTGAGATGTTTCGTAAATTACTAGACCAGGGCCAGGCAGGCGACAACGTGGGCGTTTTGTTACGTGGTACCAAGCGTGAAGACGTTGAGCGTGGTCAGATATTGTGTAAACCGGGTTCAATTACGCCACACACACATTTTGAAACAGAGATTTATGTATTAAGCAAGGATGAGGGTGGACGTCATACGCCATTCTTCAACAACTACCGTCCGCAGTTTTATTTTCGTACCACGGATGTAACGGGCGCGATGGAGTTGCCTGCTGGAACCGAGATGGTGATGCCGGGCGATAACATCAAGGTAACGGTTAAGTTGATTAACCCGATTGCGATGGAAGAAGGCTTACGTTTTGCGATACGAGAAGGTGGTCGCACAGTGGGTGCGGGCGTCGTTTCTAAAATTATTGAGTAAATATTAAATGGCCGAACAACAAATAATCAGGATCCGCCTTAAGGCATTTGATCATCGACTGATCGATCAATCTACAAAGGAGATTGTCGAAACTGCGCGACGTACAGGTGCCCAGATTAAGGGTCCTATACCACTGCCGACCAAGAAAGAACGTTTTACTATTTTGGTTTCTCCGCATGTAAATAAGGATGCGCGTGATCAGTATGAGATTCGAACTCATAAACGATTGATGGATATTATTAACCCTACCGATAAAACGGTAGACGCGTTAATGAAACTAGACTTGGCGGCAGGTGTTGACGTCCAGATTAAACTTAACTGATAAAGACTGGCGGATATAGATAATGACAATAGGAATAGTAGGTCGAAAACGTGGTATGACACGTGTGTTCACTGAAGAGGGACATTCTGTGCCTGTGACCGTAGTTGAAGCTAGCCCTAATCATATAGCTGGTTTGATAACAGCCGATAATAAAGGATATACAGCTATACAGGTTTCCTGGGGTGCAAAGAAATCATCAGCACTGACTAAATCAGAAGCTGGTAACTACGCCAAGGCAAACCTTGAAACAGGTGAAGGGCTTTTAGAGTACCGGGTTACTAGTGAAGAGCTCGAGCAGTACTCTGCCGGAACCGAAATTAAGGTTGATATGTTTGAAGCGGGTCAGAAGGTTGATGTAACTGGTACGACGAATGGTAAAGGCTTTGCTGGCGCCATAAAACGTCATCATTTTAGTCACCAACGTAATTCACACGGTAACTCATTATCACATCGTGCACCGGGTTCTATAGGTCAATGTCAAACGCCAGGTCGTGTCTTCAAAGGCAAAAAAATGGCTGGGCATCTGGGTAACGTGCAACGTACAACCCAAAACCTTGAGGTAGTCCGCGTTGATAGTGAAAGAAATTTACTTTTGATTAAAGGCTCAGTGCCTTCAGTTAAAGGTGGCAAGGTGATAATTAAACCTTCGGTAAAAACACGATAATAAGGCAGTAATAATGGAACTTACGATTCAAACATCAGGCAAAAAGAAAGCAGGCACTATGAATGTGTCCGATACTGTTTTCTCGGCTGAATTTAATGAGCCATTGATACATCAGGTTTTAACCTCGTATCTGGCGGGTGCTCGTTCTGGCACCAAGGCGCAAAAAACCCGTGCTGAAGTCAGGGGCGGTGGTAAAAAACCGTTTAAACAAAAAGGAACCGGTCGTGCACGAGCAGGCACTATACGTAGCCCTATATGGCGTGGCGGTGGTATTACCTTTGCTGCTAAGCCACGTGACTACAGCAAGAAGTTGAATAAAAAAATGTATCGTGCAGCGATGCGTTCGATTCTTTCAGAGCTTGTACGTCAAGAACGTTTTATTTGCGTTGATCAGTTCGATGTTGCTGAATCAAAAACGAAGTTGGTGCTAGAAAAATTGGCTGATTTTGACCTTGGTGAAGTTTTGATTGTGACCGAAGAGTTAAACGAGAATCTTTATTTGGGTGTAAGAAATATTCCTAAAGTCGATGTGATTGATACTAATGAAATTGATCCTTATTCATTGATTGGATTTGAGAAAGTGTTGATGACACAGGCTGCCGTACAAAAAGTTGAGGCATGGTTATCATGAATCAGGAAAAATTAATGACAGTTTTGCTTGAGCCCAGAGTGACTGAGAAGTCAACTATGGTTGGTGAAGCTTATAATCAATATGTATTTAAAGTAGCCAAAGATGCGACCAAGCCGGAAATAAAAAAAGCGGTAGAACTAATGTTTGAAGGCGCAGAAGTCGAATCGGTTCAGGTCACTAATGTAAAAGGCAAAAGAAAAATGTTTGCACGTAAACCAGGGCAGCGTGTTAACTGGAAAAAAGCCTATGTCAAATTAAAGCCTGGTTTTGATATTGATTTCATGGGGGCCTAACGGAAAAAATTATGGCATTAGTTAATCCAAAACCAACATCAGCAGGCCGTCGTTCAATGGTCAAGGTTGTTAGCCCGGAATTATACAAGGGCAAACCTTATGAACCCCTGTTGGAGAAGCAAAGTAAACATTCTGGTCGTAATAATAACGGTCGCATAACGGTCCGTCATCGTGGTGGTGGTTCAAAGCAACGTTATCGCGTGATCGATTTCAAGCGAAACAAAGACGGGATCCCGGCCAAGGTTGAGCGAATTGAATATGATCCGAACAGAACCGCACATATTGCTTTACTCTTATATGTTGACGGTGAAAGACGCTACATCATTGCACCGAAGGGCGTAAAAGAAGGTAGCCAGGTCACATCAGGTTCGGAAGCGGCTATTCAGATTGGTAATTGTATGCCACTGAGAAACATTCCATTAGGTACAACGATTCATTGTATAGAGTTGAAGCCGGGCAAGGGTGCGCAAATAGCACGTAGTGCCGGTGCAGGTGTTCAGTTAGTTGCCAAAGAAGGTCAACATGCAACGCTCAGATTAAGATCTGGCGAAATGCGAAAAGTATTGTCTGATTGCCGTGCCACCATAGGTGAAGTTGGTAATGGAGAACATTCACTCAGATCCCTGGGTAAAGCAGGTGCAACACGTTGGCGCGGTATTAGACCAACAGTACGTGGTGTTGCTATGAACCCGGTTGATCACCCACATGGTGGTGGTGAAGGTCGTACTTCTGGTGGTCGTCACCCTGTTAGTCCATGGGGTACACCTACTAAAGGTTATAAGACCAGAAAGAATAAACGAACCGATAAATTAATCATTCGTAAACGTAAGTAATCGAGAGGGATAAATAGTGCCACGTTCAGTTAAGAAAGGTCCTTTTATTGATCATCACCTTGTAAAGAAGGTTGAAGTAGCAAGGGAAAATAATGACAAGCGTCCAATTAAAACCTGGTCTCGTCGCTCTATGGTAATGCCGGAGATGGTGGGTTTGACTATAGGCGTACACAATGGTCGTGACCATATGCCTATTTATATCACTGAAAATATGGTGGGACACAAGTTAGGTGAGTTTGCATTAACGCGTACCTTTCGTGGTCACATTGCAGATAGAAAATCTTAATAATTAGAAAACAAAATTATGGCAACTTCAGCAACATTAAAATTTACACATTTGTCTCCGCAAAAACTGCGGTTGGTAGCAGATCAGGTTCGCGGGATGGCAGTTGACCGTGCAATCAACCTGCTTGCTTTCAGCAATAAAAAGGGTGCAGATATCATTAAAAAAGTGCTCGAGTCTGCGATAGCCAATGCTGAAAATAATGATGGCGCAGATATTGATGAACTACGAATCAGCGCAATACAAGTGAATCAAGGACCAACTATGAAGCGCTTACGTCCACGTGCCAGAGGCCGTGCCGACAGAATTATAAAAAGAACCAGTCATCTTACCGTGACGGTTTCTGAAAACGGAGATCAATAAACAGCATGGGTCAAAAAGTACATCCAACGGGGATACGCCTCGGCATTATTAAAGACTGGACCTCAACCTGGTATGCAGATAGCAAGGATTATGCAAATTATCTGAACGCAGATTTGAAGGTCAGAGAATATATCCGTAAAAAACTGGCTAATGCATCTGTGAGCCGTATTCAGATTGAAAGACCAGCAGGAAACGCACGTGTAATTATTCATACTGCTCGCCCTGGAATTGTAATTGGAAAAAAAGGTGAAGATATTGAGCGTCTTCGTTTTGAGATTTCAAAAATGATGGGTGTCCCTGCGCATGTTAGTGTTGAAGAGATTCGTAAACCGGAACTGGATGCCTTTCTGGTTGCTGAAAGTGTTGCTCAACAAATAGAGCGCCGCATCATGTTTCGTCGAGCAATGAAACGAGCTGTCACTAATACCATGCGTCTTGGTGCGCAAGGAATAAAGATTAGTCTAGGTGGTCGATTGAATGGTGCTGAAATTGCACGTACAGAATGGTATCGCGAAGGTCGTGTTCCGCTCCATACCTTGCGCGCTGATATAGATTACGGTACAGCTGAAGCTAATACCACTTACGGTATTATTGGAATAAAAGTCTGGATCTTCAAAGGCGAAGTGTTTGTTGGGCACGAACAAAATGCAGAAGAAGAAACCCAGAAAGATGAAGTTAAAGCATAAGTAAAAGAGCAAACAACTAATTAGGAATTTGACGTGTTACAGCCAAAAAGAACGAAATATAGAAAACAAAGTAAATTACGCAACCGTGGTCTTGCCACCGTCGCGAATAAGGTCAGCTTTGGTGAATTTGGTTTGAAAGCAATTGGCAGAGGTCGTATTACCGCCCGCCAAATTGAAGCAGCACGACGTGCACTAACACGTAAAGTAAAGCGTGGCGCGAAAGTCTGGATCAGGATTTTTCCAGATAAACCGATTACTAAAAAGCCTTTGGAGGTTCGTCAGGGTAAAGGTAAGGGAAATGTTGAATATTGGGTAGCCCAGATTCAACCGGGCAGAATGCTTTATGAGATGGAAGGTGTTCCTGAAGAATTGGCACGCGAAGCGTTTGAATTAGCAGCGGCTAAGTTACCAATTAAAACAGCATTTGTTGCGAGGACAATACTGTAATGAAAGCAGCAGAATTAAGAGAAAAGTCAGCTGAAGAGCTGCAGACAATTTTATTGGACGAGTTACGTGCTCAGTTTAATTTACGTATGCGAAAAGGCACCGGGCAGCTTGATAAGCCAAGTGAGATGAAAAAAACACGACGTAATATTGCACGACTTAACACGCTTATTAACGAGAAAAAAATTGCATCAGGTAAAGAAGTATGAGCACTGAAACAGTACAAGCAAAAACAGTAACCGGTACAGTTATTAGTAACAAAATGGATAAAACCATTTCTGTGTTAATTGAGCGTACTGTGAAGCATCCTCTTTATGGTAAGTTCATGCGTCGTTCGACCAAATTGATGGCGCACGATGAGGCTAATGAATGTAACGAAGGTGATATTGTGGTTATAGAAGCAACTCGACCATTATCAAAAAATAAATCCTGGCGCTTGCAAAAAGTGGTCAGCAAGGCACAAGTTGTATAACCGGTTTAGGGAGATAGAGCGCACATGATTCAAATGCAAACAATGCTTGATGCAGCAGACAACAGCGGCGCACGCCGGCTGATGTGTGTGAAAGTATTGGGTGGCTCAAAGCGACGATACGCTAATGTTGGTGACGTAATTAAAGTCAGCATCAAGGAAGCTATCCCTCGCGGCAAAGTTAAAAAGGGCGATGTTTATAATGCTGTTGTTGTACGTACCCGTAAAGGTGTTCGTAGAGCAGATGGGTCGTTGATTCGATTCGACGGTAATGCTGCTGTGTTACTGAATGCTCAGTTGCAACCCATAGGCACACGTATATTTGGCCCTGTGACACGTGAACTACGTGGTGAACAATTTATGAAGATTGTTTCTCTGGCGCCGGAGGTACTCTAAGATGAGTCGAATTAAAAAAGGTGATGAAGTTATCGTCATTGCTGGCAAGGACAAAGGCAAGCGTGGTGTTGTTTTGTCAGTTGTAAGTGAACTGGACAAAGTCTTTGTTGAAAGTGTCAATATGATAAAAAAACATACCAAGGGTAATCCGATGCAGGGTACGCCAGGTGGTATCGTCGAAAAAGAAGCAGCGATACATGTCTCTAATGTTGCTATCTGGAACCCAGTTTCTAATAAAGGTGATCGAGTTGGATATCGTCATCTGGAAGATGGTCAAAAAGTACGATACTTCAAGTCAAACAATGAAGTAGTGGATGTATAAAGGTCAAAATTCATGGTCAGATTACAAGAACATTATAATAATACGGTGATAAAACAGTTAACCGAACAATTTGGTTATAAGTCACCGATGCAAGTCCCGAAGATTACCAAGATAACCCTTAATATGGGTATTGGTGAGGCAGTTGCAGACAAAAAGGTGGTTGAGCATGCTGTAGAAGACATGACGAAGATTGCCGGGCAAAAGCCTATTGTCTGTAATGCGAGAAAATCGGTTGCAAACTTCAAGGTGCGCGAAGGTTGGCCTGTGGGCTGTAAAGTTACATTACGTCGCGAACGTATGTATGAATTTCTGGATCGATTAATTTCAATCGCTATTCCGCGTATCCGGGATTTTCGTGGTTTGAATGCGAAATCTTTTGATGGTCGTGGTAATTACAATATGGGAATCAAGGAACAGATTATTTTCCCTGAGATTGATTATGACAAGATTGATGCATTAAGAGGTATGGATATAACAATTACTACCTCTGCACGTACAAATGAAGAAGGCCGTGCTCTGCTAACGGCATTTAATTTACCGTTAAGGTCTTGAGGTCTATTTAATATGGCAAAGTCATGCATGATTAACCGTGAAGTCAAACGAATACGTTTGGTTAAAAAATACGCGGCAAAAAGAACAGAATTGAAAGCAATGATTAAAGATACTTCACTGGGTGAAGAAGATCGTGCAATGGCGCGTGAAAAGTTGAATAAGATGCCAAGAGATGCAAGCCCTGTTCGTATTCGTAACCGTTGTAATATTACGGGCCGACCACACGGGTATTATCGTAAGTTTGGTTTGGGAAGAAATAAATTGCGTGAAGCAGCTATGCGTGGCGATGTGCCAGGTCTGGTTAAAGCAAGCTGGTAAATAAAGAGAGAACTATAAAATGAGTATGTCAGATCCGATTTCAGATATGTTGACACGAATTCGTAATTCATTACAGCGTAATAAGCGTGATGTGAAAATGCCTTCGTCAAAGTTAAAGGTAGCGATTGCAAATATCCTGAAACAAGAAGGTTATATTATCGATTACAGCGTTGCGGAACATGATAAGAAGGCCACGTTGACAATAGAACTCAAGTATTTTGAGGGCAAAGCGGTTATCGAAACGATTAAACGTGTTAGCCGACCGAGCCTACGTACTTATAAAGGTGCTGATGACCTGCCAAAAGTAATGGGTGGTCTTGGTGTGTCAATTATTTCAACAGCAAAAGGTGTCATGACAGATAAATCAGCGCGTGAACAAGGTGTTGGTGGCGAAGTCCTGTGTTACGTTTCATAAAAGATTGGATTGAATTATGTCAAGAATAGCAAAATATCCAGTAACTATACCGAACGGCGTCAATGTAAATATCGTCGGCAGTATGATTACTGTAAAGGGCAGTAAAGGTGAGTTATCTCATGATGTACATCCTTTGGTTAAGGTTGAACATGAAGACAACGAATTAAAAACTACGGTCAATAATAATAGTAAATTAGCTAAGGCATTATCGGGTACTACACGTGCGTTGCTGCAGAATCTTGTGACCGGTGTGAGCGAAGGTTTTGAACGTAAATTGAATATTGTTGGCGTTGGTTATCGAGCTGCAGTTTCAGGAAAAGTACTGAATCTGACTTTAGGTTTTTCGCACCCTGTTGAATTTCAGATTCCAGAAGGAATTACGATTGAAACACCGACACAAACTGAAATTATTATTAAGGGTTCTGATAAACAACAAGTCGGTCAGGTAGCTGCAAACATTCGCAGATACCGTCAGCCTGAACCTTATAAAGGTAAGGGTGTTCGTTATTCGGATGAACGTATCATCCGCAAAGAAGCTAAGAAGAGCTAGCCAATATGAGTAAAAAAACAGAAAGAATTCGTCGTGCCAGAAAAGCACGTGCAAGAATCAAGCAGCTAGGTGTGAACCGTTTATGTGTTTATAAAACACCTCGACATGTTTATGCACAGGTGATCGCACCTAATGGTGCACAGGTGCTTGCGAGTGCATCAAGTTTGGATAAAGAAATCAAGGGTCAGATCAAATACAGCGGTAATGTCGAAGCAGCCATTACTGTCGGTAAAGCTCTGGCTGAACGTGCGAAGAAAGCAGGCATTTCGAAAGTTGCTTTTGACCGCTCAGGCTTCAAATACCATGGTCGCATTAAAGCATTAGCAGATGCTGCGCGCGAACAAGGTATGGAATTTTAAGGAAGGGTCTAATGGCATTAGGAAACTCAATAACCGGTAACGAAGATCTTCAGGAAAAACTTGTTAACGTAAATCGCGTTGCCAAGGTTGTGAAAGGTGGTCGTCAATTTGGTTTTGCAGCATTAACTGTTGTAGGTGACGGTAATGGGCGCGTCGGTGTGGGCCGAGGTAAATCTCGAGAAGTGCCTTTGGCGATTCAAAAAGCGATGGAAGATGCACGTCGGAATATGATTTCAGTGCCCCTGAGTGAAGGAACTCTTCAATATCCTATTACAGCAGAATATGGGGCAGCAAAGGTTTACATGCAACCCGCATCCGAAGGTACCGGTATTATTGCTGGTGGCCCAATGCGTGCTGTTTTTGAAGTGGTTGGGATTCATAATGTTTTGGCCAAGTCAATCGGATCAACAAATCCAATTAATGTTGTTCGTGCAACAATCGAAGGATTAAAGTCGATGTCTTCACCTGAATATATTGCTGCAAAACGTGGCAAATCTGTAGAAGAAGTGGTCAGCTGAAATGGTTAATAAATCTGACAAACAAATAAAGGTTACGTTGATTAAAAGTACTAATCGCCGTATTCAAAAACATAAAGCCTGTGTTAGCGGACTAGGTCTACGTCGTATTGGTCATACAGTCACTGTCAGTGATACCCCGGAAAATCGCGGTATGATCAACAAAGTAGACTATTTGCTTGCAGTGGAAGAGGACTAAACAGATGCGTTTAAACACAGTTAAGCCACATCCCGATTCAACCTCAGATGCTAAGCGTCGTGGTCGCGGCATTGGTTCCGGACTTGGTAAAACGGGTGGTCGTGGACATAAGGGACAAAAATCACGTGCCGGTGGATATCATAAAGTCGGTTTTGAAGGTGGTCAGATGCCACTTCAACGTCGTTTGCCTAAAGTTGGATTTAGTTCACGTATTGGTCGTGTGACAGAAGAGATTAGGTTGAATGAACTTGCTTCTCTGGATGTGGATGTTATCGATATTGATGCACTCAAGGCAGCGCGTTTGATAAACAAAAGTATATTACGAGTCAAAGTTATCCTTTCCGGTAAATTGGAAAAAGCAGTCACAGTAAAAGGTTTGATGCTGACCAAAGGAGCAAAAGCGGCTATTGAAGCAGCTGGTGGGAAGATAGAAGAATAAATGTCCGCGTCTAACCCAGCAATCTCTGGCGGGCTTTCGGGTCTCGGTCGGTCATCAGAATTGCGACAACGTTTGTTGTTTGTTTTATTTGCTTTATTTGTTTATCGGATAGCAACACATATACCCGTGCCAGGTATTAATCCAGTGGCATTAGCCGATCTGTTTAATCAACAGCGCGGTACAATTCTGGATATGTTTAACATGTTTTCAGGTGGCGCTTTAAGTCGTTTTTCAGTAGTAGCGCTGGGAATTATGCCTTATATATCTGCATCAATTATTATGCAGTTATTATCAGTTGTTGAGCCTAAATTAAAACAACTGAAAAAAGAAGGCGAAGCGGGTCGCCGTAAAATTACTCAGTACACACGTTATGGCACTGTAGTATTAGCAACCTTTCAGGCATTTGGTGTAGCAGTGGCATTGGAAGGTCAACAGGCAGCCGGTTACTCGGTTGTTATGGACCCGGGTATAGGATTCAGAATTGCTGCGGTCAGTACACTTGTTACCGGCACGATGTTTTTAATGTGGTTAGGTGAACAGATTACTGAGCGTGGTATCGGAAACGGAATTTCGATGATTATCTTTGCCGGTATTGTGGCCGGGTTACCGTCTGCAATAGGTGGGACGATTGAATTATCAAGAACAGGTGAAATGCATCTGTTAGCAGTAGTAGGTTTATTTGCGCTTGCTATCGCGGTGACAGCGTTTGTAGTTTTCGTTGAGCGCGGACAACGCCGAATTACGGTGAATTATGCGAAACGTCAGGTTGGTCGAAAGATGTATGGTGGTCAGGCCAGCCATTTGCCATTGAAATTGAATATGGCGGGTGTTATTCCACCAATATTTGCATCGAGTTTAATATTGTTCCCGGCTACGATTGCAGGTTGGTTTGGTCAAAGTGAAGGTATGGGTTGGTTACAGGATATTGCTACCACGCTTTCGCCGGGGCAACCCATATACGTATTAACTTATGCAGCAGGGATTATATTTTTCTGTTTCTTTTATACGGCGATGGTGTTTGACCCAAGAGAGACGGCAGAAAACCTGAAGAAGTCTGGCGCTTTTATTCCAGGCATGCGTCCGGGGGAACAAACAGCAGCGTACCTTGATAAAGTATTGACCAAGTTAACGTTAGCGGGTGCTGTGTATATTACGTTTGTATGTTTATTGCCGGAATTTTTAATATTGAAATTTAATGTGCCGTTTTATTTTGGTGGTACATCATTGTTGATTATTGTTGTAGTTGTTATGGACTTTATGTCTCAGGTTCAAGCACATTTAATGTCTCATCAATATGAGGGACTTATGAAGAAGGCTAACCTTAAGGGGCATGGGCGACGTTAGTTCGTTAGCTTGGGCATGTTGGAGAAAGTTAGATGAAAGTTAGAGCATCAGTAAAAAGAATTTGTCGAAATTGTAGAATTATTCGACGTAATAGAATTGTACGTGTTATCTGTACCGACCCGCGGCATAAGCAGCGCCAGGGATGATAACAGGCGCTAGAAATTATATTGGAGAGATTGAATAATGGCTCGTATTGCAGGCGTTAATATACCGGATAATAAGCATTTAGTGATTGCTATGACTTATATTTATGGTATTGGTCGTACCCGCGCACAAGAAATATGCGTTGCGGTAGGCTTGGAACCTTCAAGTAAGGTTAGAGAACTTAGTGAAGCGGATCTTGACAAGATTCGTGCTGAGATTACTAAGTATGATCTTGAAGGCGATCTACGTCGTGAAGTCTCAATGAATATCAAACGTTTGATGGATCTTGGTACTAACCGGGGAATTCGACATCGTCGCGGATTACCAGTTAGAGGGCAGCGTACAAGTACTAATGCCCGTACCCGCAAAGGTCCAAGAAAAGCGATTAAAAAATAAAACTACAGGTTTTTAACTATGGCCAAAACAGCAACAAAGACTCGTAAGCGTGTAAAGAAAACCGTCGTTGACGGTATAGCGCATATACACGCTTCATTTAATAACACAATCATTACGATTACTGATCGTCAAGGAAACACTCTTTCCTGGGCTACTTCCGGAGGAAGTGGTTTTCGAGGTTCTCGTAAGAGCACACCGTTTGCTGCTCAGATTGCGTCTCAAAAAGCAGGCGAAGTTGCACGTGAATTTGGTATGCAAAACCTTGAAGTATTTATAAAAGGACCAGGACCGGGTCGTGAGTCAGCGGTACGGGCACTTAATTCAATCGGATTCAAAATCACTAATATTACTGATGTGACACCGATTCCACATAACGGGTGTCGCCCACCCAAAAAACGTCGGGTTTAATTCAGGAGCTTTAAAATGGCACGTTATCTCGGACCAAAATGTAAACTTAGTCGGCGTGAAGGCACAGACTTATTTCTAAAAAGTCGCGCTAGACCGATTGAATCAAAATGCCAGATTGATAAAACACCTGGTATACAAGGCACTCGTCCCAAGAGGATGTCTGACTACGCATTACAATTGCGTGAAAAACAAAAACTACGTCGTATATATTGCGTATTAGAAAAGCAGTTTCGTAAATACTATAAAGAAGCAGCAAGTCGTAAAGGCGCAACAGGTGAGAATTTATTACAGATTCTTGAATGCCGTCTGGATAATGTTGTTTATCGTATGGGTTTCGGTTCTACACGAAATGAAGCGCGTCAGTTGGTTAGCCATAAATCAATTTTGGTAAACGGAAAGACCGTAAACATACCTTCTTACCAGGTGAAACCAAGTGACACTATTGCTATACGTGAAAAGAGTAAAAAGCAATTGAGAATTCAGGATGCACTGAATGTGGCTGAGCAATATGGATTGCCAGACTGGGTTGATGTGAATACTAAAAATATGGAAGGCGTTTTCAAATCAATTCCGGAAAGAAGTGAACTGCCATCTGAAATTAATGAACAACTCGTTGTAGAACTTTACTCCAAGTAACCAACGTGTGGAGGATAATGAAGCATGCTATCGACATTTAATGAATTACTAAAACCTAGAAGGGTTGATGTAGAACCTATAAGCAATACCTCTGCAAAGATCACGATTGAGCCTTTGGACAGAGGCTTTGGCCACACACTGGGTAATGCACTACGTCGTGTTCTTTTATCTTCAATGCCAGGCTGTGCTGTTGTAGAGGCTGAGATTGAAGGTGTTTTACATGAATACACTACCATTGAGGGTGTGCAGGAAGATGTCACAGATATTCTGCTGAATCTGAAAGGCCTTGCAATTATGATGCATGCCAAAGACGAAGCAATTTTAACCTTAAAGAAAAGTGGTCCCGGTGAAGTTTATGCAAGAGATATTACACTGGATCATGATGTTGAAATTAAAAACCCTGATCATTTGATTGCGAACCTTACCAAAGCAGGTGAGCTGAGCATTGTTATGAAAGTTGCACGTGGTCGTGGCTACAAACCAGTCGTAATCGGTGGTACCGATGAAGTTGAACAAACTATTGGTCAATTAAAACTGGATGCTTCATTTAGCCCGGTCACACGTATTGCCTATGAGGTTCAGAGTGCACGTGTTGAACAACGTACCAATCTGGATAAACTGGTTATCGAAATCGAAACAAACGGCACCATTGATCCTGAAGAAGCGGTAAGTGAAGCTGCAAGAATATTAAGAGCACAATTAGCAGTCTTCGTTGATCTTGAAGCAGAAGAAGCAATAGAAGCAAGTCAACATAGCGAACCTGAAATTGATCCTATTCTGTTACGTCCAGTTGATGATCTTGAGTTAACTGTTCGTTCCGCGAATTGTCTGAAAGCAGAGAGTATTTACTATATTGGTGATTTGATTCAACGTACTGAAGTTGAATTGTTGAAAACACCGAACCTGGGTAAAAAATCCCTGACTGAAATCAAGGATGTTTTAGCATCACGTGGATTGTCACTGGGTATGCGTCTGGAAAACTGGCCGCCTGCAGGATTAGTGACGAGAGAAACTACGTCAGTATCAGCATAATAAAGAGAGAATAATAATGCGTCATCGTAAAAGTGGTCGAAAGCTGAATCGCAATAGTTCACATCGTAAAGCGATGTTTCAAAATATGGCGGTTTCACTTATGGAACATGAGGTTATTAAAACAACCTTGCCTAAAGCTAAAGAATTACGTCGTGTTGCAGAACCATTGATTACAATGGCTAAAAGTGACAGCGTCGCAAATAGACGTCTTGCTTTTTCACGGTTACGTGACCGTGAAATTGTCACGAAGTTATTCAATGAACTTGGACCACGTTATAAAGAACGTCCTGGTGGTTACTTACGAATCCTTAAATGTGGTGTCCGTACCGGAGATAAAGCTCCTATGGCAATTGTCTCATTAGTTGATCGACCACAGATTGGAGAAGTTGTAGAGGTACAAGAACAAGCATAATAATAATTATAAGCTTGTAACTTTAAAACCGGGGTATATCTCCGGTTTTTTCCTTTCTGATAGTGTGGTCTGATAAGTTGATCTTTGCTCTCAGATAATTCTACACTACCTGTATGATATATCTATTTACAGACTATGGTTTGGAAGGCCCATATTTAGGACAGGTTCACACAGTTTTACATGTCCTGGTGCCAGAACATAAAGTCATCAATCTAATATCAGATGCACCCCGTAATAACCCCAAAGCAAGTGCCTATCTATTGGCGTCATTGGTTTCGCATATCCCTGAAGGATCGATCCTGTTTTGTGTAGTTGATCCGGGAGTAGGTTCAGATAAAGATAAACCAGTAATGTTAAACATAGATGAACGTTGGTTTGTTGGAGCAAATAATGGTTTATTTGATATTGTTGCAAAACAAGCAAATGAAATACAAGCATTTGAAATAACCTGGAAACCGGAAACCATGTCGAACAGTTTTCATGGTCGAGATTTATATGCGCCAGTGTGTGCCATGATTGCGAATAAAGAAGAAGTAGCTTCTTTTTCTTTTGACTGGAAAGATAAGCATCAATGGCCGGATGATCTGAATGAAATCATTTATATTGATCATTTTGGTAACTGTATGACCGGCATACGTGCAGAGTCGCTAGATAAACAGTTAGTACTACGCATTGACCACCAGGATGTTGTTAATGGAGATACCTTTTCTGATGTAAAAACAGGCAAGGCCTTATGGTATGAAAATTCAAATGGCATGACAGAAATAGCGGTTAATCAAGGAAATGCTGAAGATGATCTCCAATTAAAAATTGGTAGTCATATACTGCTTTCTACGTAGTTTTTTTAAACAAATAATAATACCTGTTCATGCGTTTTTACACAGGTTGGATCGTTAGCAGACTAACTTTTAAGTTTTTTACTCAACAATTCGTTAACTTGTTTCGGGTTAGCTTTGCCTTGCGACTGTTTCATTATCTGGCCGACGAAATAGCCAATTAGCTTTCCTTTTTTATCATCTGGTGCGGCTTGATATAGTTCCACTTGTGATGGGCTATTTGCGATTACGTCATCGACCAGTTTTTCAATCGCACCAGTATCGGTAACTTGTTTCAGCCCTTTGCTTTCTATAATAGAATCAGAGTCGCCTTCGCCGTTCCACATAGCCTCGAAGACTTGTTTTGCGATTTTACCGGAGATGGTATCGTCTTTAATACGTTTGACCATGCCACCTAACATTTCGGCACTAACGGGACTGTCTGCAATATCTTTATTTTCTTTATTTAAAGCTGCAGCAAGTTCACCGGTTATCCAGTTACTACTGAGTTTCGCTTCGCCATCTGCTGCTTTAACACAAGCCTCAAAATAATCTGACATTTCTTTTTGTGCTGTTAATACAGTACTATCGTATTCAGACAATTTAAATTCATTTATGAAACGATGTTTTTTTGCATCTGGTAGTTCGGGTAATTGAGTTCGAATTTCTTCAATAAAGCTGTTTTCAATTTCTACCGGTAATAAATCCGGATCGGGGAAGTAACGATAGTCGTTGGCTTCTTCTTTGCTGCGCATAGAACGCGTTTCGTTTTTATTAGGATCGTATAAACGTGTTTCTTGTATGACTTTTCCACCGTCTTCAAGAATATCAATTTGTCTTTCGACCTCGATGTTAATTGCTTGTTCTACAAAACGGAATGAATTGATGTTTTTCAATTCTGCGCGTGTACCGAATTCATTCTGCCCTTTTGGTCGAACAGAAACGTTAGCATCACAACGAAATGATCCTTCCTGCATATTGCCGTCACAGATCTCCAGATAGCGAACGAGTGAATGAATCTTTTTCATGTAGGCAACTGCTTCCTTTGCATTACGCATATCGGGTTCTGATACGATTTCCAATAAAGGTGTGCCAGCGCGATTGAGATCAATACCGGTGAAGCCACCAAAACCTTCATGCATGGACTTACCCGCATCTTCTTCAAGATGTGCGCGTGTCACACCGACGCGTTTTGTTGAACCGTCTTCAAGTTGAATATCTATATGTCCTGTACTGACGATAGGTAATTCAAATTGACTGATTTGATAGCCTTTAGGTAGGTCAGGATAAAAGTAATTCTTTCTGGCAAAAACAGATTTTGGCGGAATTTCAGCTTCTATAGCCAGGCCAAATTTAATTGCTTTAGAGATCACTTCTTTATTAATTACCGGTAATACACCTGGAAGTCCCAAATCAACAGCACAGGCCTGCGTATTCGGTTCAGCGCCGTAAGTTGTTGCTGCACCAGAGAAAATCTTACTTTTAGTGGCTAGTTGAGCGTGAATTTCCAGCCCGATAACTGTTTCCCATTCCATTACTCAAATCCCCCGGGTATTGCTTTGTGGTGATCTGTCGCTTGTTGAAAACGATGAGCAATATTCAGTAGACGAGATTCTTCAAAATAATTTCCGATTAACTGCATCCCGACTGGAAGCTTATTTGAGAATCCTGCGGGTACTGATATGGCCGGTAAACCCGCAAGATTTACTGATACGGTGTAAATATCTGACAGGTACATACTTATTGGATCGTTTATTTTTTCATTGAGCTTGAATGCAGTACCCGTTGCGGTTGGTCCGGCAATGACATCAACGTTTTTAAAAGCATTTTGAAAATCATCACGAATCAAATGTCTGATCTGTTGTGCTTTTAAATAATAAGCATCGTAGTATCCTGCTGAAAGAACATAAGCACCGATCATAATGCGTCGTTTTACTTCTTTACCAAAACCTTCACCGCGACTCCGACAATAGAGATCAGAAAGATCTTTTGGATCTTCACAACGATAACCGAAACGAACACCATCAAAACGAGAAAGGTTTGATGAACATTCTGCGGGAGCGACAACATAATAAGCAGGAATTGATAATTGTGTATTCGGTAATTCTATTTCTTTACATACTGCACCAAGTTTTTCTAATTCTTTAATTCCATCTTCAACAATTTTGGCAATATTACTATCAAGTCCCGCACCAAAATATTCTTTTGGTAACCCAATCTTCAAGCCCTCGATTGACTCATTCAGATTTGCAGTGTAATCATCAACGGGATGTTCAGCGGATGTTGAATCACGTTCATCAAAACCCGCGATAACATTCATCATTAAAGCTGCATCTTCCGCAGTCTGTGTCATCGGTCCACCTTGATCCAGACTGGAGGCAAAGGCGATCATGCCATAGCGGGAAACCCTTCCGTAAGTTGGTTTTAAGCCGGTTATGCCACAGAGTGAAGCGGGTTGTCGAATAGAGCCTCCTGTGTCCGTGCCTGTTGCAGCAGGACTTAATCGTGCGGCTACAGCACTTGCCGATCCACCCGATGAGCCACCGGGAACAGTATCTTTATCCCATGGATTTCTAACCGGACCATAAAAACTGGTTTCATTGGATGAGCCCATAGCAAATTCATCCATGTTGGTCTTACCTATGTTTACCATGCCAGCCAAATTCATTTTTTCGATTACAGTTGCATCATATGGCGCGATGAAATTGTCGAGCATCTTTGAACCACATGATGTTTTAATGCCTTTTGTACAAAAGATATCTTTTTGTGCGATCGGAATACCTGTTAGAGCTAAAGCATTACCAGCGGCACGTTGCTTGTCTGCTGATTTTGCCTGTGCCAATGCAATATCTTTATTAATAGTTATAAAACAATTCAATGAATCATTAAATTGATTACACCGATCAAGATAAAGACGAGTCAATTCTTCGCTGCTGATCTGTTTGGATTCGAGGGCAGTTGATAGTTGCGCCAATGTAGATAAATGCATATTTAAATTTTATTACTGATTATTTTTAAAGGGTTATCGAAATATTATTCAATAACTTTAGGTACGAGATAACATCCATCATCTATCAGTGGTGCATTCTTTTGGAATTGGTCACGATGGTTCGTTTCTGTTACCTGATCGGGTCTTAATCGTGCAGTCAAATCCAGCGGATGCGCAATGGGAGAAATACCATTGGTATCGACCGAATTCATGGTCTCAACCAGTCCCAATATATTGCTGAGCTCATTGCTATAAGTGGAGATATCCTGATCATCAATTGCCAATTTGGCCAACCAGGCGATTTTTTGCACTTCTGATTTATCGAGGGACATAAAGTAGCCGTTCTTATGTGTTGAAAAAAGGTGAATTTATCACATTCCTTTGCTTGCCCAAAGCCTCACCCATTGCTAAAGTTACGCTTTCTAATTTTAGGTGATCTTAGCGGGGTTCCGGGTCGCTAATGTGTCGTAAAATTTTGATTTTAAAGGATTCCAGCATAAGACAGTTGCTACCCAATCCTTCCTATATAGCCATCTGTCGAGACTATATCACAATGCTAACACTAACTTACTGGTTTAATTCATGTTTAATCGATTAAGAGGCCTTTTTTCAAACGACTTGTCTATTGATTTAGGCACCGCAAATACACTTATTTACGCACGAGGAAAAGGCATTGTTCTCAATGAACCCTCGGTTGTTGCCATACGAAATGATGGCAACAAAATAAATGCCAGATCTATCGTTGCCGTCGGCATGGAAGCTAAGAAAATGTTGGGCCGTACACCAGGCCACATAACTGCCATTCGCCCATTAAAAGATGGGGTGATAGCTGATTTCACTGTTACAGAAAAAATGTTGCAGTATTTTATTCATCATGCACATGGTTCTACATTATTCAAACCGAGTCCGCGAGTGCTGGTTTGTGTGCCTTGTGGTTCTACTCAGGTGGAACGACGCGCCATTCGAGAATCTGCCAGTGGTGCCGGGGCACGAACCGTACATTTAATTGAAGAGCCGATGGCTGCTGCCATTGGAGCAGGCATGCCGGTTAGCGATGCGCGTGGTTCTATGGTGTTGGACATCGGGGGGGGGACCACCGAAGTGGCTGTTATTTCACTGAATGGTATTGTCTATTCAGATTCAGTACGTATTGGTGGAGATCGTTTTGATGAGGCTATCATCAATTATGTACGCCGAAATTATGGAAGTTTGATCGGTGAAGCAACGGCTGAACGCATCAAACATGAATTAGGCTGCGCCTATCCTGGAAATGAAATACATGAAATGGAAGTCAGGGGTCGTAACCTTGCTGAAGGTATTCCCAGAAGTTTTACATTAAATAGCAATGAAATACTCGAAGCACTACAAGAGCCGTTAACGGGTATTGTTGGTGCAGTTAAAAATGCACTGGAAAAAACACCACCTGAATTAGGTTCAGATGTTGCAGAACGTGGTCTAGTGTTGACTGGAGGTGGGGCTTTGTTGAGAGATTTGGACAGGTTATTAATGGAAGAAACCGGACTTCCGGTAATTATTGCAGAAGACCCATTAACCTGTGTTGCCAGAGGTGGTGGACGATATCTTGAAATGATAGATGAATTTGGGACTGATATACTTGCTTTGGAGTAAGTAGTAAAGACGGAGGACGTCTATTAACACATTGTTTCAAAAAAGTTCTTCTCCTAACCTCCGTTTTGTGGTGTTTGTAATACTCTCGATCATATTAATGGTAGTAGACCATCATCAGGGACATTTAAAAGTTATTCGTTCCGCATTGTCAGCGCTTGTTTACCCTTTGCAGTATGTTGTTAATTTGCCTATCGAAGCAACAGAATGGATCTCACTTACATTAGTGACACACAACACGCTGTTGAAAGAAAATGATAGATTGAAACAAGATCATTTATTGCTTAGTTCGAAATTACAACGATATGAAGTTCTAGAAACCGAAAATCGTCGTTTACGAGAATTACTTGAGTCTTCATTTCGTATTAATGACAAGGTCCTTGTTGCTGAATTGATTGCTGTTGAATTACAGTCATTCCGTCGACAGATTGTTATAAATAAAGGCCAACGTGAAGGTGCTTACGATGGGCAACCGATCGTAGATGCATCGGGTATTATGGGTCAGATAGTACATGTGGGCCCATTTTCGAGTACGGTTATTTTGATTACAGATCCAAACCATGCTTTGCCTGTGCAAGTTAACAGGAATGGTTTGCGTGCTATTGCTGTAGGAATGGGCCAAAACGATAAACTGTTACTTGAGCATCTTCCAAACAACGCTGATATACGGGTAGGTGATCTGGTTATTTCATCAGGCCTCGGGCGTCGATTTCCACAAGGTTATCCGGTCGGGCAAATTGAGAACATCTCGCGCAAACCCGGAGAGCCATTTGCAAAGGTAATGATTAAACCAAGCGCAAAACTTAGTCAGAGCCGTGAAGTGTTAATGGTATGGCCATATGAAAATAACAATGAAGTTGATAAAGAAATCGATGGGCTTGCCATACAATGATCGGTATTGAAGAATCCAGACAGGGTAACTGGATCATTGTCCTCAGTTTCATCATGGCAATTATGTTAACGGCCTTACCCTTACCTGAATGGGCAGTAAATTGGCGGCCTTCATGGGTTGCGATAGTTTTAATTTACTGGTGTATGGCAGTTCCGGATCGGGTTGGTATTCTTGTCGCGTGGTTTTTAGGCTTATTACTGGATGTACAACAAAGTACAGTATTAGGGCAAAACGCTTTGGGCCTGACCTTGATCGCATTTTTCACTATTAATTCTTATCAGCGTATGCGCGCATATCCACTCTTACAGCAGGCTGTATTGATTGGTTTTTATCTCTTGTTTTATGAACTCATCATGTTGTGGGTGGCAGGTTATTTAGGAAAAGGTACCCGTGACTGGACCTATTGGATGCCGGCTTTCACGAGTATGTTGTTGTGGCCATGGCTATTCATTATCTTAAGAGACTTACGTCGTAAGTACAACATCTCCTGATGTTAACCAGAGGCAGGCATGGCTAAGGAGTTTGCTCTCAAAGATCAAGATCATGAGTCAAATCTGGTAGCAAGGCGTGTTTATGTCACTGCATTTATCATTTTGATGCTAGTCATCATGATTATTTCCAGAATTTTTTATCTCACAGTGTTGCAACATGAACATTACACAACCTTATCAAAATCCAATCGGGTAAAAATCACACCCATACCACCTTTAAGAGGTCTTATATACAGTCGTGACGGTGTTATTTTGGCAGAGAATAAACCTACCTTTAGTCTCGAAGTAGTGCCAGAACAGATAGATGATGTTGATAGAGTTATTGCTCAACTCCAAAAGATAATCACAATTGAAGCTAGTGATATTGAACGCTTTAAAAAATCGCTTAAGAAGAAAAGAAGATTTGAGAATGTACCGTTACGTCTAAATCTTAATAAAGAAGAAGTCGCATTATTTGCGGTTAATCGTCATCGTTTTCCCGGTGTCGATATCGTAGCAGGCTTGAATCGTTACTACCCCTATGCTGAAAAGTTAGTTCACACTATTGGTTATGTTGCACGGATAGATGAGAATGATATTAAAAACCTTAACGAATCAAACTATAGTGGCACAACTCACATTGGTAAGTTGGGTATTGAGAAATCGTATGAAACATTATTACATGGTGAAGTGGGTTATCAACAGGTAGAGGTAAATGCGCAAGGTAGAGTCATTCGTGTTCTTGATCGTACGGCACCCAAACCAGGTGAAAATATACATTTAACTATTGATCTTTCTTTACAACAAATCGCAATAGATGCATTAGAAAATCGTCGCGGCGCAATCGTGGCTATGGATCCTCGAAACGGTGATGTATTAAGCTTTGTAAGTTCTCCAGGATACGATCCAAATAAATTCGTAAATGGGATTGATAGTAAATCATACAAAGCATTACTAACATCCAAGGATAAACCGCTTATTAACCGTGTTATTCAAGGGAAATATCCTCCGGGGTCGACGATCAAACCTTTTATGGGAATAGTTGGGTTGCAAAACGGCATTCGGACTATGGCCGATGAGACATGGTGTCCTGGCTGGTTTACTTTAAAGGGACATGAGCATCGCTATCGAGACTGGAAAAAACAAGGTCATGGGCACACCGATTTACATCATGCAATTATGGGATCATGTGATGTGTATTTTTATAGTTTGGCGTATGATTTGGGCATTGACCTTATCTATGAGGGATTATCCGAATTTGGTTTTGGGCAAATAACCGGGATTGATATCGATGGTGAAAACAAAGGTCTTATGCCATCAAGAGAGTGGAAACGAAAAGCAATAGGACATGCGTGGTATCCGGGCGAAACATTAATTCTAGGTATAGGCCAGGGTTATGCATTAACTACCCCAATGCAATTAGTCAAAGCGACGTCGTCATTGGCGAATAAAGGTAATATTATTCGTCCAAGGTTAGTTTCAAGTACTAGTAATTCGATCACGAATGAGGTGATTACATTGCCAAGTATTTCTGAAAACCAGATTAATGTTTCTGATAATAGCTATTGGGATGATGTTATTAATTCAATGTATGATGTTGTGCATGGTGTAGGCGGGACTGCCTGGCGCAGTGGTTTAAATGCCGAATATAAATTTGCAGGCAAAACAGGGACAGCGCAGGTAATTGGAATAGCACAGGATGAAGAATATAACAAAGAAGAAATCGCTGAAAAGTTTCAAGACCACGCCTTATTTATAGCGTTTGCACCGGTAGAAGCGCCAAGGATTGCGATAGCAATTATCGTTGAGAACGGAGGCGGTGGTTCAAAAACAGCTGCGCCTATTGCGCGTAAAATGCTTGATCAATTCATGCATAATCGTGACTTGATTAACAAAGGATAATACTCTTGGAACAACGTAGCCTTGGACAACGTTTGCATATAGATTTCCCATTATTCTTTGGGATTTTTGCGCTATGTGCAATCGGTTTAGTGGTTATTTACAGTGCTGGTGGTCAAGATATTAATCTGGTTTATCGACAGGCAATAAAATTATTAATTGCATTGGTCGGGATGGTAATTGTTGCACAATTACCTCCTGCAGAGATCGCACGCTGGTCATTGAAGTTATATATTTTCGGCATTATTCTTTTAATTATCGTTATCTTTTATGGCGATGTAGGTAAAGGTGCTCAACGTTGGCTAGATTTGAAAGTATTTCGTTTTCAACCATCAGAATTAATGAAATTATCTGTCCCAATGATGGTCGCCTTTTATCTTGCTGATAAAACATTGCCGCCGAGGTTTTTAAGGGTTGCTAGTGTGTGTGTCTTGATTGTTATTCCTGTATTGTTAATCGCCAAGCAGCCCGACCTAGGTACCGCTTTATTAGTCGGCGCCGCCGGGTTCTCGGTATTGTTCATTGCAGGAATTTCGTGGCGATTGCTTATATCCATGGGCGTGTTAGGTGCAGCGGGTGCGCCTGTCCTGTGGTATTTTATGCATGACTATCAAAAAAGACGCGTACTTACATTTCTTAACCCTGAGAATGATCCTCTTGGTGCGGGCTATCATACAATTCAGGCCAAGATTGCAATCGGTTCCGGTGGTTTTTATGGTAAAGGCTGGCTGAACGGTACTCAATCACATCTGGAATTTTTGCCCGAGCGATCGACGGATTTTATCTTTGCAGTATTTTGCGAAGAATTCGGTATGTTAGGAGTACTGCTATTGTTATGCATTTACCTGTTTATTATTTCTCGTGGACTCTATATTGCAATAAATGCCCAACATACATTTGGACGTTTATTGGCAAGCGGATTAACACTGACTTTTTTTGTTTATATCTTCGTCAATATGGGAATGGTTACCGGCCAGTTGCCTGTAGTTGGAGTCCCATTACCATTGGTTAGCCATGGCGGCACCTCAATGGTAACATTGATGATTGGATTCGGTATCATTATGGCCATACACACTCATAGACGTTTTCTCTCATTCTAATTATGCAAAAATTTAATCTGATTATTATAACTTCATTATTTTCATGGCTGTCGTTTGTTCAGGCTAATACTGATGTGCCTGTATCTCAAAATGACTTTATTAAAAAAATGGAATCACAACATAACTTTGATTCAAAAAGCCTACGCAATCTGTTTGAACAAGCTACCGTATCCCAGTCAATACTGGATGCTATTTCAAAACCGGCAGAAAAGAGACTGCCCTGGTACAAATACAGGGATATTTTTTTAAAGACTAAGCGTATTGATGAAGGTGTCGATTTTCTGATAAGCAACCGAAAAAAACTCGAAGCTGCAGAAAAAAGATTTGGTGTTCCACCTGAAATAATTACCGCTATCATTGGTGTTGAAACTTTCTACGGTCGTATTGCCGGTAGTTATCGCGTCTTTGATGCATTGAATACGCTGGCATTTTATTACCCTAAACGAGCCACTTTTTTTCGTAATGAATTCGAGCAGTTTTTATTGCTGACACGTGAACAAGGGTTTGATCCGCTCTCTTTGAAAGGCTCTTATGCGGGTGCAATGGGCATGCCCCAGTTTATATCCAGTAGTTACCGGCATTATGCGATCGATTTTGATGGGGACAGTATTATTGATATCTGGAATAACTCCGATGATGCGATTGGCAGTGTTGCAAATTACTTTGCCGAGCATGGTTGGCAGAAAGGCAAGCCTGTTGCTGCCATGGTGAAAGTGAAAGGTGAAAAATATAAAACGGTACTGAGTAATGATCTGGAGCCGGATATTAATGAATCAGATTTGGAAAGCCTTGGTATAAATTCCAGTTCGATTTTTGAGAAGAATGAAAAATTAAAATTGTTAGAGTATGAGCAGGAAAGGAGTAATGAATATTGGCTTGCGCATAAAAACTTTTACATTATAACACGTTACAATCACAGTCACTTATATGCTATGGCTGTTTATCAACTCGCGTCAGAGATAATGCAAAAGTACAACAATGCATCTCAGAGCATAACTAAATAAAGATGTTGTCGAGCTTGCCTGTTCTTACTGCTAAAATAGCAATAAGATTTATTCTGCTTTCTTCTATCCTGGTCTTATCTGCGTGTAGTAGTAATGTTAAAGTTGTTCCATCGTCCAGTGACAATGCGCCAAGCAAGCAAATTGATGTTTCTGATATTCCGAATGCAGTACCTCAATATGAGCCGAAAAGTCGTTATGGAAATCCAAAATCATATGTTGTTTTTGGCAAGCGTTATTACGTTATGGAAAGTGGTAAGGGGCATGTTGAAAGAGGGATTGCCTCCTGGTATGGAACCAAATTTCATGGCAAACGCACATCCAGCGGCGAATCATATGATATGTATGCAATGACAGCAGCACATAAAAACTTACCATTACCTACTTATGTGAAAGTGACTAATCTAAACAACGGTAAGCATGTTGTTGTTAAGGTTAATGACCGTGGACCATTTCACGAAAACCGTATTATTGACCTTTCTTATACAGCAGCAATCAAGCTTGATATAGTAAAAAAAGGTACTGGTCTGGTTGAAGTCGAGGTCGTTGAACCAGGACAGATATTGTCTGATGATTCCGAGGTCGGAGCGCCTGTTAGCAGTGTTACGAGCGTATCTGATAATAATGGTTTTTATATCCAGGTAGGGTCATTTAGTAATCGTGTCAATGCTGAAAATCTTAAGAATAAGCTGAGTCCTATTGGCGAGGGCTTGATCAATATTGGCCCGGTTGTTGTGTCTGGTAATACGCTTTACCGAGTGAGGATTGGCCCACTAACGGACATTGAACAGTCCGATTCTATAGTCTCAAATTTAACTAACTATGGTGTTTATGAACACCATATTGTCATTAATTAAAATTTATAAAATATGAAAATAAAAGCATTCTGGATATTATCGTTAATCGTCTTTATTTCACTCAATAGTCTGCAGGTTTATGCCGACAATATGATTGTGCCCGCTGCACCAAAAATAAATGCTTCATCTTATCTGGTGATGGATTTTAATAGTGGGGATTTACTGGTACAGGAAAATACAGATCAAAAATTACCACCGGCAAGTTTAACCAAAATCATGACTATCTATGTTGTGGCCAGTGAACTTAAAAATGGAAAAATATCATTGGAAGATCAAGTGCTGATTAGTGAGAAGGCCTGGCGCACACAGGGTTCGAAAATGTTTATAGAGGTTGATAAAAAAGTCAAACTGGATGATCTATTACACGGGGTAATAATCCAATCAGGGAATGATGCCAGTGTCGCCTTGGCTGAATATATCTCCGGTACAGAAGAAGTGTTTGCTGATTTGATGAATAAACATGCAGAGCGTTTGGGCATGATTAATACACATTTTGTTAATAGTACCGGATGGCCTGATCCGGATCATTACACGACAGCTGGTGATTTAGCTAAACTGGCACAGGCTTTGATACGGGATTATCCGCTAGTTTATAACTATCATAAAATAAAAGATTTTACCTTTAATAAGATAAAACAACATAATCGTAATAAATTACTCTGGCAAGATCGTAGTGTTGATGGCATAAAGACAGGGCATACAGAGGAGGCCGGTTATTGTTTGGTCGCATCAGCGATCAGGGAAGACATGCGACTAATTTCAGTAGTTATGGGTACAGATGGACCGAATACTCGTGCAAAAGCAAGTCAGGCATTATTGAATTATGGTTACCGCTTTTATGAAACACATAAACTTTATAGTGCCGATGATTTAATCACGAGCGTGAAAGTCTGGAAAGGGGATGTTGATAATCTTAAATTAAGTATTAATAAAGACCTCTATATTACAGTTCCACGAGGTCAATTTGATAAACTCGAACCGCTTGTTGAGATCGATAATCAGGTAATTGCACCAGTTGATCAAGGTGAACAAAAGGGAGTGTTAAATATCATGCTTGGTAACAAGACTATTGCCAGTATGCCTTTGTTAGCAATGGAATCTATCCCTGAAGGAGGGATTATTAATCGTCTGAAAGATGAAGTTCGTCTTTTATTTGAATAATTTTAAAGATGACTCTCGTATATCTAAATGGTGAATATAAACCACTTTCAGAGGCGTCAGTTAACGTGCTTGATCGTGGCTTTACCTTTGGTGATGGTGTGTATGAAGTTATACCGGTTTTCAATCGGAAGGTATTTCGCTTTGATGAACATATGCGACGGCTCGAAAATAGTCTGACAGCAATATTTCTCGAGAACCCATATTCGAGTGAAAGCTGGTCTTCTATTTTTGAAAAATTGATTGCTTCTGTAGATGATACTGAACAATCAATTTATCTACAGATTACACGTGGTGTCTCAGAACGAGACCACGATATTTCTCTTGCTGATACACCGACTATATTTGCAATGAGTCGACCAATTTCCAAAAAAGATTTTAGTTCCGGCATAAGCGCAATTACGCATGAAGATATACGATGGCAATATTGCGATATCAAAGCCATAACTTTATTACCCAGTGTATTACTCAGGCATAAAGCAAAACAAAGCAACGCAAAGGAGGCTATTCTTATAAGAGACGGATATGTTACAGAAGGAGCTGCCAGTAATGTCTTTATCTGTAAAAACAATAAAATAATTACCCCGCCTAAAAACAAACATGTCTTGCCGGGTATAACCAGAGATTTGCTTATTGAAATATTGTCTAAACAGGAGATTGCCTGTTTTGAAACAGCGATTACTGAAAAAGAATTATGGGTCGCGGATGAAATCTGGGTAACGAGTTCAACCTGGGAGATCGTGCCTGTTATTAAACTCGATAATAAGCCTGTTGGTTCCGGAAAGCCGGGTGCTTTATGGAGTAGCGTTAATAAGCTATATCAGGATTTTAAATCTAATTACTGTAATTAAAGATGGAAATATACAAATCATTTACTATTGAAGCGGCACACCGCTTACCCAATTTACCGGATGATCATAAATGTAGTCGTTTACATGGTCATTCATTTACTATTGAGTTACATGTTTCTGGTGATGTTGATGATATAACTGGTTGGGTAATGGATTTTGCAGATATTAGCGAGTCATTCAAGCCGTTATATGAGCGGCTTGACCATCATTATCTTAATGATATAAAAGGTCTTGAAAATCCTACCAGTGAGAATCTTGCCAAGTGGATTTGGCAGGAACTGCATTTAAAACTGCCACTATTAACCTCTGTAGTGGTTAAAGAGACCTGTACAGCGGGTTGTATTTACACTGGAAGCTGATTCAGTTTTTATTCCTTTGCCGTTTATCAGGTTTTAATACCGATACCTTTATTTAGAAGCTGTAAACAGACTATTAATAACGTGATTGTAAAAATTATCAGCATAATAAACGCGTGGGTAATACTAATATCTGATTCCCCCAGCATGCCATATCGAAAGGCATTTACCATGTAAAGTATAGGGTTAAATACCGATACCTTTTGCCAGAATTCGGGCAGCATATCGATTGAATAGAAAACACCTCCCAGATAGATTAAAGGCGTTAATACAAATGTAGGGATGATAGAAATATCATCAAACTTTTTTGCAAAGATGGCATTGATTAAACCACCCAGAGAAAAAACAATCGATGTCATAAGGACGACAGCAATTGTAATGGGGAAACTATACAGATGTAAGTCTGTGAAAAAAAGAGCAACAATAGTGACAACTGTTCCAACCAGAAAACCTCGCACAATACCGCCAGTAATGTAGCCAGCCAAAATCACAAAAACAGGTATAGGGGCAACTAACATCTCCTCTATGTGTCGCTGAAATTTAGCACCAAAAAAAGAAGACACCACATTGGCATAGGCGTTATTTATAACTGACATCATGATGATGCCGGGTGCTATGTAGTCGATGTAATCAAAACCGTTCATAGTGCCAATTCTTGGTCCGATAAGACTGCCAAAAATAACAAAATAAAGTGTCATGCTTATAGCTGGCGGCAGGATCGTTTGTACCCATATACGGGTAAATCGGGAAACTTCCTTAATAACAATAGTGCTGAATGGAATGAATAGTGATTGGGTATACATATTTAGTGGGTCTTATTGTTATTTAATAAATCAAGGAATAGTTCTTCCAGACGGTTAGATTTATTTCTCATACTGCAAACATTAATTCCATGCTTTGAAAAAATATTAAATAGGTCATTGATATTGTTTTTGCGTTCAATTTCGACTTCTATGGTGGAGGGATCTTTTAATCTGCCTTGATAACCATTAAGTTCCGGTAGTGATTCGATTGGATCAACAAGATCAAATACAAAGGTTTCTTTATTCAATTTTGATAATAAGTTTTTCATTGATGTGTCTTCAATGATGTCTCCTTTATCAATAATGGCTATGTTCTTACACAGACTTTCTGCTTCTTCAAGGTAGTGTGTAGTCAGTACAATTGTTATGCCTTGTTGATTTATGTCTATTAAGAAGTCCCACATCGAACGCCTTAACTCAACATCAACTCCGGCCGTTGGTTCATCCAGTATCAGCATTTTGGGTTCATGTATTAAGGCCCTTGCGATCATTAAACGGCGCTTCATTCCACCGGATAAGTTGCGCGAATATTCATTACGTCTTTCCCATAGACCAAGTTTTCCTAGATATTTTTCAGCACGCTCCATGGCTATGCTGCGCTTGATTCCGTAATAACCACCTTGATTAAGTACGATACCCAGACATGTCTCAAATTGTGAAAAATTTATTTCTTGAGGAACGATGCCGATGCAAGCTTTCGCGGCATTTGTGGCTGTGTCTAGATCATGCCCAAAGACTTTGATAGAGCCTGAAGTTTTATTTACCAATCCACAAATTATCCCAATGGTTGTAGACTTTCCAGCGCCGTTAGGACCCAGCAGAGCAAAAAAGTCACCCTGCTGAACATTGAGATTAATCCCTTTAAGGGCATCAAGTTTATTTCGATATGTTTTTTTTAAGTTTTTTATTTCTAACGCTGACATGACAATTAATAGATTTATTCATACAGATAAAACAGGCTACATCTTGTGTGGCCAAAATTTTACAGTATAAATGAATTGATTTGTAATAGCTTGATTGGGGAACCACATCAAAACAATATGCTTACTACTTACCTTCGAGTTTCGAAATTTCTTCTTTTTGAGCCTGGCCTACTTTTTTTAAGGCCATTGCCAGGACACTATCTCGTTTTAAGGCAATTTTAAAATAATCTTTTGATACCTTTATAAGTCTGGTTTCGTTATCTGTTCTAACATAAGCGTTTCTTTCACCGCTAGCCCCTTCTATTAAGGCCTGTTCACCAAAATATTCTCCAGGTTTTAACTTGGCCAGAATATTTATTTTTCCATCCTCATCAATGATGAAAACTTCGACGACACCGTCCAGAATGACAAACAGATGTTCTCCTGGTTCGTCCTCTTTGACAACAAAATCACCGGGTCCAACCTTCACTACTTCAGTCCATGAATTATAAGCATCAAGTTCAGTCTCTGATAAAGACTGGAATAGTCGTAATTTACCCAACATCTCCCGAACTTTGGGATCGCCTACCTTGAAATTCTGAACAGTGACATCTTCAGATTCTTCTAATCCACCCAGATTCAATAACACATGTTTTTTATCAATACGGAAAAGTTTGCTTGGCTGAAATGATTTTACGCTGGCATTACGTCTCCCACTGCCACCTGGCAATAGAGACTGTTCTCCAAAGAAATCACCTTCACGTAATGTGGCAATAGATATTTCGCGTCCACCTCCACCACCTCGAATTGATACCTCAACAGAACCTTCTAGAATGACATACATACAATTACCGATTTCTTCTTCACGAATTATGGCTTGTTTCGCATTGTATTCTTCATAACCATTATCAGAAGACTTGATGATTTCTTGTAATTCAGCATCACTTAGTGTTGAAAAAATAGGGACTTTACGAAGATAGTCTGGAGTTATATTTTTGTTTGTCATTTTTTACCTTGGATAAATTTCTAAAATTCAATAAATAGAATAAGTCTGTGTTTTCTGAATAATACACCTCTTTTTCATAAATCGAATGTCAGTGTTTGTTATCCATATCACATGTTTCACTTGTTTGTTGTTTGAATAGAGAATTGCATCACATAAATACACAACATGAATTTATGTTAGGATTCTTTATCTTCATCTGACTCTTTTTTAGCTATTCTTTTCTTTGCTGTTTTTTTCTTTCTCACTACGGGCTTACTATCACTGGCTGAGATTTCACCTTTAGGCCAGGGGCTGAAAGGGAATGGGCGTTCTTCAGATTTGAAAGTGATATAGAGTAATATCTGACTGACATACTTATTTAAGGAATCACTAAAATCGAATAATTGTTCATTTAGCTCGGTAGTGATTAATTTCATCAGAAACTGGAATATGACTACTAACCATATCAGGGCAAACAGAAAATAAAATATGACAGCATAAATTACAATGAACAGACCACGAGTCCATACATCTATATTCTTGGCGTTTTCTTTAATATCCATTTTCCTCTCCTATAATCGATTGGTCTATTATAGTTAATAGTTGACCGAGTGTGTTAAATTAGCAATTGATTTCAACAGATTATCTCTCTATCCGCTATGTTTCAGGTAAACTTCGAACCATATCCCCAATCTTAATGGCTCCGCCTTGAATTACGATAGCCGTGATTCCTCCATGACCCCTCATAGCATTATATCCGCCTTCACCGAGAGCTTCTTCCATCCTCGAACAAGGGTGGCAATGGCCTGTACCCTGCAGAATACAATCTCCGATGGTAAATTGCCTGTCTCTCAATGCCAGTAAATTTATACCTTCAATAACGAGGTTTCGCCTTAAATTTTCAGCGCTGATTGAATTCTTATTTATTAGTTTGCTTATTACCGCGAGATGCTCCACCTGAATAAGCGTAACCTGGCGCTTTTTACTGGAACCATTGGCCATATGATCACCCTTAAGGCCTTTATTCTCGATTAAAGTAGCTTCACCAGGCATTACCATTGCCCCTTGATGTGCAGGTCTGAGTCCGATCCAGCTCAATTCGCCCGTAAATGCATGATTATCACGTAGGTCTGACAGAGTTTGATTATGTTTGAGTACCATGTTTTTAGTATAATTGAGGGATTTCGTAAATGTGTTAATCTTTAAATTAGAACGTTAATTAACCGTAGAATCATATGCAAGACACTGAAGAAGATAGCATTATGTCATTTCCTTGTCAGTTCCCTATAAAGGCTATGGGAATGGCAGAAGAGGGCTTTGATGTTCTAGTTGTCAGCATAATTAGAAAACATGCCCCTGATTTATCCGAAGGAGCCGTAAAAAGTCGACAAAGTCAGGAAGGAAAATATATTTCTGTAACGGTTATTGTGGAAGCAGAAAGTAGACAACAACTGGATAATATCTATCTTGAACTTACGGCACATGAAAAAGTATTAATGGCATTATGACTATCCAAATAAAAGATCTGGGTATGCGGGATTACGGTGAGACCTATGATGCCATGTGTGTATTTAACCAGAACCGCGATTCCGCTACGAAAGATCAAATATGGTTACTGGAACATTCACCCGTTTATACATTGGGTCTAGCTGGCAAAACAGAACATTTACTGAACACAAATAATATTCCAGTAATAAACACAGATCGTGGAGGGCAGGTGACCTATCATGGTCCTGGCCAATTGGTAGCCTATCTATTGATTGATTTAAGTCGGCGTGCTTACTCAATAAAAAAATTTGTATCGCTAATAGAGGCATCAATCATCGACTGTTTGAGTGATTATGGTATTAAAGCTGAACGTCTGTACGGTGCACCGGGGGTGTATGTCAATGGCGAGAAAATTGCGGCGTTGGGTATTAGAGTAAAAAAAGGTTGTGCCTATCATGGTCTTGCATTAAATATTGATATGGACTTGATGCCTTTTAAAGGTATTAATCCCTGTGGTTATAAGGAAATGGTGTGTACACATATGATTGAACATAATAAAGACATTACACTTGCCGAAGTAAAGATTAAATTATCTGAGTGTCTGGTTAAACACCTTGACCAGGCAACCGGTATTTTTTCTGATGTTGCATAGTTAATTAAAGGATAAATTGATGTATCAAGATAATATTCATAAACAACCCGAACGCGACAAACGTGGCAAATTAAAGACCAATAAAAATCCGGTCAAAATAATACCGGTTGATGGCCCGGTTTCAAGAAAGCCAAATTGGATTCGGGCAAAGGCACCGACCGATACTAAAGTATTAGATCTTAAGAAGCTTATCCGCGAACATAAATTGCATACCGTCTGCGAAGAGGCTTCGTGCCCTAATATTGGTGAATGTTTTGGTCACGGCACAGCGACGTTTATGATTATGGGTGATATCTGTACTCGTCGCTGTCCATTCTGTGATGTCGCGCATGGCAAACCAAAAGGTCTCGATCCTGACGAACCTGTGAATCTTGCCAATGCGATAAAATTAATGAAATTAAAATATGTAGTGATTACATCTGTTGATCGGGACGATTTGCTGGATCGTGGCGCAGGTCATTTTGTGGCTTGTATAAATGAAATAAGGAAAGCATGCCCCGACACAAAAATAGAAATACTGGTGCCTGACTTTCGTTCCAAGATTGATATAGCGCTCAATATTTTGCAGGATGCCCCACCTGATGTATTCAACCATAACCTTGAATCAGTACCGAATTTATACAAAAAGGTCAGGCCTGGTGCGGACTATACTGCCTCATTGGAGTTGATAAAAAAGTTTAAACAGAACAATACTAAAGTGCCGGCCAAGTCCGGATTGATGTTAGGTCTCGGAGAAACACTAGAAGAAGTTAAACAGGTCTTACACGATTTAAGAGAGCATGATTGCGATATGGTAACTATCGGCCAGTACCTGCAGCCCAGTCGTTATCATTTGCCAGTAGAACGTTATGTCCATCCCGAAGAATTTGAAGAGCTTAAACAATATGCTGAAAGTTTAGGTTTTAGTAACGTTGCGAGTGCGCCGATGGTACGTTCTTCTTATCATGCTGATCTGCAAGCTTCAGGTGAGTCCATCAAAAGCTGATTTATGAGCATATAATGTTATCTTTCATCGCTATTATCAAAGCGATAATTCTTCCACCAACTGTTAATTTTATAATAATAGCATTTGGATTATTACTGAATAAAATAAATAAACACTTTTCTTATCTTCTTATAACGGTCGGTGCATTATCTCTGGTCTTATTTTGTTTTCCGCCATTTTCCGCTTTATTACTTAAAGGACTCGAGCAATATCCGCCCCTGGAACCTCCAGTAACCGTTCATAATGAGCAGGCAATTGTTGTATTATCTGCAGGCAGTTATCCTTACGCAAAGGAATATGCTAAAGCTATTGATGGCGCTGCAGCATTACAACGGAATCAGTACGCAGCGTTTCTACAAAACCAGACTGACTTACCTATACTGGTTTCTGGTGGGACTGTTGGATTTAATACCAGCTCTGAAGCAGCTATTATGACTGACACATTAAGTAATAGTTTTAAGGTGCAAGTTAAATGGCAAGAAACAAAATCCAGAAATACCGCTGAAAACGCAATGTATTCAGCAGCGATCTTAAAAGAAAATGATATCGAAACAATTTATCTGGTGACACATGCATGGCATATGCCACGTGCCGTGATGATGTTTGAAAAGCAAGGTATCAATGTAACCCCGGCACCTACGATGTTCATTGAAATGATGACCAATATATCCTCGTCTTATTATTTGCCTGCCGCATATGCATTACAAAATGTAAATATAGCATTACATGAATATATTGGTATTTTTTGGTACAAACTTCGATATTAGTTTTATTAATCCTGGGCGAGAAATAATAACGGGTCCACTGTTGTATTATTCAATATAACGCTCCAATGTAAGTGAGCTCCTGTAACGCGGCCGGTCAAGCCTACCTTGCCAATGATATCCCCGGCTTTTATTTGTGTGCCTTCTTTTATGTCAATCTGATCCATATGGCAGTACATTGTTATTAATCCCTGCCCATGATCGATAAATACGGTATTGCCATTAAAAAAATAATTGCCAGTATTAATCACAACTCCATTTGCTGGTGCAATGATTGGTGTTCCCCTGGCTGCGGCAATATCCAAACCACTATGTGGGTTTCTCGGCTGGTCGTTGAAGAATCTACGTAAACCAAATGGGCTGCTATAAGGCCCTGTAGCGGGCTTGATGAACTTTAAATCTATACTTTCGTTTTCACTCCAGTGTGACTTTGCTTTTGAAATTAAAGCTGTCTCTTTTGTTATGCGTGTCATGTCCTGTTCATTTGGGTTAACCTGCCGCTTGTTTTTGATTGTTAGATATTGTGTTTCATAATCTTTGTTTTTGATTTCAAATTTATAACTCGTTTCAATATTGTCAATCTTGATTTTTAGTTCATTAGAACCAGTATTTTCATCGAGTGGGATCCCTACAATGGCTACCCAGTGATTGTTTGTTCCTATAACCATGACCTTCGTCCCGTGAAAGTAAGCTTCCGGTTTTTCTATCGTATTAATTGGAATGATTACTATGCCACCAGGCACGGGTGATTCGACCGGTAACTCTAGAGCATCGGCACTTGATAAAACGGATATTGAAAATAGTAACAAGATGAGCAATTTATTTTTCATTGATACCATCAATTGTTGTGTCAATATCTGCTTTTGACAGGGTGATACGAATTTTATCGCCAATATGTAGATTCCGGGTGTTAGTAACAATGGAATTAGTTTTAGTGTCTGTAACGATGGCATAACCTCTATCGAGAGTAGAAACAGGACTGACGGTCTGTAGGATATGCTGTAGTCTTGATATATCACTTTTTGATTTTTCAAGGATATGAGTAATAGATTTTTCAAACTGTGATTGTAAGTATTTAACTTTTTCTATTTGTTGTGAAATTTTATGTGCCGGATTCGACTCACTTATTCGCTGGCTCCAGCTTGATAACAACATTTTTCTATCAGATAATTTATTTTCAAGATGATGTTTTAACCGCATTGCATACTCATCAGTGCGCTGTATTAATTCCGTGAGACGTTGTTTTGGGTGTGGTATCTGTACTGAAAGGTATTCGATACGACGATGAAGATTTTGAATTAATTGTTGTTGCTGGCGAATGAGCTTTTGCTCCGTCTGTTTGAATTTTGTAATGGTTTCAACGCTATCAGGGCTAACTAATTCTGCTGCGCCTGAAGGTGTCGGTGCCCGGTGGTCAGCTACAAAGTCAGCAATGGTAAAATCAATTTCATGGCCAACACCACTAATGATAGGTGTATCACAGGCAAAAATTTCTCGTGCAACTATCTCTTCATTAAATGACCACAGGTCTTCGAGTGAACCGCCACCACGCGTAAGAATTAACACATCACATTCTTCACGTTGATCCGCCTGCTTTATCGCATTGGCTATTTTAATTGCTGCTCCTTCGCCTTGAACCGGGACAGGATAAATGATGACCTTGGCATAGGCATAGCGGCGCTTCAAAACACTAAGAATATCTTGAATTGCAGCACCTGTTGCAGAAGTGATAATACCAATAGTTTTCGGAAAAATCGGAAGCGGCTTTTTGTGTTCTTCAGCAAACAGGCCTTCAGTGGCAAGTTTTTGTTTCAAGGCTTCAAAAGCAATTTGTAGTGAGCCAGTTCCTGCAGGCTCCAATGATTCAATAATGAGTTGGTATTCGCCACGACCTTCATACAGTCCAATATTGGCTCTGGCCATAACCAGCATGCCATTTTCAGGAGTAAAACGTACACCTGATTGACGATTCTTGAACATTGCACATCTAACCTGCGCTGCGTTATCTTTTAAAGTGAAATAAAGATGGCCTGAATTGGGTTTGGCAAGATTTGTTAACTCACCTTGGACCCATATCAGGGGGAAAACGTCTTCGAGAACTCTACGAACTTCACGATTAAGTCGACTTATTGTATATATATCGCCTGGATCAGGTGATTTATTCTTGATTAATGCCATGATATTTATGTTAAGCGAAAAGAATACTGAAACAAAGCAGAAGACTGTTTGCCGTTATCTCAGTTGAGACTATAATTAGCGGTTATTTCAAATCCAACATATAGGCCTGTCATGATTATTGCTGAAGAAGCGCTTACCTTTGATGATGTTTTACTAATTCCAGATTATTCCGAGGTTTTGCCGCGTGAAGTCTCATTACAAACCCTGCTCACTCGGGAGATAACGCTAAACGTCCCTATCGTATCAGCTGCAATGGATACAGTGACAGAATCTGGTCTTGCTATAGCGTTAGCTCAAGAGGGTGGTATCGGTATTATTCATAAAAACATGAGCCCCGAATTACAGGCCAAAAACGTAAGACGGGTTAAAAAATATGAAAGCGGTGTAATCAAGGAACCGGTAACAGTAAGCCCTTATACCAGTATTCAGGAAGTCATCGATTTAACCCGTGAAAAAAATATATCAGGTGTGCCGGTTGTAGATGGTAATGAACTTGTTGGAATTGTGACCAGTCGTGATTTGCGTTTTGAGAAGAAAACCGATGATCCCGTTCGCAATATTATGACGCGTAAGGAAAACCTGGTTACGGTCAGGGAGAATGCCAGTAAGGAAGAGGTGCGAGATTTATTACACAAACATCGAATCGAAAAAGTATTGGTGGTTACTGATAAATTTCAATTGGCTGGTTTAATTACTGTAAAAGATATGCAAAAAGCATCGGAGTATCCAGATGCGTGTATTGATACTTCTGAACGACTTCGCGTTGGAGCAGCGGTGGGTGTTGGTGAAGCGTCAATGGAACGAGTCCAACATTTGGTCGAAGCTGGCGTAGATGTGATTGTGGTTGACACTGCGCACGGTCATTCCAAAGGTGTTCTGGATATGGTCAGGTGGGTAAAGCAAAACTTCAAAGACACTCAGGTTATCGGTGGCAATATCGCGACTGCTGAAGCAGCACTTGCATTAGTTGATGCTGGCGCAGATGCGGTTAAAGTTGGGATAGGTCCAGGTTCTATCTGTACTACACGAGTGGTGAGTGGTGTTGGTATGCCTCAAATATCTGCCGTGGCTAATATTTATGCCGCCCTTAAAAGTAAAGGCGTACCGCTTATCTCAGATGGTGGTGTTCGGTATTCAGGTGACATTGCAAAAGCATTGGCGGCTGGGGCTCACAGTACAATGATGGGTGGCATGTTTGCAGGTACAGAAGAAGCGCCAGGTGAAGTTGAACTCTATCAGGGGCGTTCTTATAAGTCTTATCGTGGTATGGGTTCGCTGGGAGCGATGTCGCAACAACATGGTTCTTCGGATCGGTACTTTCAGGAAAATGATGAAATTGAGAAACTGGTGCCGGAAGGCATAGAGGGACGTGTACCTTATAAAGGGCCGCTGGCAGCGATAATACATCAAATGACCGGTGGTATACGTGCGGCTATGGGTTACACAGGTTGTTCTACATTGAAAGAGCTGCGGGAAAAAGCAAAATTTATTCGGCTTACTAACGCAGGTTATAAAGAAAGCCATGTGCATGATGTGACAATTACAAAAGAGCCACCTAATTATCGTGTTTAATTTATTTCAAGCGTGAACCTAAAGGTTTAATGTCCAGATAGAAAATAAAAGAATTTTATATTCAACATTTAACCTTTTAGGTTATACATCTGAACTGAAAACATAAAAATACCCGTGCCGTTAATCAACTAACAAGTAGAAGATTGAATGACTGATATACATTCCGAACGTATCTTGATCCTGGATTTTGGATCGCAATACACACAACTTATAGCCAGACGTGTCCGTGAAGCGGGTGTCTATAGTGAGATACATGCCTTTGATATGAACGAGCAAGCTATAAAAGACTTTCATCCTAATGCTATCATCCTTTCCGGTGGACCAGAATCTGTCACCATGCTTAATGGTGTAAGAGCGCCCGATCTTGTTTTCAGCATGGGTGTTCCGGTTCTTGGTGTTTGTTATGGAATGCAAACCATGGCCGAGCAACTTGGTGGTAAAGTCGCTACTTCAACGCTACGTGAATTTGGTTATGCACAAATAAGGGCACGCGGTCATTCAAATTTACTAAAAGATATTCAAGATGAAGCTAATGATGAAGGACATGGTTTACTTAATGTCTGGATGAGTCATGGTGATCGTGTTGAAGCCTTACCTGATGGATTCAAGATCATAGCCTCCACTGATAATGCTCCGATCGCCGGTATGGCAGATGAAAAACGTGGTTTTTATGGCCTCCAGTTTCATCCGGAAGTAACACATACAACTCAAGGGCAAGCTATTCTGCAACGGTTCTTGCATGAAATAGCAGGTTGTCACTCTCTTTGGACGACTGAAAACATAGTTGAAGATGCAATAGCACGGGTTAAACAACAAGTAGGTAACGATAAAGTCTTGTTGGCCCTGTCTGGCGGTGTTGACTCATCAGTTGTAGCTGCACTGTTACACGAAGCAATTGGAGATCAACTTACTTGTGTCTTTGTCGATAACGGTTTGTTGCGTTTGCATGAAGGTGACCAGGTAATGGAAACCTTTGCTGAACACATGGGTATTAAAGTGATACGCGTGGATGCAGAGCAACGTTTTCTTGAGGCACTTGGTGGTGTAGAAGATCCTGAAGCAAAACGCAAAATTATCGGCGGTGAATTCATCAAGATATTTGAGGAACATTCAAATGATTTTGATGATATGAAATGGTTGGCGCAAGGCACGATCTATCCTGATGTGATCGAATCTGCAGGTGCTAAAAGTGGTAAGGCGCATGTCATAAAATCACATCATAATGTAGGTGGCCTGCCAGACACCATGAAAATGGAATTAGTAGAGCCTCTACGTGAATTATTTAAAGACGAAGTCCGACGTTTGGGAGTACAACTCGGTTTACCAAAAGAAATGGTTTATCGCCATCCCTTTCCAGGCCCCGGTCTTGGCGTAAGAATTCTGGGCGAAGTGAAAAAAGAGTATGCCGATCTATTACGTCTTGCAGATAATATTTTTATTGAAGAACTTCGTGCTAATAAACTATATGACGAAGTCAGTCAGGCCTTTGTTGTTTTCTTACCAGTAAAATCTGTCGGTGTTATGGGTGACAGTCGTAAATATGATTATGTTGTTTCATTGCGTGCGGTAGTTACGATAGATTTTATGACAGCGCATTGGGCGCATCTGCCTTACGAGTTTCTTGGAAAGGTTTCTAACCGTATCATCAATGAAATTGATGGTATCTCGCGCGTGACCTACGATATCTCAGGAAAGCCTCCCGCAACTATAGAGTGGGAATAGTTCCTCGCTAATTGCATGAGTGAAAATACCTATTGGATGCAACGTGCTTTTGAATTAGCACAAAATGCAAAGGAGCAGGATGAAGTACCTGTCGGTGCAGTTATTGTTCTTGAAGGAAAAATAATTGGTGAGGGCTGGAACCAACCGATCTCATCTAATGATCCATCCGCACATGCAGAAATTATGGCATTAAGACATGCCGGACAAACCAATAAAAATTATCGACTTCCAGGTGCGACCATGTACGTCACACTAGAACCGTGTGCGATGTGTGCTGGTGCAATTGTTCATTCACGATTGACAAAGCTTGTTTATGCCGTCGAAGATCTAAAGACTGGAGCCTGTGGTAGTGTGTTTAATCTACTTCAAGCTGAAGAATTAAATCATAAGGTTGTAATAGATAAGGGCGTAATGGAAGATGAATGTCGTTCATTAATACAAAATTTCTTTAAAGAAAAAAGATTGAAATAATGATGAGTGAAGTTGCTACAAGACAAGCTGAACAACTCGCTGAATTATTTTTAAAGTCATCCATTCGGTTGACTACGGCTGAATCCTGTACAGGTGGAGGTCTTGCTGAAACCATCACTCGTATCCCAGGCAGTTCGGCCTGGTTTGAACGTGGTTTTGTGACTTACTCAAACGAGTCAAAACAAGAAATGCTTGGTGTTCCCATAGAGACCCTTGAAGAATTTGGAGCAGTCAGTATAGAAACGGCGATTGCCATGGCAAAAGGCGCACTAGATAATAGTCGCGCTGATATAAGTGTTTCAATTACCGGAGTCGCCGGACCCGATGGCGGTACAGAGGAGAAACCGGTTGGCACAGTCTGTTTTGCGTGGTTTAAACGCGATGAGATAGGGAAGACAGCAAAAATCTGTTTTAAAGGTGATCGATTGAAGATAAGGGAACAAGCTTGTTTATTGGCAATGGAAGGACTAGTTGATTTATTGCAAAAAGAATCCGAATAATTACCCCTAAAGTCAGTTAAACGCCCAACTCGCAAACGGTTCAATTTCATCACGATTAAGGACTATCAATTGATATTTCTTGGGATTAAGTGAATGATCTTTTGTCGTATCCACAGCCAATTGTTGTAGTAGATAGCCAATCAATGCCCGTCTAATCCTGATTTCGATAATTTCGTTATTACTGCCGTAGTCGATCAAAAGGCTGGTTCGGTTTTTTTCGTCCAGTTTCGGATGTGGTGTGAGTTTCAAGGTAATGATCTCTACCCAATCATCATCATATTGCATGCTGGATTCAGCCACTTTGTCTAGACAGAGCGCGTCTTCAAACCGAGATAATACGAAATCGCGAAAATCAAACGTCTCTTCGTTGTAGGCACGGACATGCCAACGAAAACCAGTGTTGGCTAGGGAGTGTGGTTCTATTATTCTTTTTTTATCTGGGGTTCTTTGCGATAGTGAATGATAACTAACTTGTAGTTTTTTTCGGTTATGAATGGCGCGAGTCACCTCGGCCAGCACTGATTTATCAGGCAATCTATTAGGTAATGCCAGACCATCAACAGGAATCCCGAAAACAGCACTATCCTTATTTGGGCCTCCGACAACAGTAAGATTAGCCTCAATCATCGGTAAAACTGTCACTGGTGATAAATCAGCAAACACTTCCTTAAATCCCGGGGTAGGAACAAATCCGAAGACATTATGTTTGTATAACAGGTTCTCGGGGGCGATATCACCATAGAACTTCAAATCTTTAGTTGCTGCTGCATCTGAGATTCCAAATGCCTTTGCCACGTCACTACGTGTCACAACACCTGTGTAATACGCCATCAGTTCAATATATTGAAGTCGCTGACGTGTCGCCCATTTAATTTCGTTTAGCATTTGATTCCAAAATAGTGCCAAAGATGAATGAATTCACGAAAGTATACTAAAGCAGACCAGACCTTAATATAATATATTACATAGTAAAAAATACTAAGGTGATAAAAAGTATTGACATATAAAAATGTATTGCCTATAGTTCTTTCCAAGGTAGCTGTTCGGAGAATGGCTTCGGAATATTAATCAGGCAATAAATGGAGAATAAGCATGGCAAACGCAGACAAGGTTGAAGAAGATAAAAAAAGAGCATTATCAATGGCACTGAGCCAGATTGAAAAACAATTTGGTAAAGGCTCGGTTATGAAAATGGGTGACCAACCGGTCGCAAAAATACCGACAGTCAGCACCGGTTCATTGGGTCTTGATATAGCATTGGGAGCAGGTGGATTGCCTTATGGCCGTGTTGTTGAAATCTATGGCCCAGAGTCTTCCGGTAAAACAACATTAACCTTGTCAGCTATTGCTGAAGCTCAAAAACAGGGTAAAACCTGTGCTTTTATTGATGCGGAGCATGCGCTTGATCCGGTCTATGCCGAGAAACTTGGTGTCAATATTGATGAACTCTTGGTTTCTCAACCGGATACCGGCGAACAGGCATTGGAGATCTGTGACATGTTAGTGCGAAGTGGTGCTGTTGAGCTTGTCGTTATTGACTCAGTTGCTGCACTAGTGCCAAAAGCAGAAATTGAAGGTGAGATGGGCGATTCACACATGGGGCTCGCTGCCCGTTTAATGTCTCAAGCATTGAGAAAGTTAACCGGAAATATCAAGCGCGCCAACTGTTGCGTTATCTTTATCAACCAGATTCGTATGAAAATTGGTGTTATGTTTGGTAGTCCTGAGACCACAACAGGTGGTAATGCGTTAAAGTTTTATGCTTCTGTACGTCTGGATATTAGAAGAATTGGCGCTATCAAAAAAGGTGAGGAAGTTGTTGGTAATGAAACACGCGTGAAAGTAGTTAAGAATAAAATTGCACCTCCCTTTAAACAGGCAGAATTCGACATACTTTACGGTGAAGGCATTTCAAGACTAGGTGAAGTCATCGATTTAGGCGTCAAGCTGGATCTTATAGACAAGGCCGGTGCCTGGTATAGCTACGGGGATGAACGTATCGGTCAGGGTAAGGATAATGTGCGTAATTATCTAAAAGAAAACCCTAAAATGGCTCAGGAAATTGAAGCATTGATCAGGGAAAAACTGTTACCATCCATTCCGGTAAGTGCGGAAGAAGTCGCGGCGGAAGCGCTTGATGAAGAAGAGGTAATCGCCTGAGTACAGAACGCCAGGAAGTCTTACAACGCGCCTGTGACTTCCTGGCAAGACGTGAACATAGTCGCAAGGAACTGCAACATAAACTTGCACGTCGCTGTGATGATGAAGCGTTAATTGAAGAGTTGCTCGAGAAACTTGCAAGTGAAGGATTGCAGAGTGATGAACGTTTTGCTGAAAGTTTTGTTCATCATCGAATTGGCATGGGGCAGGGGCCTATAAAGATTCAGCAGGAATTAAGGCAACGTGGTGTTGATCAAGCTTTGATTGATAATGCATTAACTGCTGAGTCCTTCGACTGGTTATCATTGGCAAACGAAGTAAGGCTAAAAAAATTTGGTGATTCGATACCGGATGATTACCAAAAGAAAGCAAAACAGCTACGTTTCTTATATAGTCGCGGTTTTAACACCGAACTTATTAATCAACTTTTCAGATAGAATTATTAATGAAAACCAGTAATGATATTCGCAAGTCTTTTCTCGACTTCTTTAAATCCAAAGATCACGAAATAGTTCCTAGTAGTTCACTAGTGCCGTCTAATGACCCGACCTTGTTATTTACCAATGCAGGTATGGTGCAGTTTAAGGATGTCTTTCTAGGCAGAGAACGCCGGGCTTACAAACGTGCGGCATCATCTCAACGCTGCGTAAGGGCGGGTGGTAAGCATAATGACCTTGAAAATGTAGGTTATACCGCACGTCATCACACCTTTTTCGAAATGCTGGGCAATTTCAGTTTTGGTGACTATTTCAAACGTGAAGCGATCACTTATGCCTGGGAATATTTAACCAAAGAATTAAAAATACCTGAATCCAGATTATGGATAACAGTATTTGAAGATGATGACGAGGCAGCGGATATCTGGTTAAAGGAAATTGGCGTTTCAGCGGATCGCTTTAGTCGTTGCGGAGAAAAAGATAATTTCTGGTCTATGGGCGATACGGGTCCATGCGGGCCATGCAGTGAAATTTTTTACGACCATGGAAAGGATATTCCTGGCGGGCCACCGGGTTCAAAAGATGCCGATCTAGATCGTTATATTGAAATCTGGAATCTGGTATTTACCCAATATGATCGTGACGCAGATGGAACACTCAAGCCTATACCGCACCCCTCGGTAGATACTGGCATGGGGTTGGAGCGCATTACTGCGGTCATGCAAGATGTACATAATAATTATGAAATTGAGTTGTTTGAAAAAATTATTGAGTCAATAAAAGAGCTTGCAGGGAATGATGAGCTTGATGTCATCTCATGTCAGGTAGTGGCAGATCATATACGCTCATGTTCATTCTTAATTGCTGATGGTGTTATTCCGTCAAATGAAGGTCGTGGTTATGTTCTGCGCAGGATAATACGTCGTGCAATACGTCATGGTAATAAACTTGGTTTTAAAGAAGCGTTCTTTTATAAGTTGGTTGAGACGCTCGAAGCAGTGATGGGCGATGCATACCCTGAGTTAATTAGATCAAGATTAAATATTGAAAGAGTATTATTAAATGAAGAGGAACGTTTTGCTGAAACACTTGAGCAAGGCTTAAAAGTTTTACAAGACGTAACCAGTAAAATGGGTGGTGATGTTATTCAGGGGGAAGATGTATTTCGTTTGTATGATACCTACGGTTTCCCCTTTGATTTGACGGCAGATATTGCACGTGAACGAAACCTGAAAGTTGATATGGATGGTTTTAATAAAGCTATGGCCGAGCAGCGCCAACGCGCACGTGCTGCGAGCAAGTTTGATGTGGGTGTCTCGGTTGATGCGGATGAAAGTTTGGTGAGTTCGTTTTCCGGTTACGATCGTTTACAACAAAAAACGACTGTAATCGCACTTTATCAAGATGGTCGAAATGTAAAAACTTTAATGCAAGGCGATATTGGTGGCGTGATCTTATTAGAAACACCCTTTTATGCACAGTCCGGTGGTCAAGTTGGTGATAAAGGCGAATTGTTTGCCGGTGATGTATTTTTTGAGGTTGAAGACACCAAGAAGCAAGGATTATCGCATATACATTTGGGTGTTCTTAGAACAGGCAATATCAATGTAGGTGATGTTGTCACCGCGTCGGTAGACCAAATAAGACGCATCGACATCATGCGCAACCATTCCGCGACGCATTTATTACATACTGCATTACGCGAGCTGCTGGGTGATCATGTGTTGCAAAAGGGTTCATTAGTTGCCGATGATCGATTGCGTTTTGATTTTTCGCATAACGAGCCATTAACAAAACAACAGATTCAGGAAATTGAACGACTGGTTAATTCACAAATTCTGAAAAATGAAGCAACTCAGGTTCAAATTATGTCACTCGACAATGCAAAAGCGTCCGGTGCGATGTCATTATTCGGTGAAAAATATGAAGATACCGTTCGTGTCCTGAATATCGGTGGTGATTTCTCATCCGAACTTTGTGGTGGCACGCATGTTGAACGTGCGGGTGATATTGGTTTTTTCAAAATTGTCTCTGAATCAGGTACTGCTTCAGGTATAAGACGAATCGAAGCAGTCACTGGTATTGGTGCTTTGAACTGGATCGAAAATGCTGAATTTAAACTACAACGAATAGCTGAAATATTAAAAACCGATATAGAGTCGGTTGACTCCAGACTGACTTTACAGATGGATAAAACCCGTAAACTTGAAAAAGAACTGGAACAACTCAAAGGAAAACTGGCGAGTAGCGCGGGTTCGGATATGCTCAATGAAGCAGAATCAATTGATGGCATCAAGGTTATCGCCAAATTGCTTGAAGGTGTTGATCCTAAAACCTTACGCGATACAGTCGACCAATTGAAAAACAAATTGGGTACAGCAGCCTTGATATTAGCGACAGTTACGGATTCCAAGGTGAGTTTAGTTGCTGGTGTGACTGACGATACGACAAAACGCATCAAAGCGGGTGATTTAGTGAATTTTGTTGCGCAACAAGTCGGTGGGAAAGGCGGTGGGCGACCGGATATGGCTCAAGCTGGCGGGAATGACCCTTCAGGACTGGAAGAAGCGCTGAAAAATGTTCCGGACTGGATTCGTAGCCAAATTTCAACCTGATTTTCTATTTCTTATATCTTCCAGTTCAGCTAGAATCGCACGCCTTTTTATAGAAGCAATATATGGCATTAATAGTCCAAAAATACGGCGGTACTTCCGTTGGCACAATTGAGCGAATTCAAGCAGTTGCCGACAAGGTAATCGAATCAAAAAAACAGGGTCACCAGATAGTGGTTGTTGTATCTGCTATGAGTGGTGAAACTGATCGTCTTTTGTTGCTTGCAAAAAGTCTTTCGCATACTCCTACGCCCAGAGAACTCGATGTGCTTTTATCGACCGGTGAACAAGTCACGATAGCATTGCTGAGTATGGCGCTGGCGGAAAAAGGTTACCCTGCGGTTTCCTATACCGGCGGGCAAGTACATATTCGGACAGACAATGAACATAATAAGGCGCGGATTGTCGATATCGACTCGGCACGGGTGCATAAGAAGTTGCACGAAGGTAATATTGTCGTTGTTGCCGGTTTTCAGGGCGTCGATGAAGACGGGAACATCACGACTTTAGGTCGTGGCGGTTCTGATACAACAGCAGTGGCAATGGCCGCGGCTTTAAAAGCAGATGAATGCAGAATTTATACGGATGTTGACGGTGTATATACCGCAGATCCAAGAATAGTCGACAACGCACAACGTTTACCGGTAATTACTTACGAAGAAATGTTGGAAATGGCGAGTCTTGGCTCCAAAGTTTTACAGATTAGGTCAGTTGAGTTTGCCAGAAAATATAATGTTAATTTGCGTGTTTTATCGAGCTTTAAAGAAGGTCCGGGCACGTTGATAACCGATGAGGATGAAAATATGGAAGCGGCTTTGATATCAGGTATTGCCCACAATCGTGATGAGGCAAAGCTGACCATTGTGGGTGTGCCAGACAAGCCAGGTATTGCATCTCAAATACTCGGACCAATTGCAGATGCTAATATTGAAGTCGATATGATCGTGCAAAATGTGGGGTTGGATAATAGTACGGACTTTACATTTACTGTGAATCGTAATGATTTTGATAATGCTTTGGCAATTTTAAAGAAAACTGCAAAAGCTATCGATGCGAAGGACGTTTCGGGTGATAATAAGATAGTAAAAATTTCTGTGGTAGGTGTCGGTATGCGCTCACATGCTGGAATAGCCAGTACAATGTTTAAGGCATTGGCTGATGAGGGCATAAATATTCAAATGATATCTACCTCGGAAATCAAGGTCTCTGTTGTAGTGGCCGAAAAATATTTAGAGTTAGGAGTTCGAACATTACATTCGGCCTTTGGTCTGGATGGCGGCGCTATCTTAGATAGCAAATAATTAGTGCCCGACTAGTATGTTATGGTGAAGAAATATCATAATACTTAAGAAACAGTGATTATGTTTAGGGACTGTATTTATAATAATATAATGGACGCACAGAACTTTAGGGAAGATTTAGGAGAATTGAGATGTTGATATTAACACGACGAGTTGGCGAATCGTTGATGATTGGAGACGATGTAAACGTTACGGTGTTAGGGATTCGAGGTAATCAGGTTCGTATCGGTGTGAATGCGCCAAAAGATGTTGCGGTTCATCGGGAAGAGATTTATGACCGTATTCAGGATGAAAAAACGGATGAAGTTTGAGCACCAGACAGATTAAATAATTATTACCATTAATAGTTTTACCTCGTATTTTTCATGTAATTGTACTTTGTTGCCCTGGATTATTGCTTAATAAAGTTTTGTTATTGTAATTTCTGTAAAAAAATTATCGTAATGTAGGTATAAATGGAGAGGTGGCCGAGCGGCTGAAGGCGCTCCCCTGCTAAGGGAGTATACGGTTTATCCCGTATCGAGGGTTCGAATCCCTCTCTCTCCGCCATTTGACTAAAAATCGAAGTTCTATATTATTCGCCGTTCTAAAATACGTGCCCGTAGCTCAGTGGACGATGTACAGCATGCACAAGTGATGCCTCAAAGGCGACGAGAGCACAGCAACTCGTAGAGTTCCAAGATATAGTAACAAGGTTAACAACATAGCAGTTTCAAACAACGCGCCCGTAGCTCAGTTGGATAGAGTACCTGGCTACGAACTAGGGGGTCGGGAGTTCGAATCTCTCCGGGCGCGCCATTTTAAAGGCTTTCAAGACATTTCAATTCTAATGCTGTCCCATTGTCCCATAGATTATTTTCGTATTATTTATTATTTGAGATAATAATCACATACTTTTTGAAAAATTCTAATTAGACTAATTATTCTAAAAATTAAGAGGTACCAACATGAAATTCTTCCTGTCCACTGTTTTGTTCTTATTAATGTTATCGAATTCACTCTATGCTAATGATAGTGGTTCCGTTGTTGGTGAAGTTGTAGATGAAGTTGTTAATGCTACAGTGTACGTCGTCAAAACCTTTTGGACAAAGAGCGGCATAAACTAAGAGACAGATCGGTTCATCGGGTTAGTTAATGTGTTGTTTATCGTAATGCATCTGTTTACGTAGTGCCAAGGTATTTTGTTTAATCAATGCACGTT
>JAURNW010000026.1 GCA_030829985.1 Gammaproteobacteria bacterium | reverse complement strand
GTACGGTTTGTTCTGCACTTCTTTTATTTGTCATCATCGTTTCCTCTTCGGTTAACGATGAACGAAAACTATCTCTTAGGCAATTAGGCTAATTGGTCCACATGGGGCTGACGGGGTACATATTCCGTGTCTGTTTTATCGGGTTGGGGTTTGCTGTATCTGTTTTTGAAAGAGAATGGTTTAGTTGGTCATATTGTTATTCAGGAAAGCAATACAAAATTTATTAAGCCGGTTGAATCTGATTTGTCTGCTACCTGTTTGTTTGAATCTTCTGATCAAAAAGAAAACTTTTTAAAGATGTTCAAATGCAAAGGTATTGGACGAATACAATTAGAGTCGCGTATTACGATTGATAATGATGATCATGTTATTTTTAAAGGGTCTTACGTCGTTCACACTTAACCGCTATTTATCGTAAACTTACTCTCTGTGATAAGGATGGTTTTGCGTGATTGTCCAGGCGCGATAGAGTTGTTCAACCATCAGTACGCGAACTAATCCATGCGGCAATGTCATTCCTGACAACGACCACATCTGATGAGCTTTGTTTTTTAAATCTTCGCTCAAGCCATCAGCGCCACCGATGATGATGCTAACGCGTTGTTGTTCGTCGTTCCAGAGTTGAAGTTGTTCAGCGAATTGTTGGCTGCTGATGGATTTGCCTCTTTCATCTAAACAAATAATGATGCTGTTGGATGCAAGTGCAGTTTCAATGTTGTCTTGTTCTTTTTGCTTATAGTTTTCAGCGTTATTATTTTTACTGCGTATCGCGGGTGTAATTTCGATTAAATTGAATGCTATGTTTTTGGGTAAGCGTTTTGTATATTCTTTGACGGCTGTTTCAACCCAGGCCGGCATACGTTTGCCAACAGCAATCAAATCTATTTGCATAGTTAAACTTGTTTAGCTTGTTCTGCTTCTATTGCATCGACGCTCCATAGTTTTTCCAACTGATAATACTCGCGTGTGTCGGGATGCATCAGGTGAACTATTATATCGCCGAGATCAACCAGCACCCATTCGCCTTCTTTTTTCCCTTCTGTGCCTAGGGGTTTTATGCCGTTTTGTTTCGCTACCTCAGCCACTTTTTCAGCCAGAGCATTGACCTGTCGGTTCGAACGGCCGCTGGCGATGATCATATAGTCGGATATACTAGTTAGTTTACTGACTTCAAATACAGTGACATCAAGTGCCTTGGCGTCGTCGAGTACTTTAAGTATAAGGTCAATTAGTTTTTTAATTTTCATGCAGTGTCCTGATAGAGGTGATTGTTTTTGATATAAGTTAATGCTGCTGCTGGTATTAATTCATCGACAGCCTTATTGTCAGAGAATGACTGTCGAATGTTGCTGGATGAAATATCCAGCATAGGTATGTTGATAAAGTAAATATTGCCCGCAAGTTTTTCCTTTAGTGAGGCCGCTTCTTTCGTTTGATGTTGGATTATCCATTGTTCAAGTTTTTGAGAAGAAAAAGTTTCATCTTCTCCCGGCCTGTTTGCAACAATGATGTGCGCGTAATCCAATAATGTTTCCCAATCTTTCCAACTATCAATCTTATTGAAGGCGTCTTTGCCAAGAATCAAACATAAGCTGTCGTTGTTGAATTCTTTTCGTAACGACTTAAGTGTGTTGATCGTGTATGAAGTCTCGTTACTGTTGAGCTCTCGCAAGTCCATACAAAGATCTTTTTCGTTATCAATAGCCAATGACAACATGGTTTGTCTGTGTAAAGGAGATGCAACAGGTTTAGAACGATGTGGCGGTATATTAACAGGTATTAATCTCACGTGATCGAGATTGAGTTGCTGCCTCGCTTCAAGTGCGAGACGTATATGTCCATTATGGATAGGGTCAAATGTGCCACCAAGTATCCCGATTAATGGCATTTTAAAGAAAATACAAACATTGAATTAAGTATGGTAAGAAAAGAGGTAATAATCAAACTACAATTTTCAGGTTCGAATATGTCCATCTCCGAGGACAATATATTTTTTTGACGTGAGTCCTTCGAGCCCAACTGGTCCGCGCGCATGAAATTTATCCGTGCTGATTCCGATTTCAGCCCCAAGACCGTACTCAAAACCATCTGCGAAACGCGTTGATGCATTAACCATAACCGAGCTCGAATCTACTTCTCGTAAAAAGCGGCGCGCTATAGTGAGATTTTCCGTAACTATCGCATCAGTATGTTGTGAACCGTATTTGGCGATATGCTGCATTGCTTCATCTGCGTCGGCCACAATCTTTAATGACAGGACAGGCGCAAGCCACTCGGTACCGTAGTCTTCTTCGGTAGCCAGTTTAATGCCATCCAGTAGCTTTTCTGATTCTGCACAGCCACGAATTTCAACGCCGGCTTCTTGATACTTTGGTGCCAGTTTGTCTAATACCTCAGGCGCAACTGAACGAGCGAGTAATAAACATTCCATGGTGTTGCATGTCCCGTAACGCTGGGTCTTTGCATTGAAGGCAATACGAACAGCTTTTTCGATATCGGCATCCTTATCAATATAAACATGACAGATACCGTCCAGATGTTTTATTACTGGCATGCGCGCTTCCGCACTGACACGCTCAATCAGACTCTTGCCCCCACGTGGCACAATGACATCAACGTATTCAGACATAGTGAGTAGTTCACCGACAGCTGCCCGATCGCTGGTTGAAATAACCTGAACCGCCTCTTCTGGTAAATCGGCAGCAGCTAGTCCCATATGAATGCATTTTGCGATGGCCTGATTTGAGTTTAACGACTCCGAACCACCTCGCAAAATAGCTGCATTACCTGATTTCAGACAAAGCCCTGCTGCATCAGCTGTTACATTAGGTCGCGATTCATAAATAATGCCAACCACACCTAATGGAACACGCATATTGCCTACCTGAATACCGCTAGGTCGCATTGCCAGATCAGTAATCGTGCCGATAGGATCGGTTAGCGTTGCAACCTGGTTTAATCCCTCTGACATAGCATTAATACGTGCCTCTGTCAGAACCAGACGATCCAGTAGTGCCGGCTCAAGATTTTTTTCTTTCGCCAGTGCTATATCCTGTTCATTGGCTTTGGTCAGTACAGCACGATGTTTATGTATATTTTCAGCTATCGCAATTAATGCTTTATTCTTTTGTGCAGTACTTGCGCGTGCCATCATTCCCGCAGATGCTTTTGCGAGTTGCCCCAGACCTTGTATGTATTGTTTTATATCCATCTTGGTATTTCGTCGTTCGTAGCCGTTATGCTTGTTGGAATTGTGACGTATTTATTCCGGCAATGGCCAGTAATAATGTATTAAATTGATCCCATGCTTGTAATCTTTGATTACTTTTAAGCGTTTTATCAATTGTTGCACAGTAATTTAGTAATTTACCCAATGATTTACTTGTATGTCGTTTTAAAACCGCACTCATAGGGCGCTTCTTCTGATCCCAGATTCGGTATGAGTTAAAAAGAGTATCAAGGTTCATCCCTGCTTCATGCTGATGCGCGATAGAGCACAACCTTCGAAATTCCCACATAAACGCGCCAAACAGTGCCATCGGCTCTATTCCTTCATTGCGTAAGCCATGCAACATTAGCAAGGTTCTATCTGTATTCCCCAAAAAGGCACTCTCGATCATATCAAATACATCGAAGCGAGAACTATCGGCAACGGCATGTATGACGTCTTCAATATCGATATCATCTTTATCAATTAGTAGTACCAGTTTTTCAATTTCCTGCCGGGCCGCAAGCAGGTTGCCTTCGACTCGTTGTGCGATTAAGCGCGCCGCATCGAGCGTCAGTCGTTTTTGTTTGGCCTGTACGCGTGTCTGTATCCAGCTCGGAAGTTGCGCCGGATTTATAGGCCAAATTTGTATCAACGCACCCGTTTTTTCTACGGCCTTTAGCCATTTATTACTTTGTACGCTTTTATCCATTTTGTCTGAACTGATGATAAGCAGGTTATCTTCATTGAGCTCTTCGGCATACTCAAATAAGACACGACCACCTTCTTTGCCAGGCTTTGGTGATCCCATGCGTAATTCAATTATTCGACGGTTGGAAAATAAAGATAAATTGCCGGTTGCCTGACTGATAGAGTTCCAGTCAAATGATTTATCTACGTTGAATACCAGCCGCTCCTCATAACCTTGGGCGCGACCCGCCAGTCGAATTTGATCGATGCATTCAAGTTTTTGTAAGGGTTCATCGCCGCTGACAAAATAGATCGGTGCCAACTTTGAGCGCTGCAAGTGCATCTCAAGTTGATCTGGGCGAAGTCGCATTCTTGTCAGATAGTCTTTATTGACTGTTACGCAACAAAGCTTGTAATCGACGTAAGACCTGGCTGGCGGCACTACGAATCAAATCTTCCTGTACAACAACTTCTTCTGAAAATTTACCCAATACTGCATTTTCATCAAAGGTAAAGTCACGCGTTACACTGATACGATCATTTTCCACGATGTTCTTCCCATCAGCATGTGCAGCATCCATTTTGGCGTTATAGACGATCTGAAATTCTCCAGCTTTACCGGTTGCGGCAGAAACACTAAGCACCGATTTATCAAAGCGCTCTTCTTTTAAGGTAATAATGTAAGCAGCATCCTGCGAAGAATTAGCCAGCGTTGCGCCTGATCCTGATAATTGAGATTTAACTTCTTTAGCTAGTTGTGGTGCGCTGGATGGATTGATATAGATATTGGAAATATCAAAGTCAGTTACTTGTGAGCCACGCAGATGGAACCCGCACGCCGTGGTTAATAACAGCAGACATATCATCATTAACAGACGTGCTTTCATCGTAGATCCTCGTACTGAATTTTCATAGTTCCAGCATATTACCCTATGACACCACGATGTTCACTAGACGGCCCGGAATTACAATGATTTTTCTAATTGTTTTGCCTTCGATGTTACGTTTAATGTTTTCATCTTCCACGGCCAGGGTTTCAATCTGTTTTTGGTCGGCTGTTTTTGCAACAGTAATTTTGCTACGAAGTTTGCCATTAACCTGAATCACCATTTCTATTTCGTTCTGTTCAAGGGCATCAGGATCTGACTTTGGCCAGGCAGCATTAATCAGTGGTTCGTCATGACCCAGTTCTTTCCAAAGGGCGTCAGTAATATGAGGAACAATAGGTGAAAGCAACAATGCAGCGGTTTCTATGCCTTCTCGCATAATAGCGTGGTCATTATCGTTGTCGAGATCAGCACGAGCCAAGGCATTGATCATTTCCATCACTGCTGCGATAGCAGTATTAAAAGTGTAACGACGGCCAATATCGTCATTGACTTTATCGATAGTCAAATGAATCTTCCGACGTAGTTCTCGTTGGGCATCGTTTATTGACGACTTATCTAACGTAGTAATTTTTCCTTCATTAATATGCGTGCTGCTTAATTTCCAAAGGCGTTTTAAAAAACGATAAGAGCCTTCTACCCCGGTATCCGACCATTCCAGGCTTTGTTCAGGTGGTGATGCGAACATTATAAACAAGCGGACAGTATCTGCGCCGTATTGATCGATTAAGGATTGCGGGTCGACCGTATTGCCTTTTGATTTTGACATTTTTGAGCCATCTTTTAACACCATGCCCTGTGTTAATAAGTTAGTGAATGGCTCGTCACTTTTTAATAAACCCAGATCGCGCATTAGCTTATGGAAGAAGCGAGCATAAAGGAGATGCAAGATGGCATGTTCAATACCGCCGATATATTGATCGACAGGCAACCAGTAATTGGCGCGTTCATCTAACATGGCCTGATCATTGTCAGGGCAACAGTAACGTGCGAAATACCATGACGATTCAAAGAAGGTGTCAAAGGTGTCCGTCTCTCTTTCAGCTGGACCACTACCATCGGGTGCGTCTACATTCATAAATTCCGGCATTGATTTTATCGGTGAACTAATGCCTTCAAATGCAATATCTTCTGGCAATACCACCGGTAATTGATCTTCGGGAACAGCAAGCGCTTTACCATCTTTTTTATTAATCATCGGGATTGGACAGCCCCAATAACGTTGCCGCGAGATGCCCCAGTCTCTCAGTCGGTAATTGACCTTGCGATTACCGCAATTATTTTCTTCAACAAAATCTGCAATCGCATTAAACGCGTCTTCCGAACTCAAGCCATTAAATTGACCTGAATTTTTTAATACCCCTTTTTCAGTAAAGGCGGATTCATCTAGATCATGTTCACTACTATCAGCCGGAACGATGACTTGTTTAATCGGCAATGAATATTTATGCGCAAATTCCCAATCACGTTGGTCGTGTCCAGGTACCGCCATCACGGCGCCGGTGCCATAGCCCATCAAGACAAAGTTTGAAACCCAAAGCGGGATTAATTCGCCGCTGACAGGGTGTTGTAGATTGATATTAAGCGGCATCCCTTTCTTTTCCATGGTTTCCATCTCTACCTCGGTAGTACCAGCGCTTTTACATTCTTCAATAAATGCGCGTAGGCCCACATCCGTATCAGCCGCTTTTTTTGCCAATGGATGTTCTGCTGCAACCGCCATATAACTCACACCCATAATGGTGTCAGGTCGGGTTGTGTATATGCGCAAGGTTTCATCAGTGCCATCGACCTTGAAATCAACTTCGAGACCTTCCGAACGACCTATCCAGTTCGCCTGCATGGTTTTAACCGCATCTGGCCAACCTGGTAGTTTTTCCAGATCGTTTAACAGCTCATCAGCATAATCAGTGATCTTCAAAAACCACTGTGGTATCTCACGTCGTTCGACAGTTGCGCCGGATCGCCAGCCCTTACCATCGATGACCTGTTCATTGGCAAGCACTGTCTGGTCTACCGGATCCCAGTTCACGACCGATGTCTTTTTATACACCAGGCCCTTTTCATATAATTGTGTGAAAAACCATTGTTCCCATCGATAATACTCCGGGCTACAGGTTGCCAGCTCTCGATCCCAATCATAGGCAAAGCCCAATCGTTTTAGTTGACCACGCATGTAGTTGATATTTTCATAGGTCCATTTTGCAGGTGGCACATTGTTTTTTATTGCGGCACCTTCCGCAGGTAGGCCAAACGCATCCCAACCCATAGGCTGCAAAACATTTTTGCCCTGCATTCGCTGATAACGACTGATTACGTCTCCAATCGTGTAATTACGCACATGACCCATGTGCAGTTTCCCGCTGGGATAAGGGAACATTGATAGACAATAAAATTTTTCTTTATTGGGATCTTCTACTGCCTTAAAGGGCTTGGTATTTTCCCAATTCTTTTGGATGTTAGTTTCTATCTGATTCGGAAGGTATTCATTATTCATTATTTATTATTCATTATTCATTAATTTAAATTTGTGCAAGCATACATAGCACAAGTCAAACGGACAAGAAACTTGCTTACAACTTCGAAGGCTGAAAATTAAATTGTTTCGTCTATTCTCGAAACAAAGCGGATATAGAAAAGTTACTAATTACTAATAATATTCTCATTAATGCCCAGCTTTTCCAGATTAGCCGTTGCGGCATCAAAGTTAGTCTGCGCTACTTCACGTTGGAGTCCTGCAAGGAAATAACGCACTTTTGCTTCGGCAGCTGTATTTTCTCTGATGTTTACCAGAAAAAAATCACTAGCTCCTTTCTTAAAACGTTGTATTTCTGCTTTACGTAATGCTTCTTGTACGTCGTCAAAACCTTTTGGACAAAGAGCGGCATAAACTAAGAGACAGATCGGTTCATCGGGTTAGTTAATGTGTTGTTTATCGTAATGCATCTGTTTACGTAGTGCCAAGGTATTTTGTTTAATCAATGCACGTT
>JAURNW010000025.1 GCA_030829985.1 Gammaproteobacteria bacterium | reverse complement strand
TAGGTGCTGTGGGTGGTTATCGTAAACTGTTGAATTCATCACGTAACAGTGGTGTCTTGATGGTTTTCTCTCTGCCATAAGATCTCAGCAAACAAGCGTTTGTTAAGATGTCCCCGACACTTCGGTGTCGGGGATTTTTTTTATTTAAAATCTGATAATAGTGTTATAAATCAAGCTACTATCCTTATTGAAGTTGAAACTTCTGTTGCTAGCTCAATACAGTGATAAAAATCGCTATTAAATAGAATAGGGCGTAAGGTAATTAAGTTCATTCCAGCAAAATGATTTATTCGGGTAAGCCAATACAGTATTTTCTGTGGTAGATCCAACCCGTGATGGAACTATTATCAATGATAAAAGACAGTGTAATCTTAATGAAATTTATATGACAGAATTTAACGTTGCATAAGAACTCAGTCATGGAATAACAGCACTTTAAATATGTATTAATGCGTAATAATTGGAGAAAGTTATGGATTTACAGATGAATATGAAAATAGACGGAATTATGGGAGGGTCGACATGCCCTCATCATAAAGGCTGGTCAGAAATACATTCATGGAACTGGAATATGAGCAGTAATCGAAAAATTGTGCATCAAACGGATGACTATAAAACATCAATGAATGAGTTATCTGTAATCAAACCTATTGGTATAGATAGCCCCGGGATCAGGTCTTTGTTTGCCAAGGGAGATCATATTGCTAATGCTGAGTTCAGTGTTACTCCTGTTATGGGCAAAAGAGAAGCCCCAAAAAAATATCTCGAAATTAAACTTGAAGGCGTAGTCATAAAAGCTATTGTCTCTGGTGGTGGAATTGGTGATGATTTTTTTAAAGAGCACATAACTTTGTTGTTTGATAAGGTTGAGTTTGAATACAGTCAAAGTGGCCCTCGTAATGAGTCAGGACAAAGTGATAGCATTGACTATAATTTTGGTTGGGATGTTATAGATAATAAAGAATGGGCTGGACCCACTGGTGAAGCATAGTCATATCGAAAATTATTACCTTTATAAAAACTAAAAATTTCATTTATATTTTTTGAAATTAATTTAATCGATTTCCGCATAATTTAACTTTCATACAACAAGATTATATTCAATTCGTCCATGGGATTATCATTATTTTTGTAGCTGTATTTTGATGATTTGACTCTTACTCCTTATGTATAATATATATTTAGTACAGTGACCAACGAGAATAATGTTTTTGTGACGAGCACTAAGCTGCCATTAGCTTATTAGTTATTATTGCAATTCAATTATATAGAGGGAGAGTAATAAATTGGCTATAAGTACAGCAATTATCCTTGGTGTTGGTCCGGAAGATGGGCTTGGAGCAGCGCTCTGTAAACGATTTGCATTACTCGGAAAACACATTCTCGTGGCCGGACGCACAAAGTCTAAGTTAGATAAAGTAGTGTCGAATATCGAAGCTAATGCTGGAAAGGCGACAGCATTTGTCACTGATAGCACCTGTGAAACTCAAATAAAGAATTTATTTGATGCGGCGAATAAAATCGGTCCTGTCGATGTTGCTATATACAATGTGGGTAATAATTTTCCAGGTCGAATAGTAGGCATGGATGCTGAATATTTTGAAGCAGCATGGAAGGCATGTTGCTTTGGCGGTTTTCTATTTGGACGTGAAGCGATTAGACGTATGCAGAGCAATAACGCTGGTACGATTTTATATACTGGTGCCAGTGCCTCGTTGCGTGGTCGCGCTGGTTTTTCAGCATTTAATGCATCTAAAACAGCACTAAGAACACTTGCACAAGCTATGGCAAAAGAAGTGGGTCCAGAAGGAATACACGTTGGTCATGTTGTAATAGACGGTCTTATTAATGGTGAAAAAGCACATGCTAATTATAGCGACTATGCCGAGCAATTGGGTGACGAAGGTATGATTAGCATTGAAGGCATAGTAGATGCTTATGAATATCTTTATAAACAGCCAAAGACTGCCTGGACCTTTGAAGTTGATGTTCGAACGGCTAATGAGAATTGGTAAGAAGCATATGGCTATTTATTAACTTCTCTGTCCCTGAATATTTTATGGCATGTCGCACAAGTTTGATTAAGACGATGATAATTAACGTCGAGCAATTCATAATCGTAAGTATTTAAATCATGCTTTCTGGTTATTTGTTGGATATTCAAGGCTTCAGTATAGAGTTTGCCGGCAAGTGAGCGGAAAGTAATAATATCGCTTTTTGTCAGATCGGGTAATGGTGAATTGGTTGACATCATCTCTGCATGGAACAGCAGTTCTTCTACCGCCTCTATCATATCATCCATATCTTGTTGCATGATTCTATCTGTTCTTGTATCTATATTGTTGCTGTCATGCGTTGTTAAATTTATATTTTTGCATAAGAAATTGCAATCTATTAGCAGAGACTCCATGCAACTCTATTTTTTCTTCTTGTTGGTCTACCTCGATCACTAATGTTTCTACAGCATCACAAACAGTGACGTTTACGAGTAATAGTAAATGTAGAGATAGTCTTTTTAAATTCGTCATCATATGTTTAAACTATAATAATCTACATGCTATTTCTTTGATCTAACACAAATTTTTATTATAAAAAATACCACTTATTAGTTGTAAATTACATCGTAGTATCAGGATTTTAATTATATGGGTATTTATTGCTGGATAGATTCAAATATTCTTGCATTGGGCCGTGAGATGCGACTGTCATATCTACCACCCTTAATGGTCTATATGGCTGCGGGTATTGCTGGACTAACTGGTATAGTTGGGACCTTCTTTGTTAAGGAATATCTAGGTCTTTCTGCTGCATTTTTATCAGCACTGACTTTTTGGGCCAACATCCCCTGGGCATTGAAAATGCCACTGGGTCATTTAATCGATCTTATTTGGCGCTGGAAAGGTTGGCTTGTTTATGTAGGCGCAGTATTAATCGCATTGAGTTTACTCATTATGGTTGGGTTGCTTACTAATCGTGAAGCAATGACAGCCGTGATGTCAGCTGGAACCTGGTTTGTTATAAGCACCTTACTGTCACCCATTGGATATGTGATTCAGGATACTGTCGCGGATGCTATGACAGTCGATGCGGTACCACGCATAGATGAGACGGGCCATCCGTTTGATCAAGACAGACTTAAACTGATGCATACAACTATGCAGACTTTGGGACGAGTGGCAATCATTGGCGGTGCAGTAATAGTTGCACTCATAAATCTATATGTCTTTAGGGACGTTCAGCTTCTACCCGGTTCAGAGAAAACAAATATTTATCGTAATGTATATTTTATGGCTCTTGCGATCCCGCTCATATCTATTACAGGCGTTGTATTAGCTGGATTTATAAGGCGCAGAGATGTTCGCCGCTTACGTCTTAGGGGTGTAAGTCAATCTGAAATAGAAAAGCACCTGCAAGAAGTTACAGAAAAGACTGAACCTAACTGGTGGATTTTAGGAGGCAGTTTTGCATTCGTAATCTTTACTCTTGGAATGGGTTTTAGCCAGTATACCTATAATCAGGAAATTATATTTCTGGGTTCATTTGCTATTATTACCTTTCTAATAGCAAAATTTACCCGTGAGCTGAAACCCGAAGCTAGAGTGACGCTGATCGGTACTGCAATTATAATTTTTATATTTCGCGCTATACCAACGCAGGGACCGGGATTGACCTGGTGGATGATTGATGAACTAAAATTCGATCCCCAATTCTTTTCAGTACTATCTCTAATTGGAAGCGTGCTTACATTAGCGGGGATGTTCATCTTTCGTCGTTTCATGGCGGAACGTTCTATTGCCTATGTAATCGGTGCGCTTACTATTACTGCTACACTTTTAACGTTACCGTATTTTGGTATGTTTTACGGTCTACATGAGTGGACTAGCGCCTTAACAGGGGGGATTGTCGACGCTCGATTTATTACATTGGTAAATACCACGCTGGAATCCCCATTGGGACAGATCGCAATGATTCCAATGTTGGCCTGGATCGCGAATTCTGCGCCAGCAAAATTAAAAGCAACCTTTTTCGCAGTTATGGCCTCATTTACTAATCTCGCCTTATCATTATCGCAACTTGGCACGAAATACTTAAATGAAATATATATTGTTACACGTGAGGTGCGAGATGAAACAACAGGCATTCTTGAAACTCCTGCGGACTATAGTCAATTAGGAGATTTGATAATTGTCTCTATTTTGATTGGATTAGTTTTACCATTTACTGCAATATTGATTGTGCGTATGAGTCGTTTAAAGTGGGCATAAATCAGAGTCGGAATAATTCATGACAGGCAGCACACGTATCATTTAAACGTTTATAAGAACGTTCCATGCTAGCGTAGTCATTTTCTTCAAACATTATCTTTATATTTTCTGCTTCTCTTTGTAATTGTATAGAAATGGCCTGAAAAATATCTTTTTCTTCACTAGTTAAATTGAAACCAGGCAACGCTTTTGTCAAGATAATTGCTGCAAATCCTAATTCATTAACAGCATAAACTAATTCGTCAAGGTTTTGAGTTCGTATTTCTTCTTTTCTTAATTCGCTCAATTCCTTTACATAAATTAATTGATTCATGCGTTGCATAATGACACGTAGTTTTTCACTATAGATAACATGAAACTCCAACTCGTTAGATGGAACGGATAATTCCTCATCTGCGAGTGTTGTATTAATATTAATTAGGCAGATAATTAATAATATAAAATGATATGTATTTTTATGCACATTAACTCCCAGAATCAGGACTATTAATCATTGTCAGTTTATAAATTATTTGTGTGACAATATTAAAACTTTATATCTATAGAATTAAAACAATTATCCTGTTAAAAACGGGTGAGCGTAGTCAATTATATAAATTATATGGTATTAAATTATTAAAAATTAATCATAGAATATTATTGTAATGGACACAGCAGCACAATTTTTATTAACACTTGGTTGCATACTTCTACTTGGATTAGCCGCTGATTATCTAGGTCGACATACTTTTTTGCCGCGAGTCACATTACTATTGATTTTTGGTGTCATTATTGGCGAAGATGGTCTGGGTCTTGTTTCGGTTTTGTTTAGCAATAATTTTGAGATTATTGCGGACATGACATTGCTAATGGTGGGTTTTCTATTAGGTGGAAAACTCACTATTGTTTTACTGAGAGAATCGAGTAATCAAATATTATGGATCTCTATCAGTGCAGCTATTGGTAGTGTCATAATCGTTATTTTAGGACTTTGTCTGATGGGTGTTCCGCTGCCAGTAGCTATAATATTAGGCTGCCTTGCGGCTGCTACTGACCCAGCTGCATCTATAGATTCAGTAATGGAATCTAATCACAAAAGTATATTCTCTAAAATTTTACTTTCAATTGTTGCACTTGATGATGGTTGGGCTCTAATCTTGTTTAGTCTCGGTCTTGCAATTGTTGCTGCAATGAGTGGTCTCCATCCAGATGTTTCAGTGATGACCACGATCACACATGAGCTAGGAGGAGCATTAATTGTTGGGCTGATTATCGGCTTACCATCAGCGTATTTAACTGGAAGGGTTAAAATGGGACAGCCCATATTAGCTGAGGCATTGGGCTTGGTATTCATTTGTGGAGGACTGGCATTGTGGTTGGATGTCTCTTTTTTGATTGCTTCCATGGTGATGGGAGCTGTAATTGCCAATCTTGCCAGGCATCATGAACGTCCATTTCATTCTATCGAAGATATAGAGTGGCCGTTTATGATTATATTCTTTGTGTTAGCGGGGACTTCATTTGATATTAGCGCATTGGAAGATATTGGCTTGATTGGTTCTGTTTATATTATATGTAGGGTCTTTGGGAAAATAATAGGTGCCTATATTGGCGGCTATTGTAGTAAGGCTGATACTGTAACGTGTCGTTGGATGGGGCTTGCAATGTTGCCACAAGCTGGAGTTGCTATGGGTATGGCATTGGTTGCGGCGAATAAGTTTCCGGAATACAAGCAATTACTACTGTCGGTTGTTATTAGTACTACCGTGTTTTTCGAAATCATTGGCCCCGTTTTTGCTCGTATTGCCTTGCGACAAGCTAATAAGAAGCTAAATTAAGTTCTTAATTGATAGAAGCTTTTAATTCTTTCTACGAGGAAAGTATCGCCGGTTAAGTACAATGAAATGTTGTATCCAGCGTTCCAGAAAAGAATCAGTTTGCGGTGTGCGAAGATAATTATAACCAAGCACGGAAATAATGAGTGCGCCGATGCCATCAACAATCAAGTCACTCATCGTATCTACCAGACTGTTGACTTGGGTATTCATTCCGAAGGATTGGTCTAGAGTAAATTCGATAATTTCCCATAGTGTGCCCATGCCAAGCGCAAACATGAAAGCAAACAAACCAACAAACGATGGTTTCATATGCATTTCAAGATCGTCATGTTCGTTAATTACATAGACCAGTAAAAAGCCGAAAATACCCAAGATCAAGCCAGAGCCTGTGTGCAACAAAATATCCCACCACCAGTACTTAGTGTAGAAACCATACACTTCACCTAAAACCAAAGAGGCATAGACGAAAATAACGGCCAGTAACTCGAATTCGGGTGGTATACGTACATGCAGTCGATAACCCACCAATAAAGGGAAAAATGTGAGAATGATAATACCTGTGACAGCAATTGTGTTTAACCAGTTTCCCTGTATTGCTTCAAGTACAGCTCCTATGGCGAGGATAATCTTCAAGGCCATGCTAATTGCTCTATCTATGCGATCAGCGAGTGTATCAGGAATGTCTGAGTTTGCTTTCGGGTTATCTGTTCTTTCCGGCATGAAATTCAAAATACAGTTGATCTAATATTTGATTATTGCTCCACTCGGTATAAATAACAAATAGTCATTGGAGCATCCAGCAGATAACATAATACTAACTTAAGAAGTTATAGCTTAACTGAGGCCTATTATGAATGAGCAGATAAGAGAGATACTATCAGAAATAACCAAGCTCGAAGATGAACTGTATAAACTAATTCAGGAGCAACAGGTCGCATTAAGTTACCGCATAGAAGGGACAAAAGTACGATTTGAGAAAAATATTCGCATAGCACAACGACGTTTTAAAACAGGTCTCTTTAGTTTTATACGACACAGTAAACCGCGTAATGTGATAACAGCACCCATTATTTATAGCGTAATATTGCCATTGGTTATTCTCGATTTATGGGTTACCTTGTATCAAGCAATCTGCTTCCCCTTGTACCGTATACCAAAGGTCACTAGATCTAAATACATTATTATTGATAGACATAATCTGTCTTATTTAAATTCTATTGAAAAACTTAATTGTGTTTATTGTGGCTATGGTGGAGGTGTTTTTTCCTATGCGCGCGAGATAGCAGCTCGGACTGAACAATATTGGTGTCCCATAAAGCATGCACGTAAAATTCTGGACCCACATCGACGTTATGCACAATTTGTTGATTTTGGTCAAGGAGAGGAATATCGAGAGCTTTATAAGGGGTTACGTAAAGAGCTTCAGAACGAGAAAGATAATTTCGAATAATGATATCTAGTCCACTAATGGAATAATACTTTGCCAAGAATGAAATTTCGTATAATTACCTACAATATGCATAAGGGTATCGGTGGTGTAGATCGACGTTATCTTCCGCAACGTATTATTACAATTTTAAAGAACTATGATGCTGATATAGTTTTTTTGCAGGAAGTTGATGATGATGTGCCACGTTCACGATTTCATCGACAGGTTGACCTTATTGGTGATGCACTGTTGATGAAATACAGAGCATTTCAGCCAAACGTGAAACTGAAAAGAGGACATTATGGCAATGCTATATTGAGTCGATTCCCGTTATCAGATATACAGAATATTGATTTAACAATATCTATGAAGAAACGCCGTCAAGCATTGGTTGCGCATTGTCATTTACGAAAAGAACATCAGCGAACACTGTTACTTATAAACTGTCATTTAGGATTGGCTGGTTTTGAGCGGATTATGCAGTTGCGGAAGATCTTGGATAGCTCTTGTTTGAAAAATATACATCAAGCGACCCCTGTAGTGCTTGCAGGTGATTATAATGATGTTTGGAATACGCTGGGTAAGAATGTAATGTTTCCGGCAGGATTCAAATCAGTCAGTAAAAAAGCAAATACCTTTCCAGCAATCATGCCGGTACGTCAGCTTGATCATGTTTATTATCGTGGAGAATTAGATTTTCTACACAGTTTTCCAGGTCACAGTAATCTGGCTAGACTAGCATCGGATCACTTGCCGCTAATTGCAGATTTTGAACTGGCAGTATAAAAAATACTGATGAGTAAATAACGTGTTTGAATGGTTATCTGATAATGAGACACTGGCATGGTGGATGTTATTTTTTTCCATCATTTTTTTCATCTTAAGCTTGGTTATGGTTCCCGTTATTCTGGTGTGTCTACCAGAAGACTATTTCTTACTACCGATCAGGCATCGTAAACCATGGCCCAAGTTGCATCCATCTTTACGTATCCCATTACTTCTAGTGAAAAACCTGCTAGGTGTCGTGTTTATACTTACGGGTATTCTGATGCTGGCTCTGCCAGGGCAGGGTATTTTGACTATTATTATTGGCTTGGTGCTGATCGACTTCCCTGGCAAGTATCATGTGGAACGTTGGATTATTGCTCGACCTTCTGTGTTGCGTGCGATTAACTGGATTCGAGCAAAAGCAGGTAAGCCAGCACTACTCGTACCTTTAAATTGAGATTAAGGAGATAATCGCCAAAAGAATCAGATGATCCTGGGCTTTACAATCAATACTATGGCGGGCAGTAACAGTAAGTCTCCTATTAATGCAACAAACATAGCAAATCCTGTTAAAAGTCCGAAGTAAATAGTCGGGATAAAATTAGATAAGGAAAGTAATGCAAAACCAAATATAATGGCTATGGAAGTATAGTACATTGCTTTGCCAATACTGCCATGGCAACGATTAATCGCCTCATTATAATCCCGATCTACTGGATATTCATGTTGTAAACGATGTACATAATGAATCGTGTCATCAACCGAAATACCAATTGTTATGGCAGCGATCGTTATTGTCATCATATCCAGTGGCACACCTGCCCAGCCCATAATTCCGAGAATCAAAACTGCTGAAAACAGATTTGGCGCAATAGCAATTAATGCCAGATTAATTTTTCTAAATAAAAGTATAAACATTAAGAATATGGCGGTAAAAACAGCGCCAATAGTTAGTATCTGCGAACGAAAAAGGCTTTGTAACATGTTGTTATAAAGAACCATCATCCCGGTTAAATGTACCTGGTAATCTTCCAGGCCTAATTCACTCGTCAGGAATTGATGGATACTGTTTAATAGTTCCTTACGGTTTAATGTTGGGTCAGATTCAATGACGCGAACACTAAACCGTAATTGATTGGAATCATAAGACATATATGGTTTGACAAGATCATCAGCTATCACATCAGGAATTCGTTTTCGTAATAATGCTAACTCGAATTCTTCAAAAGGCGCGCCGTTTAATTTTTCAACAATATTTAATGAAGTGACAATTGAAATTACTTTACCAATTACAGAATACGATTCCAGATGCTCATGTACTTTTTTGGCTTTCTTTAACATGATTGGGTTTAACCAATAACTTGGCTCAGATAAATCATCATGATCATCAAAAAATAAGTCATCCAGTGCATTCGTTTCTGTTGCCAGCTCATCTCTGACTTCTATGAAGTCCTTATCGGGATCGATGATAATATCAAGTGGCATAGTCCCACCTAACTGATTATCGATTATTTTCATGCCCTGATATATCTCAGTATCTGATTTAAAGTTATTGATAAACCTGTTTTCGACTTCAAGTTTCGTAATACCAAAACCAATTAGAAACACGAGTAATACTGAAGTGATGATTATTAGTAGCGGACTGCGGTGTACAGCTTTAGCCAGGTTCAATGTAATTTTTTTAGTGATATCAATATCAGTAGGTTTATCTATATGTCCAAACAACGTTAAACATGCTGGCATGACAGTAAAGCTGACAATGAATGAGATACACAGCCCCAGTACCATGATCCACCCAAAATCAATTACCGGCCTAATCTCACTCACGACCAGAGAAGCGAATGCTACGGCTGTAGTCAATATAGTGTAAAAACAAGGACGAAACATAGATATTGTAGTCAATCGAATTAACTCAACATGGTCAGACTCAGGCTTTATCAGTTGCAAATCGCGATAGCGAACAATGAGATGAATCGTTAATGAAAGGGTAATAATTAAAAGGATGGATAAGAAATTAGATGAGATAACTGTTACAAACCAGCCATTAAATCCCATTAATCCAATCGTTACTAATCCTGTGATAGCACAGATTAACATGGGTAACAAAACCCATCGAATTTTTTTAAAAAACAGGGACAGGATTAAAATCAGGAATAAAAACACACCACTACCAAATACCAGAAGGTCATGCTTAATGAACCGAATCATGTCAACCGTGATCATCGGGATTCCTCCCATATACAGTTGTCCATAAGTGCGCTGTTGGTCGATAATTTCCCGTATGTTTTTTATATCTTCTTGTCGTTGTATCGATAGCAATCTATTCTTGTTTTTAATTTCCAGCTTTATTTTTTCAAGCTCAGCCTGTTCGTCTTTAGTCAATATCTGTTCCGATGTTTGCAATTCCAGTCGACGATTTAACAAATCATCATATTCAATGTTTCTCTTGAACAAAGCTTGTAAAGCGGTTGTTGTGCCATCTTTGCTAACGAGCAATTCGCGGTATAGTGGGTTTGTTTTGAATTCCTTATATGCAGTATCTTTATCTATTTTTCCTGATCCAAATGTAGGTAAGTGACTATTAATTTCGGATAGTTTTAATCCGGACTCATAGATAATGGGCACGTCAAGAATAGAATTAACAGATTCAATACTGTCTATTTTTAATAGAGCATCCCTGAGTGAGCGAATAGCTGTTATAGACTTTTTGGATAGGAGTTCTGAAGAAGGTTTGAAAGTAATAACAATAAAGTCATCAGAAGCATATTTCTGACTGATTTTCCGGTAATAATTCAGACTATTGTCGTTTTCCAGAACGAGTGACTCACCTGAAGCATCAAGTTCAAAGTTAAAGGAATAAAATATTGAAAAGCAAACGATGCAAAAGGTTATAACCAGTATCGAAACGGGGTTTTTTAGTACCAGAGAATTATACAGTGATGAGAGTTTCACAAGCAGATGAACTGAATTTTAATAATTCCCCGAAATTATAATATTCTAGTTTTTACACTCATCAAAACTATAAATAAAGTCTGTCAGCCCCTGATGCTTGATGTCTTTATTAAACATTTTTCTGTAATTTCTAATTAAGCTTACATCGTCGATGACAAGGTCAACTACTTTCCAGAGATCACCATCAGGCCGCATGCGATATTCGATGGTTGAAGGCTTTACTTCAGGGCGAGATAAAGTCTGTCTTATAGAGACGTAATCTTCTTCACCAATCGGTATGGCAGATTGATAATTAATGTCCTGTTTGCGGTAACTGAGAAGGACATATGCGTATCGTTCTACTAAAAGGTTTTTAAAACCATGACTGACACACTCTCGTATATTGCCATTCAATATGTCCCAATTTTTACCCATGGTCAGGGCAGACATTGTACTAAAGTCCAGGTGTGGAACTATTAATTCACGTACAATTTCCTGTATATATTCTGGTTCAGCCTTAAGCCGATCTTTTTCTTTCTGGAGCCGGTCTATAATTTCCTGTGTGGTCTCGTAGACGGTCTCATCTGCAGTTAAGCCGACTGCAATATTTATATATGAAGTAAAGTAAAAAAATACAGCTATTTTTAATAGTTTGTAATATGGATTTTTCATATTTATGTGTTACTCCATGAAAAGCTGATTTAATAATGAGCTATTAACAAAACTCTTTCTTGATCCAGATCAAGATATGATAAATGTTAATTTTCACTTCCTCAATAATAATAGTTTACACCTGATATTGGTTAAACCATATTAGTTATCTACATCTAAATTATTCAGTACAGGTAGTCTGTATAGGGGTATTATGTTTATTTAAGAATATCTACGGCAGGTAGTACATTGGAAAAAATCAGTATCTTCGTTGATGTACAGAACATCTACTATACTTGTCGTCAGGCTTACCAGTCCAGTTTTGATTACAACAAGTTTTGGTCAAAAGTCACACATAATCGTCAAGTTGTTAGCGCATTTGCCTATGCCACGGACAGGGGCGATGTAAAACAAATGCAGTTTCAAAATATTCTGCGCGCTATTGGTTTTACCGTAAAACTCAAGCCTATGTTGCAACGTCATGATGGTACAGCGAAAGCAGACTGGGATGTTGGTATCGCGTTAGATATCTATGAAGAGGCAGAAAACTGCGATACTGTCATATTAGCCTCAGGTGATGGCGATTTCGATATCTTGTTGCAACGAATAAAAAAGCGATTCAAAACAAAAGTAGAAGTGTATGGAGTCACTCAATTAACATCGGATTCACTAATCAAGGAAGCCAGTCAGTTCATAGAGATTGATAAAAAACTGTTACTTGAAAACAAGCATTAATTAATATGAAAATCAGTGCGTTTATACTAGGTAACAGGTTTTATAAGCAGAGGGTGATTCCAATGTATCTGGAATCACCAAGTGTAGTCTGATGAAAGTAATAGTATATAGGTGCTATATAGATTTGATTCTGGTTTAGCGACGACCACGTCCAGGTTTAATGACTTCGAAGTTAACCTTTATCGGCTTACCGTTGAAATCTTTGCCATTTAATCCGGCGATAGCAGCTCGAGCCTCATGGCCTTCCATCTCTATAAAGCCAAAACCTTTACACTGGCCAGAAAAAACATCACTAATTAACTTAAGTGATCGAACTTTGCCAAATTCTGAAAACAGGTTCTCAAGTTCTTGCTCGCTGGTAGTGGGTGCTAAATTGCCAATAAATAATTTTTTCAATTCTTTTCCCCTTTCGGAGTATTGAAGTGGTTATGGTAAATAAATCAAAAAAAGAAACCCGCCGAAACGGGCTTCTTTATATCGTTTTATCCGATCGGGTATTACTTAAGCGGAAACGTTAGTTGCCTGGAGGCCCTTAGGGCTGTCCTCGACATCATAAGTTACCTTTTGACCTTCATTAAGGGTTTTGAATCCGGTGCCTTGAATAGCATTGAAATGTACGAATACATCTGCGCCGCCGTCATCCTGAGTGATAAAACCAAAACCTTTAGATTCGTTAAACCATTTTACTGTTCCTGTAGCCATGTCTCTTTGCACCTGCAATAAATTAAACAAATAGTGTGTTGTACAGGTAATGAAACGGGTAAATCATGGAGAGTATCACGGATGGAAAAAACCAAAACTGCCAATAACACTATCTGTAGCTTGGTGCACTATAGGAGAAACTAACGGGTTTTGCCAGAATAATCAGCTATTTCAGGTTTTTAAGACAGAAATTATCGAAAAACACCCAATAATTTGCTATCTGAGTAAATCAATAGATGCGTCTACATTAAAACTTCATGCATTTGAACCTTATTCAGGCTAGAAGAGTCTGTTAATGGAAAGGACTACAGTGCCTCTGGCAGGGCTCAGACACTAATATTATGCTATATTCAAAGACATGATTATGTACAAGAAAAACCTCGTTTATGTGTTGATGACATTGATGATGTATTCGTCAATATTGTCTGCGATGGATTGCAAGAATGGTCTGGCAAATCATTCAGGTTCGAACACTGAACAGGTTTTATGTCACGATAACAATGTTGCTGACCACGAAGATTCCAACACCGGTTGCTTTCACTGTGATTATTTTGGCTGTAACACCCTCAATTCAGTTTTCAGTGAAACCATAAAATTACAATTCCTCGCAAGTAATGATTTGGTGAACATTACGATAAATCCTTATCCAAATATTCCACAAAGCACCATCTTTCATCCTCCAAAGTTCTAATTCTGTTGCTGTAATAAGTTTTTATTTTTACTGGACATGGTAAATGTCTGGTCAAACGCGCAGGAGATACCATGCTGTTTTTTAAAAAATCATGCATATTATGTTTGATGATTTTCACAACGATCTGCAAAGCGGAAGTTGTGATTTATACTTTTGATATAGATTACAAAGAAGTAAATATAGTCGGGCAGCCTGCCATGGCAATGTCGATCGATGATAAAATCCCCGCGCCAACAATTGAAGCAAAGGTAGGGGACACTCTAAAAATCACATTCAATAATTTAATGCAGAATGAAACATCTATACATTGGCATGGTGTGTTGTTGCCAAATGATCAGGATGGTGTGCCATATTTAACTACATCGCCGATCAAGGCGGGCAGTTCATTTACCTATGAGTTTCCGGTAACGCATGCAGGCACATACTGGTATCACTCGCACACAGGCCTACAGGAACAGCGCGGTATTTATGGGTCAATGGTGTTTCATGATGATGAACAGCCTTACGAATATGATGTTGAGAAAGTTATCGTATTATCAGACTGGACCAATGAAAACCCGAAACAGGTATTGCAGAACCTTAAACGTAAAGATAATTATTATGCCTTGAAGAAAAATGCTGTGCAGTCCTGGGACAAGATTTTTGAAAATGGCTGGCCCGCATTAAAGGCTCGATTTAAAAATTCTCTAATTAGAATGGATGCCATGGATATCTCTGATGTTGGTTATGACGCATTTCTTATCAATGGTAAAGAACAATCAAGGCTGGAAGGTTTAACGCCCGGGAGTAAAGTGCGGTTACGCATTATCAATGCTGGCGCCTCAAGTTATTTTTATGTCGACTATGCGGGTGGCGATATGCTTATTATTGAAGCAGATGGTCAACCCGTTGTCCCAACCAGTGTTGGGCGTTTGCGAATTGCCATAGCCGAAACGTATGACGTTATAATAACCATTCCGAAAGATGATAAGGCTTATGAGTTTAGAGCAACATCGGAGGATGTAACGGGCTATGCCTCTTTGTTTGTAGGAGAGGGTGAAACTGTCGAAACAAAGGATGTGCCAAAACCAAATCCTTTTCTAATGGACCACTCCATGCATCAAATGTCGATGGGCGTTGAAGAACATCCAAATCATGAAAAAATGTCTATGCAGCGTGAGCATCATTCCAGAATTAATGTGCTAGATGAATACGATGCATTGCGTTCTCCAAATGATACTTCACTCAATCAGGACAATACTGAACGCGAAATATTATTAAGACTCACCGGGAGTATGAAACGTTATGTCTGGTCGTTTAATAATGAGACGCTATCTGAAAATGACAAGATATTAATCAAGAAAAGAGAGAATGTTCGTTTTATCTTGAAAAATGAAACTATGATGCATCACCCAGTACATCTACATGGCCATTTTTTCCGGGTTCTAAATGGGCAAGGCGATCATTCTCCACTAAAACATACTGTAAATGTCCCTCCTTTCCAAACAGTGGTTATCGAGTTCTTTGCAAATGAAGAGAAAGACTGGTTTTTCCATTGTCATAACCTCTATCATATGAAAAATGGTATGGCGCGAGTAGTGCGTTATGAAGACAGCAAGCCTACTAGTGATTTAAATGCCGAGTTTTATAAAAACCTGAGAGCAAATGGCGATCCATGGTATAGCTTTGCTGATATGTCATTTCAATCAAATATGATGGCGGGTGAACTGTGGAGCATGGATACACGGAATACGATTAATCTGCATTACGACTTCGATTATAAAAATGAATATGATATTGAAGCATTTTATGAACGTCGTATAACACGTTTTCTAGGTCTCTATGGCGGGGTCAATCTTGAACGTGATGTTGATGATATTAACAATAGGGTTATTGTCGGAATTAATTACACATTGCCCTTTCTGGTCGAATCTGACTTACGCTATGATTCAAATGGACAATTTCGGTTTCAATTACAAAGCGATTACCAGTTAACTAAACACATTAATTTTGATTGGAACTGGAATACGGATAACGAGCATCGATTTCGACTAAAGTATCAGTTCAATACAAAAATGACCGGGGTCATAAATCATGATTCGGATTTTGATATTGGTGCGGGCCTGGAATTTTACTTTTAAATTCAGGTATTGATCAGAATCAATTTTATTTAATACGTACGATATATACTCTCAATAGTCTATTTTAGGTGTAGTAAAATTTGTGAACGAGTGTTGCCATAGCCATCAAACAAAAGCAGTCGATAAACTGGATAGTTCAGGTAAATACATCTGCCCCATGCATCCTGATATTCAGCAAGATCACCCCGATGATTGTCCAAAATGTGGAATGGCATTAGAACTATCGTCACCGCCAATCCCGTCGTCTAAATCACAATACACTTGTCCCATGCATCCCGAAATCATTCGTGATGAGCCGGGCGATTGCCCAAAATGTGGAATGGCTCTTGAAGCCGTAGCGATGAAAGGCGAAGAAGACAATCACGAATTGATTGATATGACACGACGATTTTGGATTAGTCTGGTATTAGCAGTACCCGTCTTTATCAGCGCCATGGCTGCAGACTTCTGGCCTGAGTTCTTTTCACAAGTGATTGATCCAAAGACGCGACAATGGTTTGAGCTTAGTCTAGCAACGCCTGTTGTGCTATGGGGTGCAAAACCATTCTTCCTGAGAGGCTGGTCATCACTTATTTCACGACACCTTAATATGTTTACGTTAATCAGTTTAGGTGTGGGTGTTGCCTGGACATACAGTCTTGTTGCCACCCTGTTCCCCGGCTGGTTCCCAGAATCAGTACAAACTAAAGCAGGTCTGATTCCAGTCTATTTTGAAGCTGCCGCAGTCATCACTGTGTTGGTCTTGTTAGGACAGGTACTGGAACTTCGTGCGCGGAGTCAGACCAATACTGCGATCAAGATGTTGCTAGGGCTAGCACCGAAAACAGCGCGTCTGATAAAGGAGGATGGCAGTGAAGAAGATATCCAGTTGGATAATGTTCAAATAGGACATCATCTGCGGATCAGGCCCGGCGAAAAAATTCCTGTCGATGGAAAAATTATCGAAGGAAGCAGCGCCGTTGATGAATCAATGGTGACAGGAGAACCGTTGTCAGTGACTAAACATGTTGGTGATCCTGTTATCGGCGCAACAGTGAATACTACTGGCAGTCTTGTTATGGAATCGCAACGTGTAGGCGGTGATACTCTACTGGCACAGATCGTACATATGGTTGCTGAGGCACAGCGAAGTCGCGCGCCAATACAAAAAACGGTTGATACTGTCTCGGCGTACTTTGTACCCACCGTGCTTATCTGTGCAGTTATCACTCTAATTATTTGGGGCTTGTTGGGTCCGGAACCCAGACTTTCTCATGCTGTCATTAATGCCGTAGCCGTTTTAATCATTGCTTGTCCTTGTGCACTAGGTCTGGCAACACCTATTTCTATCATGGTGGGAACTGGACGAGGTGCCTCACTTGGGGTGTTGATAAAGAATGCCGAATCTCTGGAGGTTCTGGAACAGATCGATACCTTAGTGGTTGATAAGACGGGTACACTGACAGAAGGTAAGCCTAAGCTTGTGAGTGTTATTACGGCAACGGATTTTAATGAAGAGGAGGTTTTGCGACTAGGTGCGAGTCTGGAAAAAAACAGTGAGCATCCATTAGCGGCGGCAATCGTCGCTGGTGCTGAAGAAAAGGTTATTTCACTTGGCGTAACCAGCGAATTTGATTCTATCACTGGTAAAGGCGTCAAAGGATTTATTGATAATAAACAAATAGCGATAGGTAATCTGAAATTATTGGAGGATTTTGATATTGATGTGAGTCCTTTAATTAAACAGGCAGAAGAATTACGAAGAGAAGGACAGACAGCAATGTTTGTCGTTATTGATAAAAAGCTTGCCGGGATATTGGGTGTCGCTGATCCAATCAAGGCATCAACCGCTGAAGCCATTGCCGCATTACATAAAGACAATGTTCAAATTGTTATGCTCACCGGTGATAGCAAGACAACAGCGGAAGCTGTAGCCGCAAAATTAAATATCGATTGGGTTATCGCAGAAGTGTTGCCGGAACAAAAGGTCGAAGTTGTTAAACGACTTCAGGCAGAAGGACGTAAGGTAGCGATGGCCGGTGATGGTATCAATGATGCACCAGCATTAGCACAGGCACATGTCGGTATCGCGATGGGAACCGGAACCGATGTCGCGATGGAGAGTGCAGGGGTCACGTTGGTTAAAGGCGATCTCCGTGGTATAGCCAGAGCACGTTTACTGAGTCGAGCGACCATGCGCAATATTCGCCAGAATCTGTTTTTTGCCTTTTTCTACAACGCGCTTGGCATTCCAATTGCAGCGGGAGTGCTTTACCCCGTTTTTGGATTGTTACTATCGCCAATGATAGCAGCGGCGGCGATGAGTTTTAGTTCTGTATCGGTTATAAGCAATGCCTTACGATTGAGAAAGATTGCCTTATAAATATATTAAGCAACATAGACAGTCCAGATTAATTCATTTATATAGATGTATTAACGCCTGATTTTTCAGTAAAGAATGATTATCTTGTACCCCGTCAGCCCCATGTGGACCAATTAGGCTAATTGGTCCACATGGGGCTGACGGGGTACAGAGTGAAAGTCGTGTGCCATAAACGTACCATTACTAGACAAAATTAAACGTAATGTGCCATAAACGTACCATGAAAAATGATATATAATGCGAAACAGCAACACTAACTCTTTGATTTTCCTTAGCGCTCGTAGCTCAACTGGATAGAGTATCGGGCTTCGAACCCGAGGGTTGGGGGTTCGAGTCCCTCCGAGCGCGCCATTTAGAAAGGCCTGTAAACTAGGGCAGGTAAACATCTTTAAAAAAACCAGATATCTCGAGTTTAATTTCGACCAGTTCTGAAGTCCGGTTTTCCCAATACCATCCATGTGTTCCCGAAAAGGGTGCAACCAGATTACCACTCGCGGCATTCTTGTTTTGTTCTTCCCAATAACTGGTGAATTCATTAGTTGCTGCATTCAACTTTTCACCATGCATATCAAAATAGAGTTTACCGGTAGCTTGCCAACTGTAATTAAAGTTTTGACCTTGTTCCATTATAGCTTTTATCTCAGCGCCCTGATTAGGTAATAGCGGTAGACTAATTGTCTTGGATTTTAAAGGTTCATCACTAATCCAATAATTCTTGTCATGCTCAATCGTATTTTTTAAGTCATGGTCAGGTGTTGTTATATTTGTTGAAACTACTTCAGTTATTGGTTTGTTTGTCAGTTTGGTTAGTCCTAGTTTGTGTCCCAGGCCTGTTAGGTCGATACCATATTCGGCCGGTAACACAGCGACGAGTAAAATCAGTGTTGCAACGCTAATCGCAATAAGTGTCGACTTTAAGAGCTTAGTGCTTGATGGTAATTGTTCGTGAGTCAAGTCTGATATATCAGGCATAAACTATTTTCCTTCTTAAGTAATGATGAATCCAGATAATTGGTAACCAAATAGCAGAAAACCGGCTGACATGAGCATTACATTTGCTGCATACGCGTGATGAATGAATACATCTGTTTTTCGCCAATAATCCATAATGATTATTATAAATGTTAGTGCCAATAATTGACCGATCTCCACGCCAATATTAAAAGCAAGTATATTTTCGACCAATCCATCATCAGATAATTTAAAGTCTTGTAACTTTGTGGCCAAACCAAAACCATGAATGAAGCCAAAGATGAGTACTGCGACTTTTGTATTAGGTTGATAATTGAGCCATTGCTTATAAGCACCCAGATTGTCTAATGCTTTATATACAATAGAAAGGCCAATAATGGCATCTACTATATAAGCGTTCATATAGGTGCCGCTTAACACGCCATACAGCAGTGTTACGCTGTGACCTATAGCGAATAGCGTCACATAAATTCCAACATCTTTTAGACGGTATATAAAAAAGATGACGCCAAATAAAAATAACAGATGATCGTATCCTGTCACCATGTGTTTTGCGCCAAGATATATGAAAGGAATAAGTTGTACGCCAATACTCTGTTCTATGAAGTCAGCATCACTGCCTGATACGCCATGAGCGAATGAAAATGATGAAACGGGCAATAAAATAATGATACCTAAAAACAGGCTGGAAAGTTTTTTCATGAATAGAGTTTGTTGCTTGATTTTATAAATTTTAGTGCCAACGAGATTTAATTTGACAATTATTAATTCGTTAACGACTGGTTAATTTTAATTCTATACGCCGGTTACGTGCATAGGCTTCTTCCGTTTCACCCTTATCAACAGGATGGTGTTCAGCAAACCCGGTTGCGGCCATGCGGCTCGCAGGTATATTGTTTTTGATCATTTCTCGCACCATACTAATCGCTCTTGCCGAGGATAACTCCCAATTAGACTGGAATCGTTCACTCTTTAGAATTGGGCGTTTATCGGTATGACCATCGATACGTAATATCCAGTCAATATCTTCCGGTATAATTTGCGCAATATCTTTTAATGTAGTTGCCAGTTGTTGAACCTGTTTTTTTCCATCCGTTCCGAGCCGGTCAGAACCGGATTCGAATAAAAGTTCTGATGGAAATACAAACCTGTCACCGTCTATACGAATATCGGGATATTGACTCAAGGCATCACGAAGCCGTCCAAAAAATTCAGAACGGTATTTTTGTAACATTTGTGCCTTGTTTGCCAAGGCAGTATTTAAACGTGTGCCAAGGTCATTGATTGTAGTCTGTTTTTCTGCAATATCTTCCTCTGCAACCTCCAATGCGCTGGACAAGGCAGAGAGTTGTTGACGCAGTTCTTCCAACTGTCTGTTCAGTAATTCCATCTGTGCGAGATTAGTAATATTAAGCGCACTTTCCTCTTCAAGACGTTGTTGTACATATTCATGCTCTGTTATCTCTTTTTCGAGTTCCAGTTTTATTCGATCGCGTAGTGCAGTTAATGCCTCTATATCTATTTTTAGTGTTTCAATTAATTCAAGTTGCTCAGTGATGGTTTGTGTCTGCTGCGTTATGGTGGCATCGCGCTCAGCTAATAAGGTCTCTTTATCTTTTATTTCCAGCCTTTGTGTAGCGATTTGTGTCTCTGCTTGTTCAAGGTTTGCAGTGCGAACGGCTAACAGCTTTCCAAGCCGCGCTGTCTCTGCTTGTTCCAGCGAGAGTATCTCGGCAAGTTTAGTGATGCGACTATTGAGTTGAGATAACGCCTGATCACGATCAGTCAAAGCGCTGCTTAAAACAAGATGACCCAGAATGGCAAGCAACAGGACAAATACAACGACCATTAATAAGGATGCCGTTGCATCGACAAATGCAGGCCAGATGTTTAGTGGTATTCTACGACGCACCGTTGTCACGAAGTTCCTCTGGACGAAAGTGCATTAGCAATGGTTTTTGTCATTAGTCGCAATTCAGCACGTAGTTCTTCATTCGCAGGTGACTCTTGTGTTTGTTCAATCGTTGATTTGAGTAGTCTTGCTATGTCGTTTTGGGTGTGATTGAGTTTATCAAGTCGATCATTTTGTTCTCCTAACAGATCATTAAACCGTTCAAACGTACCTCGCATTTCGCTCATTTGTTTGGCAAGAAACTCACGTTGATTTTCTTCACTGGCTCCAGCACGTTGCATCTTTTCCAGAGCATCGGCAGTTTTTTCCAACAGTGCCTGAACATAAGAGGATGCACCAACTGCACCACCTTCATCACCAATAATACCGCTGGATATTCGCGCACTACTGGACAACCATTCTTCAAGTTCATTCACAAATCGGTTTTGTGCATGACCAGCTTGCAGGTCGAGAAAACCAACGACAAGTGAACCAGCGAGGCCAAATAAGGATGAAGAAAAAGCAACGCCCATTCCAGACAGAGGTCCGGCCAGACTATTTTTCAGATTATTAAAAATGGCCGCACCATTTTCTGTTTCTAATGACATGTCATTGATGAGTGTGCCCACAGTACTAACGGTAGCCATCAGTCCCCAGAACGTTCCGAGTAAACCCAGAAACACCAGTACCCCGATCAAGTATCGAGACAAGTCTCGAGAATCTTCAAGTCGATTGCGAATAGAATCCAGAATGGTACGCATCGAGGTAGTCGACATAACGAGATCTTCTTTACCTTCCAGCATACGCGCCATCGAAGACAATAATCTTGGCCTCGGACTGCTTAGCCCAAGCGAATTATTTTGGTAGCAGCCTATCCAGTCTATTTCAGGATAAAGTTGTAAGACTTGTCGGAAATTAATACCAATACCGATAATTAATACAAGCAGAATAATCGAATTAAATACAACATTGGATGCGTAGGCGCTGCCGAGTGGTTCAATTAACAGAATGCCACCGATAGCAACTATGATGGTGAAGATACACATCCACAGTAGCGTTTGAATTGGACGAGTCATGATTACATAATCCTTTTGGTTGATTACGTGAGGGCTATTTTCGCATGAATGTGAACAACTCGCACTCTGCATTTTTCGTCTATTTAGAGCTTGAATGCCGCTATATCAACTATACGTCGAATTCATGCTGTAATTCATGAAATTTAACTATAACAAATGCTTGTATCATTCTGATTGCACCATAGAATAGATCTGATATTTTAGGATATACAGGATTTATTATGGTGTTGGGTAATGATTGAATCAGGACAGGTAATAGATTTTTCCAAGATCAAGGCGAATTGCTCCAACTGCAGTCTGCACGAATTATGTTTACCTAGAGGTTTGAATGTTGACGATCTCGAAAAACTTGAAGTTGTTGTAAAAGGTTCTCGTCCTATAGAAAAAGGCACACATATTTTTCGGGCTGAAGATCCCTTTGAGTCGTTTTATGCTGTGCGATCAGGATCAGTAAAGGTATACATAATTAATGAATCTGGCGAAGAACAAATAATCGGGTTTTATTTTCCGGGTGAAATTATTGGGTTTGATGGAATAGAGCATCACAAGCATACTTGTTCAGCGGTGAGTATGGAGACAGCGACGTATTGTTCTTTGCCCTATGAAAAAATTACTGATATCTGCAAGCAGATCCCGGATCTTCAGAATCAGATGTTCAGGCTCCTCAGTCGAGAAATTTCAAACGACAATCAGCTATTAATGACTATCAATAAACGGAGTGCTGAAGAAAAAATTGCAACCTTTTTAATTAATCTGTCATCCCGTTTTCAAAAACGGGGGTATTCTGCAAAAGAATATAATTTACCGATGTCTCGACAGGAGATTGGAAATTATCTTGGATTGACAATTGAAACAGTGAGCCGTTTATTTACCAAGTTCCAACGAAATGGACTTGTAAAAATAAATCGAAAGGCGATTATTCTGGAAAATCTGCCCGCTATACATTCGATCTGCGGTGGTTTTTCAGACAAGCCAACAAATAAAAATACAATGGTTTAAAGAGTCCAGACTTATTATCCGGATAAGTCTTCAAAAACATCATGTTCGTCACATTCATCATCGCATTTAATCTTGGTTTATTTAGCACCATGCATTGTGTTGGTATGTGCGGTGGCATATTAACCGCGTTGATGCTCGGTCGTTCGAACGATGCCACACAAAAAACAAAATTAAACATCTTTCATCGCAGCGTCGCATACAATCTGGGGCGCATCAGCAGTTATACGATTGCAGGTTTAATAGTTGGGTTTCTGGGTTCACAGTTTGTTGAAAGTTCACAAAATAATAATGCTCATCTTATCTTGCAGTGCATAGCTGCACTGGTTTTGTTCGGTCTGGCGATGAATATTCTTGGCTATGCTCCCATCAATAAATTCACAGAATCGATTGGCATGAAATTATGGATGAGGATTCAACCACTCGGAAAATATTTATACCCGATAGATACTCTCTGGCGTGCATTTTTGTTTGGCATGCTTTGGGGCTGGTTGCCCTGCGGACTCGTCTATTCCGCTTTATTACTGAGTTTAAGTGCGGGAACAGTGATTGATGGTATGTTCACCATGTTATTTTTTGGCTTAGGCACGCTGCCCGGGATGTTAACGACAGGCTATTTTTCAGACTACCTTAATCGGCTAAAAAAGAATGTTAAGTTCAGGTGGGTAACAGCCATATTGATGATTCTGATTGCAATCAGTTTGCCAGTATCGACATTGTATTTTTCAAATCACCACAATCATACAGATTCAGCCGGAACATCACACCACCATCATTAAGGTTTTAATCTAGACCCTGAAAACATATTCTTTACCAGTTACACGATCGATGTCTGGCGGATAAGATTTAAACTTATCGGCGTAATATTTTTCCAGATGATCACCCTCAGAGAGTTTATTGTAGGTTGCAAAATACAACCGTCTGGTAGAATCGGTCAGGTTCGGTTCGGAGGCATGCGGTGTATAACAATCGAAAAAAACAATATCACCAGGCTTCGTGGGATAATTAATGAATTCCATATTTTTCATATCGTCATCGTTGAGTGGTTCCCATTCTCGGAATAGACCACTGTTCTGAAAACCGGATACCATCTGCAGACAACCATTTTCCAGCGTTGCCTCATCAATACAGACCATGACGCTAATAAAATAGTCAGCATAATCCTGCCAGCCAGCCTGTGAGTCCTGATGTGGTTTAAACCCATCGCCACCAGGCATTTTAAAGTTAATCTTTTCTTTAAAGAGGGCTGCTTTTTCCTTAAATAATTTTGCCATCGGCTGTTTTAAGACATCACTTAATTCAGCAAAGCCATTGTGAAAGGGTGATATCTTTTCTATACGACTGATGAGTTCAATATCAGGATCAATTTGACTGGTTTCATGAAACACCCAATGGGCACCGGATTTTTCAGGCATAGTAGCCAGTTCAGTCGCCCAAGATTCAATTTTTTTTATATCGTCCGCACTAAAAGCATTTTTAATCAGGAGGAATCCATCTTGTTTAAATTGTTTGATTTGTTCTTCATTTATTGTTGGTGTAGTTAACATAGCTATATACCCAGATTAATGTTGTTAGATCATTTTAGAAAAGTTGCGAACGTTATCGTCCCGGTTTAAAAATACGTCGAAAGCGGAACAAATGTTTCTGATGAGGAATCTACCAGTCGGTAATACTTCGATATTGTTGTCATTAACTTTGACCAATTCATCCTTTTCCATGTCCTTCAATATTTGTAGCTCTTTGGAAAAGTATTCTTTGAAATCAATTTTGAATAAGTCTTCAATTTCATGGAAATCGATCTGAAAGTGACATATTAATTGTGTAATCACTTCTCTGCGCAATTCATCGTCATCTGTTAATTTGTAACCACGCATAACGGGGATGTTATTTTTTTCTAATGCCTTGTGATAGCCTTCAAGAGTACGAATGTTTTGTGAATATGAGTTGCCTATTTTGCTGATTGCAGTCACCCCAAAGCCAATAACATCACAATTCGCGTTGGTGGAGTAACCCTGGAAATTCCGGTGTAAATTCCCCTTACGCTGAGCAATGGCTAGTTCATCATCAGGCTTGGCAAAATGGTCCATACCTATATAGATATAACCGGCGTCTTTCAGTGACTCAATTGATTCGCCCAATATTTCCAGTTTTTCATTTGGACCTGGTAATTCATCTTCATTTATTTGACGTTGTGTTTTGAATAAATCGGGCAGATGAGCATAGTTATATATCGCAATTCGATCAGGATTCATTTCAACAATCTTGCTGATTGTATTGCAAAAGGTTCTTGCTGATTGTTTTGGTAGACCATAAATCAGGTCCACATTGATTGAGTGAAACCCGTGTTTCCTGGCTTCATTGAAAACATTAAGCGTTTTCTCATAGGTCTGTTCGCGATTGACAGCCTTTTGTACATTAGGGTTGAAATCCTGGACGCCGATACTGATCCTGTTAAAGCCGATATTTCTTAATAGCGATATTGTTTCTTCTTTTATTTCTCTGGGATCGATTTCTATGGAGTAATCACCCGAATCATCATCCAGCAGAGTGAAGTTCGATTTTATGACATTCATTAAGCTGGTGATTTGCTCATGGGATATGAATGTTGGTGTGCCACCGCCCCAGTGCAACTGATTTACAGGCCGGTCTTTATCAAACATTGGGCCTTGTAGATTAATTTCTTTATGTAGATCATCCAGATAAGGCCGAGCACGATTTCGATTTGCAGTTACGACCTTGTTGCAAGCACAATAAAAACAAACTGTATTACAAAATGGCAGGTGTATATAAAGCGATAATGGTTTCGGTAATAAGTACTCATTCGAATCCGTTACGACCTGACAATAATCCTTAATGCCAAACTGCTCATCGAATCTATTTGCAGGCGGGTAAGAGGTATATCTGGGGCCGTAAAGATTGTACCGTTTGATTAATTCTTTATTGAAAATAATAGTTTGTTTCAATGTCCTTGCCCAATACAACGAATATGCGTAAGGCTAGTTTATTAATGCCTTTGGAATCTTGATCTGGATCAAGACTAATTGAAACAGTAAAACGATTTATTAGATGTAAATGCTGAAGGGATAGGATGTGACGATATTTGTCGTTGATTTATATCTTTTTTTTGTCAGATTTTTGTTTCGATGATGATGTATTTTCATCTTTAATATTATCATCATCCATTAATATTTCTTGTCCATGCCTTTCCAGGTCATCAAACTGCCCTGAGCGTATTGCCCAAAATAATATCCCGGCTAATAGCGCCACAAAAACCAGAGTGATCAGGATTAATAAATATATTATTTCCATATCGTTTTTTATTTCGAATAGTCTGTAGTCGTTATTCTGGTAGCATTAACAACAACAATCAATGAGCTTAGTGACATGCCTATTGCTGCCATCCACGGTGTTATAAAACCGGCTATCGCAAATGGCAAAACAGTGATGTTATACGCCAGAGCCCAGATGAAGTTCATATGTATTGTGCGATTTGTTTTTGCCACAATCTTTAGCATTGTTCCAAGTGACTCTATTTTATTATTCAATAGCAATATGTCTGCATTGAGTTTGGTTATATCACTGGCATTTGTCATAGCTATCGCTACATCAGCTTGCGCAAAGGCCGGAGCATCATTAATACCATCACCGATCATGCAGACTTGATAGCCTTGTTGTTGAAGCTTGGCAATATGGTTTAATTTATCTTCGGGTTTCAAGCCTGCGCGGCAATCAATTATTTCAAGTTCTTCAGCTACTTGATTGACTACAGAGGGCTGGTCGCCACTCATCAATATCACTTTCTTGCCTTGATCCTTCAAATACTTTATCAAAGATTTACTGCTATTACGCAATTCGTCATTAAATGAAAATGTAGCTACAACGGACTCGCTAGTGGCTATTACTATTTGTTTTAATGATTTAGCAGGGTCAGATTGAGGAGCAAAAGCTCCCCGGCTATTTTCACTTATAAACCGTTCTGTTCCAATGAACCATAAACCATTTATGTTGCCGCTGATCCCCTGACCAGGATAATTTTTTATATCATCAGCATGAATCTTATCAATACTCCCTGAGGCGTGGACTATAGCTTTTGCCAATGGGTGTTCCGAAGCAGACTCAAGAGCTGATGCAATTTTTAAGACATCATCTCTACTGTAATTATTATCGATGATATCAATTTCGATCAGTTCCAGTTCGCCTTTTGTAAGTGTGCCGGTCTTGTCAAACACGAAATAGCTGGATTTTGCTATCTTTTCTATGGAGTCATTATTAATCAAGGCAATGCCATACTTTATAAACGTAGCTGCCGCAGAAGAAAAAGCAGTAGGTGTTGCTAACGATAAGGCGCAGGGGCAACTGACTACCAGCACAGTAATGGTGATAGCCAGCCATTGATTTTGATCTACATGATACCAATAGAACGCGACCAGACAGGCAATAATGATTATCCCTGTGACAAAGATGGACACTATTTTGTTTGCTAATTTGACCGAATCAGGTTTATTACTGCTTGCTCTATCAATTATACGCGCTATGTGAGAAAGGACGGTGTGTTCGCCTATATCAGTAATATTGATAATCAATGGCGATTCTATGTTGGTACTACCACCAATAACACGCATACCGATAGATTTACTGATAGGAATGCTTTCGCCGGTAATTAGAGATTCATTAACAGATGAATGACCTTCAACTACGACACCATCAACAGGAATAACTTCACCGGGTTTGACTAATACCTTGTCTGAAACAGTTAAGGTATTTAAATCAACCGTTTCATGAGTGTTATCGATTTTAATCTGCGTTGCATATAACGGTAGTATTGAGGTTAACTTGTCCAGATGAGCTGTCGATTTTCTTCGGCTCATAAATTCAAAATAGCGACCACCCAGAATAAAGAAAGTAAACATGACAATAGAGTCATAGTAGACATGTCCGGTTTGTTGCAGTGTTGCCCATACACTACTGACAAATGCGATTGAAAGACCAATCGCAATAGGCACATCCATGCCGAGGCGTTTGTTTTTTAAATCGCGATAGGCACCTATGAGTAGAGGTTGTCCTGAATAAAATAGTACAGGTAGCGTTAACAATAAGCTGATCCAATGAAAGAAAACACGATATTGTTCTTCAATGCCAGTCACGTCGCCAAAGTAGAGCGTAATAGCGATCATCATCACCTGCATGCCAAATAAAGCGGCAATGCCTATTCTGAGTAATTGTCCCTTACGCTCATTATCAAAATTCAACTCACGTTGCTTATGATTGTAGGGCAGGGCGTTATAACCGAGTCGAGAGATGGCACTAAGAATTTCTCCCAAAGAAATTTCTGTCTCATGCCAGTTTATTCGGCAGCGCTGAGTGGAATAATTAACATTAACGTCTTTAATGCCTTTTAAAGATGAGAGCCGGGATTCGATTAACCAAACGCATGCGGGGCAACTGATACCTTCAATGATTAATTTAGCCTCTTTTGACGAATCATCATTGAGGCTAACAAACTCGCTTTGTACCTGGGGATTATTGAATATGTTGAGTTTCTTTAAATCGGCAGGAACGAATGACTCTGGCCTTTGTGGAAGGCTGGTTCGATGTCGATAATAATCGATCAATCCAAAATCAATAATCTGTTCAGCAACGGCCTTACAACCATAGCAACACATAGCTTGCGCTTGTTCGTCTATGTCAACAGTCAATTCGAGGTCGGCCGGAATCGGTTCCCCACAATGGAAACAATCAGTTTGCATGCCGGGCATTCTAGCCAAAATCTAAATTGAATACCGAATTAATATTGCAATGCATCATTTGTTGATCTAGATCAATTAACGCCATTTAAAGTTAATGATAATAGGCAAAAAACAATAATTAAGACAAATAATTAAGAGCACCGTTTATGAATCTATCTATTTTATTGCTGCTGGCACTGGGAATATCAATGTTGGTGACTGCAGTATTACTGTTTATATCAATAAGAAAAAATTTCCTGACTGGACAATCAATTCGTGTGCAGATCATGGAAAAAATTGAGTCTCTACGATTTGGTCAAATGTTGACAAAGCACAATGTTGACCCGCAGGAATTAGTTAGCAAAACCCCAATTAGAGAAATTGAAACACAGATTAGAAATTGTAATGCTTGTACTCAAACCTCTGAATGTGATCGTGTCCTGAGTAAGCCGATTGTTTCTAATCATGAATTGGTCTTTTGCCCGAATCATACGCTCATCGCGCAGCCAAATTAACGATTTCGTATATTAATCTATAAATTTTAAGGATATAAATAATGGCATTCATAGCAAACAGTAAAATAAAAACATTATTACTGATGACAATCTTGTTAAGTGCATCAAGTCAGGGTTTCGCAACTGACCATGATAAGTGGAAAGTACGATTAAGAGGTATTGCAATTGCACCTGATGATAGTAGTACTAGTGTCAGGTTAAACCAAACGACTAGAGTTACTATAATAAAAAACAAATCAGACACAATGGAAATTGGGAGCTGTCTTTATGACCGATAATGGGACTTATAATTATAAGGTAGTGCGTCAGTTTGCAATTATGACGATAGTTTGGGGTGTCGTCGGCATGCTAGTAGGCGTAATCATTGCAGCACAATTGGCTTGGCCAGCTTTGAATTTAGATATTCCCTGGTTGACGTTTGGGCGCTTACGACCCTTACATACGAATGCCGTGATATTTGCTTTTGGTGGCTCTGCACTCTTTGCGTCTTCATACTATATTGTGCAGCACACGTGTCATGCGCGTCTATTTAGCGACAAGCTTGCCGCATTTACCTTTTGGGGTTGGCAAGCAATAATAGTCTGCGCTGCAATAACCTTCCCGCTTGGCATCACCCAAGGCAAAGAATATGCAGAGCTCGTATGGCCTATCGATCTTTTGATTACAGTCGTTTGGGTGGCATATGCCTTTGTGTTTTTCGGCACGGTGATGAAAAGAAAAGTAAAGCATATCTATGTAGCTAACTGGTTTTTCGCAGCGTTCATCCTGACGATTGCCGTATTGCATATATTTAATAATCTGGCTATACCAACCAGCTATCTCCACTCCTATTCAATCTATGCCGGTGTCCAGGATGCCATGGTGCAATGGTGGTACGGACATAATGCGGTAGGCTTTTTTCTGACTGCCGGCTTTCTCGGCATGATGTACTACTTTGTTCCAAAATTAGCAGGTCGTCCGGTTTATTCTTATCGGCTTTCAATAGTCCATTTCTGGGCGTTGACCTTCACCTATATCTGGGCAGGGCCACATCATTTACATTACACCGCCTTACCGGATTGGGCACAGTCCTTAGGCATGGTGATGTCTATCATCCTTTTAGCGCCATCCTGGGGTGGCATGATCAACGGCATGATGACCTTATCCGGTGCCTGGCATAAATTACGTACCGATCCAGTATTACGTATGATGATAGTTTCACTATCGTTTTACGGCATGTCTACCTTCGAAGGTCCGATGATGGCAATTAAAACAGTTAATGCCCTCTCGCATTATACGGATTGGACGATTGGTCATGTACATTCCGGCGCACTGGGCTGGGTTGCATTTATTAGTCTGGGTTGTATGTACTACATGATTCCGCGGCTCTATGGACGCACGATATACAGTGTTAAATTAATCGAAGTTCATTTCTGGATCTCAACTATCGGTATCGTGCTTTACATTGTTGCGATGTGGGTTGCCGGTATCATGCAAGGCTTGATGTGGCGTGCGGTTAATGACGATGGCACTCTGACATACAGCTTTATTGAGTCAGTTGAGGCCATGCATCCGTTTTACATCATACGTTTCCTTGGGGGTGTTTTATTCCTCTCAGGTACGTTGGTAATGGCCTATAACATCTGGAAAACGATTGTCGGTAGCACGCCCGTAACGACAGCAATTCCAGAGCCTGTTGGCGCACATTAAGGAGATAATAAGATGGCGTTACAGCACACACAAATAGAAAAAAACATTGGCCTAATGATGTTCCTGATCATCTTGATGATTAGTATCGGCGGCTTGGTTCAAATTATTCCCTTGTTCTTTATGGAGTCAACGACGGAACCCGTAGAAGGACTAAAACCTTATACAGCGTTACAGCTCTCCGGACGGGATATATATGTCAGCGAAGGATGTTATTTATGTCATTCACAGATGATAAGACCGTTCCGCGCAGAGGTCGAACGTTATGGGCATTACTCATTAGCCGGTGAATTTGTCTATGACCGTCCTTTTCAATGGGGGTCAAAACGTACCGGACCAGACTTACATCGTGTCGGCGGTCGTTATAGTGACGAATGGCATCGAGTGCACTTAAACAATCCGCGCGATGTTGTACCAGAATCGATTATGCCGGGGTATCCGTGGTTTGAAACAACGATGCTGGATGCGGGTAAAATCAAAACTAAGATGGAAGTTCTGCGTACTTTAGGCGCGCCTTATACGGATGATGAAATAGAAAAAGCACCTGCGGCACTTGAGGGTAAGACTCAAATGGATGCAGTGATTGCTTATCTTCAGGTATTAGGCACATCTGTTAAAACGAGACGATGAGAAATTAAATGAGTTTACTATTTTCGATGTGGACGGTATTGGTGGCGATTGTTTTTTTAGGAATAGTCGTATGGGTGTTTATGGGTAATAAGAAAGAGTTTGATAAAGCAGCTCAAATTCCATTTGAAGAGACCGATGAACCTTTAATAGACGCAGATTCAAGGGGGAAAAACCATGGTTGATTTTACAAGTGGATTTTGGACATGGTTTATTAGTCTAACAACAATCGTCAGTATCATTGGTCTTTTTATATTTCTCATCAAATGTTCAAAGAGAAGTGCAGATGAAGACCCGGATAATGTTAAAACCATGGGGCATGTCTGGGATGGTGATCTTGAAGAATACAATAATCCTTTGCCGACCTGGTGGTTTTACTGGTTTGTTATTACGCTGGTATGGGGAGCAATTTATCTCGTCTTATACCCTGGCTTAGGTTCATTTGCAGGCGTTCTAGGCTGGACGCAAGTGAATCAATTAGAAAATGAAATGCAGGTGGCAGATGATAAATATGGTCCAATCTATGAACAATATCTAAATACTGATATTGCCACGCTTGCTAAAGATGACGCAGCTTTAAAAGTTGGCGAGCGTATTTATGCGAGTTATTGTACAACCTGTCATGGTTCAGACGCTCGTGGCGGCAGAGGCTTTCCTAACTTACGCGATGATGATTGGCTATATGGTGGCAAACCTGAAAATATAAAAACCACATTGTTAAATGGGCGTCAGGCTGCCATGCCTGCCTGGGGCGAGATTTTATCTAAAGATGAAATATTCAACCTGACTAGCTATGTTGAGAAATTAGCTGGTAGAGAAGTTGACAGTATGCATGCGTCACTTGGTGGTGAGCTTTTTAAAACGAATTGCGCTATGTGTCATGGTGCTGAAGGTAAAGGGAATTACATGTTTGGTGCACCTAATTTAACGGATGATATCTGGCTTTACGGTGGTTCTCAGAAGAAGATAACCGAGACGCTCGTAGTCGGTAGAAATGGCAAGATGCCTGCACATAAGGAATTTCTTGGGGAAGCCAAAATTCATGTACTCACAGCCTATATATATAGCCTAAGCAATAATTAAATATGGAGACCTGGGATCGGATAGGTTCGATGTCTGTCGCGCAGAGAATTGCGACGGTTCTCTGGTTGTCTTTTTTAATGGCGGGTATCGCCACAGGGTGTTTTTTTTCAGCAATCGATCCGTTTGAATTGCAATATTGTGTTGATTTCCCCGAGATGAGCCGGACAGGGGCATATTCGATCGGTTTTTTCCTGTTCTGGTTATTAACTGCATCATCCAGCTTGTTAGCTGTATTTTTTATCTACCCGACGAAAAGAAGCACATCTTCCGATAATCAAATTTCATGAGGAAATAATTTTACTTCTCAATGCAAACCAATACGTCTGATAGTAAGGCCAATAAAAATAAATCAGTATCTAAAACCACGGAACAGTCTCTCTATGAGAAACGCGAGAAAATTTATCCGCGTGAGGTTCATGGTCGTTTCGCAATCTTAAGAACACTCTCTGTTGTCATTTTACTGGGTTTATTTTTTATCTTTCCCTGGTTAGAAATGGATGGACGCCAGCTTATTCTGTTCGATTTGCCCGCGCGCAAATTCCATGTGTTTTGGTTAACCTTTTGGCCACAAGATTTTCTTTTGTTGGCATTTTTATTGATGCTTGGCGCGTTTTCATTATTCTTCTTTACCGCACTTGCAGGTCGTTTGTGGTGTGGTTATGCCTGTCCCCAAACAGTATGGACGGAGGTCTATTTATGGATCGAGAGAAAAGTAGAGGGCTCGCGTATTAAACAGATGCGTCTGGATAAATCAGCTATGTCGGTTGATAAACTGGTACGGAAATCGATAAAACATATTTTGTGGCTAATAGTTGCTGGCGCAACAGCAGTGACTTATGTTTCTTACTTCAGCTCTCAAGATCTTTTAAGTCAGGACTTGTTTTCTTTTCAACTGCACGGATGGGAATTGTTTTGGGTTGCCTTCTTTACACTTGCAACCTATATCAACGCAGGCTTTATGCGCGAGCAAGTTTGCAAATATATGTGTCCCTATGCGCGTTTTCAGAGCGCGATGTTTGATAAAAACACACTCATTATTTCTTATGATGAAAATCGCGGTGAGCCGCGTGGCTCCAGACGTTCGGATGTGCATACTGACTATAAAAAAGAAAAACTAGGAGACTGTATTAATTGCACCATGTGTGTACAAGTTTGCCCTACTGGGATTGATATACGTAATGGCTTGCAATATGAATGTATCGGTTGTTCAGCATGCATCGATGTTTGTGATGACGTGATGGAAAAAATGAGTTACCCAAAAGGACTAATTCGTTATACGACGCAGCATGCAATAGACGGTCAACCAAGCCGCATATTACGTCCGCGCATAATCATCTATATGGTAATACTCGCGCTGTTTACATCCTTGTTCATTTTTCAGATTAGCCAGCGTACGTCTATTGGACTGGATATTATTCGCGATAGAAATCAGTTGTACCGTGAGACATCAGGTTTGATAGAAAACATTTATACACTAAAGTTGATTAATAAGGCTGAGCAAGATCGGACGTTCGATATCAAAGCGGATGGTATTGAAGATCTCATCTTACTTGTTGATAAAACCACTATACTAGTCGAAGCAGGCACTGTTTATGATTTACCTGTGCGCTTACGCGCGAAAGAGGAAAATCTAGGCGGACGTAGTACAGAAATTCGTTTCACGCTTTCAGTAGCGGGTGATGATGATCTATCAATAACAGAAGTTGGAAAATTCCTGGGGCCAATTCAATAATGCTAAACAAAAATCCACAACAAGTAATACCCTGGTATAAAGAATATTATGTCTGGTTCCTTATATTTTTTCCTATGATGGCAGTGGTTGGAGGCATCATTACTACAATTTTAGCTGTGCAATCGGATGATGGTCTTGTGGTTGATGATTATTACAAACAAGGGTTGGAAATTAACCGTACTCTTGAGCGTGATAAAATTGCGATTGATTATGGTCTGGATGCGAGCATAAAAGTTAATCTGAAAAATGAAGATGTCGTTATGACATTGAGTGCAGCTTCAAATTTTATTTATCCATCAAGCCTGACAGTGACATTTCTAAATGCGACCCGTGCGGGGATGGATGAAGTAGTGAATCTGGTCTTAACAGAAGAAAATATTTATAAAGGTAAGCTGAGAGCTTTAGATAACGGGAAATGGTATGTGCATATACAGCGTGATGATTGGCGTTTGATTAAAACAATTTATGTTGATTGATTTACCTTCTATATTTTAAGTTCAACCATGCCGATGCTTTGGCTCATGGTTTATAATTTAACAATTCTTCGCGTAAGAGGTATTTTATAGGATACTTATAACTATATTATTTCCCGAGGCATTTGATCTGAACATTCAAAAATCAATACTGGAAGCTGTTAAACATCATCAAGCAGGAAGGTTTGATAAAGCAGATGCCATATATAGAAGAATTTTGCAAAAACAACCTTTGCATGCTGATGCCTTGCATTTATCCGGGTTAATTGCGCATCAGACTGGTAAGCATGATGTGGCAATTGACTTATTAGAAAAACTTATCAAGGCATATCCAAATAGCGCAGAATACTTAAATAGTTGTGGTGCAGCGTATGCAGCAGCCAAAAAATTCGATCTGGCTTTTGATTGCTTCAAAAAAGCCACGACTATAAATCCAGACCAGGCACATGCTCATAACAATATGGGTAATATCCTGAAAGAATCAGGTAAGTTTGAAGATGCTGTGTCCTGTTATCAAAAGGCTTTGGAAATCAATCCTGACTATGTCGATGCATATAAGAACCTGGCAAAAGTATTTACTAAACTGGCCCGGCTGGATGATGCACTTTCTAGTTATAATTCAGCCTTACGCATTGTTCCTGATGATACTGAGCTACATATCCAAAAAGGAGTAGCGCTTGAGGGTTTAGATAAAAATGATGCTGCTATTGCGTCATATAAAAAAGCATTAACGATAAATTATGATAATGCGAAAGCGCATCATTATCTCGGTACTCTAAATAGAAAACTTGGACTCCTGAAAGATGCGATTGAATGTTATGAAAAAGCATTGTCAATCAATCCAGCCTATGCTGAAGCGCATAATAATCTCGGAAATATATATAAAGATACGGAGCATTATGAAGCTGCGATTGAATGTTATGAAAAGGCATTGTCTATCAAGCCTGATTTTGTCGAAGCGCTTAACAATTTGGGTGTCGCCTTTAAAAATACAGGACGTACTAAAGAGGCTGTTATCTGTTATGAAAAAACATTGTCCATCAATTCGAATTTTTACGAAGCTTATCACAATCTGGGCTGTGCTCTCATAGACCTGGGTAATAGTCGTGAGCAAGAGGTGCTTGCCTGTTTTGAAAAGGCATTGAAAATTAATCCTGACTTTATTGAATCACTTTATTCTGCCGGTATTACACTTAAAAATTTGAATAGAAAAGAAGAGGCGGTAGAATATTACAAGCGCATTTTGAGGCTGAATCCAGCCCACGCAAAAGCGCAAAGGCAATTAATGGAAGTAGC
>JAURNW010000024.1 GCA_030829985.1 Gammaproteobacteria bacterium | reverse complement strand
TGGTGGCTATGGGTGGAATTGAACCACCGACCCCAGCGTTATGAGTGCTGTGCTCTAACCAGCTGAGCTACATAGCCATTTTTGATTTTCTTGTCTGGATAAACGGATAAGGGACGGGATTGTCTTTTCTCTGGGCTGGATTGTCAAGAATCAGATTACCGGAGCCCTCGAATTATCTCGTTCATCCTCGTCAGTTAACGAGTGCCAAAGATGACCATTGTTTTTCCTGATACGGAAATTAAATGATCCTCTTCCAGGCTTTTTAACACTCGACCGACCATTTCACGGGAACAACCCACAATACGACCTAGTTCCTGACGGGTTATTTTGATTTGCATGCCGTCTGGATGTGTCATCGCATCTGGCTCTTTACACAGGTCCAACAGGGTTCGTGCAACTCGGCCTTTTACGTCAGTAAAGGCTAAGTCACTGACTTTACGGCTTGTTCTGCGAAGTCTAATAGCCATTTGTGCAGCGATTGAAAACAAAAGGTCTGGGAATAGATTATGCAGATTTTTTAACTTTTCGTAGCTAATCTTGGCTATATCAGACTTGGCCTTAGCTCGAACAAAAGCTGTTCGGTTTTTCCCCTCTTCAAACAGTCCTATTTCGCCGAAAAACTCACCAGCGTTAAGGTAGGCTAGAACTATCTCATGGCCCTTACTATCTTCGACCATCACAGTTACCGAGCCTCTAATGATGTAATACAAGTCATTTGAGGGGTCGCCTTCTTTTATAATAAGTTGTTTGGCGGCATAGGTTTTTTGATGGCAATGTTCCAGGAAGCGAGAAATTAACGTTTCCTGCTCTAAGGGTGTCGGAGTCGCCATATATGTTGTCCTCTATATAATCTTGGCTGCTATGAATGTATGAACTATGTTACTCTTTTCCCAGAAAATCAACCGCTTGGAGAGTCAGATTGGATATTAAAGTAAGTTGGGCAGGAAATGCCGCTTTTGTCGGTGAATCAAGCACTGGTCATAAAGTGGTTATGGATGGTCCCGCAGAAGGTGGTGGTCGCGATCTTGGTCCTAGACCCATGGAAATGTTGTTATTAGGCACAGGCGCATGCAGTAGTTATGACGTTGTTTCTATTCTCAAAAAAGCACGCCAAAATGTTAGTAATTGTGATGTTGAGATTAGCTCAGAGCGAGCTGATAGCGAACCGAAGGTGTTTACAAAAATTCACATCCATTTCAAGATTTCAGGCACTGATTTGAAGGAAAAACAGGTACAACGGGCTGTATCGCTATCAGCAGAGAAATATTGCTCAGCTTCAATCATGTTAGGTGCCACAGCTGAAATAACACATGATTATGAAATTCTAAATGTCGAGTAACTCCTCCACACTAAGTGCGTAAAAATAGAATGAGTTTTGATGAGTCAATTGCTGATATTGGAAGAGTGAACTATCTATTTTTTTCAAAGTGCTCTGATCGCATTATCATTGCGACAGGACCAGTAATAATTTTGTGGAACAAAGCGGATTGACGGTTTGTTTTTGTTTTACGATAAATATGTTTCAAATGTGTGCGGACTGTTGAAACGCTAATATGTAGAGCTTCTGCGGTTGTCTCTATATCGGGATTATCAAGTAATTGTGAAACAACGCGGGATTCAGCGGGCGTTAAATCATAGACTTGATTCAAGACATCTTCTAATACCGGCGGTTCTTTACTAGCAGGCGCTTTTTTATTTCTATCAAGCGCAAATCTAACAGTCGTTTTCAGATCAATATCACGCAGAGGTTTATTTATAAATCCGTAAGGATTTGTCATTTGAGCTCTCTCAAGCGTTTCTTCATCACTATAGGCTGTGACATAGATGACCGGTACAAGCAGCTTCTCCATGATAACTTCTGCTGTCTCAATACCATCCAGTCCTTTTCCCAAACGAATATCCATTAAGACCAAATCTGGTTTTAATTTTTTTGTTTTTTCTATTGCTTCAGCGCCTGAGTAAGCCACATCAGGAACAACGAAACCGAAGTTTTCAAGGTACAATTGCATGACACTAGCGGTAGTTTGGTCATCATCTACGATGAGTATAGATTCCCCCGACATTGTTCCTCCAAAGATAAAATCCAGCATATGAATACTCAGTCTACCTATTATATATCGAATTGTACGATAATGACCTTACTCTAAATAGAGTATATTTTTGGAGTATTGTTGTAATTCAAAAACGACACTTAAAATACACTCTATCGATGAAATTAAGTGTATCGGAAATAGTTAAATCTTTTTAGGGTTATGAGCACGTTTGATAGTGAAACTATAAACTCCATCAACAAGGGCTGATTTTATAATTTGATGTTCAGTGCGAGCACAATATGCTTCAAAGTCTATCTGTGAATGGGGATCTGTAGCTTCTACCAGTAGTATTTCATCAGGCTGCATTTTATTTAGCAGTACCTTGCTTTTAAGTATAGGCAAGGGGCAATTAAGCCCCTTGGCATCAAGATGCTGATTAATTTCAATCTGATTTTCTGATTTAATCAAGTTTTTTCATCGTTTAAGAATGGGAATACACGCATTGTATTAAAAACTGGCTTGGAACCCAACAATAAGTGATCTTCCCATAACGGGTGCCCGATCTTTAATAAAAGATGTATGTAACCTGCCATCCTCATCTAATAAATTATTTGCTTTTACGAAAAGGTTTATCCCTTGGTTACCTGAAGTTATGTCGTAGTTAGCATTGAAATTCAAAATAGAATAACCACCTGTGTCGGTTTCCAAAGCAGCATTTTCATTCTGTGCGAGAAAGCTTGTGAAATCTAAACCCGCAGAAAGATTTTTGTAGTTATAGTCAATTCCACTTCCAATCTTAGCCGGAGATATGCGTGGCAAATTATCACCGTTCTCGAGTTCAGCACGAACATAATCTCCAAAAAGACTAAAGTTGAGATCACCTAGATTACCAGAGTAAAGATTAATACCTGTTGCAACTTCAAAGCCATAGAAAACCGCATTGTTCTGTTGAAATTGGACGAGGGTAAGTTCACCTGGCGCTGCCCCTGTATCATCGACCTCATCAACAAGCCCGTCACCGTTTCTATCCAGACCTTGTAAGAAGATAAAGTCTTCAATATAGTTGACGAATAGATTGAGGTTCCATTGCACTATACCCTTTTCTTGCGCTAGTGAGATATCGATACTGTTAGCTGTTTCGATATCCAGGCTTGACTGACCAAGCTCAAAAGTACCGGTTGCGATATGGGGCCCGTTGGCAAACAACTCTTCAGCCGCAGCTCCACGTTGACTACGACTAATATTCAGGCCCAATGCAGTATCTTCGATAAAGTGCCAATGAATGCCGGAAGAGATGCTATACAAATCGTGACTCACTGTTGCAGCGTTATCAGGATCACTTTCTTGATTTTCATAGCGCCCACCGATTTCAAAATGTAATGTATCAGTAATATCGGTTTCTTCTAAAATAAAAACCGCAAATCTTTCGGTACTTGTTTTAGGTAAAAAGGCTTCATCGCCTACCGCGCTGACATCTCGATAGCCAAATTGTGTGCCGATAACGCCATTAAACGGGCCAATTTTTTCATGCTGGAATTCGATACGTCCATCCAGTTGTTCATTATTAAACACGGTTCCTGGCGATGCAGCATCTTCAAACTCTGTATGTTGATAGTCGCTATAACCCAATTGTAAATTGATGGCTTTTATACCAGTAAACGGCTCATTGACTTGTCCAGAGAGCGTAGTGCGATTCTGTTCGGTATCAATAAAAGGTAACTCACTCTGATCATCAGGGTTGAGTGGGACACCGTGGGTTGAATCAAAGCGACCATAAGAAATACCAATAAAGCCCCAATCATCGACAAACGATGTGCCTAAATTAATATTCTTGGAATCATAGAAGCTATTAAAAATCTGGCCTTGTTTGGCGGCATAATTTTTAGCATCACGATTCGTCCCATCGAGATGAAATGCCATCTTGTCATGACCACCTTCAGCCTTAATAGAAAATAATTTCTCAACAGAGTTAGTATTAAAACTAGAATATATATTCGCATTGAATGACTCAGGTACATATTCCGGTATTCGGTTAGTGACGACATTGACCAGTCCTCCTGAGGCCTCGCTACCATAAAGTAATGTTGAGGGGCCGCGGAATATCTCGACCTGTTCCGCATAGATTGACTCAATAGTGACAGCGTGATCAACACTGATTGTGGAAACATCCTGCGAGCCGATTCCATTTTCTAATATTTGGACGCGTGAGCCACCTAAGCCACGAATGACGGGTCTACTAGCGAGTGGGCTGAATCGATTTGTCGACACGCCAGGTATATTAGAAAGTGTTTCACCAATAGTTGTCGATTGCTTCTTGGCTAATTCTTCACCTTTAAGTACAGTGATTGGTTGTGCAATGTGCTCAATGCTTTGTAAGCCAATCGGTCTGGCAGTGATGGTATATTCTTCAAGTGTTGTTGGTTCTTCTGAATACACATACTGTGATGCAGAAAATAGTGTGATAACGACTATAGTGAAAGTTTTCATCTCAATTTATTCCTCAAATAACAATAGGTATGTCGCCCGCAAATAAGCGAGCCAGTTCAAATCTATGGGTAGGTATTAAAGGCTTTTAGGAGGACTACGATTATTGTATTGAGAAAAAGTGGTTAAGCTTATTATCCAGTTTTGATAATGAGCCTTTTCAAATGCAGCAGGATTAATGTTAACGGGGGTGTGTGAATCAACAAGAGCGTTACCAAAGTTGGTTTTATGAATACAGACAAAACACTGTTCGTCATCTGCATGCATTGATTCATGCTCGAACGCGTGTGCAAGTGTCACAAATTGTGACAGCAATAAGAATAAAATCAGAGATTTAATGATTCTATTTTTCAGCATGTTTGAATTTCACTTACGTCCATAAATGTTATATTATAACATTACATTTTAAATTACAAACAAACAGAATATTCCTTGTAATGAACAAGAATAAAGTCATAAGTCCATTCAAGCCTGCATCACACCAGCATCAGAAGTGTTTAAAGTCAGCAATAGATGCGGCAAAAAAGCATTGTGAATTGTCAGGTCTGCGTCTAACACCTATCAGGCAACGTGTGCTTGAGTTGGTATGGCAAAATCATGAGCCAGTAAAAGCTTATGACATTCTTGATAATTTAAAGAAAGGGAAATCATCATCGGCACCGCCAACTGTTTATCGTGCACTTGATTTTTTACAAGATGAAGGTCTGGTTCACAAGATAGAATCATTAAACGCATATGTGGGATGTAATAATCCGAAAGAGTTGCATAACAGTCAGTTTTTTATCTGTGATGATTGTGGCGCTGTCGCTGAGCTTGATGACGTGGATATACGAGAGCTATTGCAAAAGAAAGCGCATAGGTTTGGATTCAGGATTGCTGATGAAATGGTTGAAATTAAAGGGCAATGTAAAGAATGCCATGAATCAGGAGTTTGAGAAGAATGAATCATCAAAAAATATCCTCATTGTTACTGGCCGCATCATTTTTATTTCCAAGCGGTGTTTATGCTGATGATGTAACAAATGTATTTGTTAGTATATTGCCGCAGCAATATTTTGTTCAGCAGGTAGGTAATGGACATGTTGATGTGCATGTTATGGTTGGACCAGGTCAAAACCCGGCAACCTATGAGCCTACACCGCAACAGATGGCCGCATTATCCAATGCAGATGTTTATTTCAGGATTGGCGTTCCTTTTGAATCAGCATGGCTGGATAAAATAAAACTGAATAATAAAGAACTCATTGTTATTGATTGTTGTGAAGCGTTTTCAAATATAGAAAATGATGAGCATTCACATAAGCACGATACTATCTATGATCCTCATATCTGGACAAGCCCTGTAAAGGTAATTCGTATTTCAGAATTGATTGAGAAAACGTTGAGTCGACTTGATCCTGAACACAATGCATCTTATAAATCCGCAGCAAATTTATTTATTGATAAATTACAAAAACTGGATGAGTTGATAAAAATTAAAACAAATAAACTCAGGAAAAGAGATTTGATCGTGTCTCACCCGTCGTGGAGTTATTTTTCGGAGCAATATGGATTCAAACAAATATCTATAGAACAACAAGGAAAGGAAATACAGGCAAGCTCAATGGTTAAATTGATTGAGCTGGCGAAAGACAGGGATATCAAAGCAGTATTTGTCCAACCACAATTCAATGACAAGGCAGCAAAGACAATAGCTAATGAATTAAAAGCAAATATCTTTGTATTAGATCCCTTGGCATATGATTATCTTGAAAACATGGATAGTGTAGTTAATGAAATAGTAAAGGGACTTGCAGATGAATAATACGGTAATAGATATAGATAATGTCAGTTTCAATTATGGAGTGGTCCCGGTTCTTGAAAATGTTTCGCTTAAAATATATGAAGATGAATTCATCGGAATAATTGGTCCAAATGCCAGTGGTAAAAGTACTTTATTGAAACTCATACTGGGTTTATTAGAGCCTGATAAAGGAGTCATACACAAATACAACCATGCTGGTAAAGATTTACGCAATCATATCGGTTATGTGCCACAACATAGTTCCTTCCCCAGAGACTTTCCGGTGACTGTTAGTGAAGTCGTCATGATGGGACATATAGCTTCATCATCCAGATTATTCCATTATAAAAATAAAGAAATTGAATTAGCCAAACAGGTAATGCAAAAGCTGGAAATTGAAAATATTGAGAAACGGCAGATTGGTGAGTTATCGGGTGGTCAATTACAACGGGTATTAATTGCAAGAGCACTGGTATGTGAACCAGAGATTCTTATCCTGGACGAACCAACTTCTAATGTAGATATGCGAGCAGAAGAGGATATATTTTCGCTATTAAAAAATTATAGTGAGCATATGACGATCATTGTTGTGTCACATGATATTGCCTTCATATCAGGCTATGTTGATCGTGTAGCTTGTTTGAATCGTACACTTGTCTGTCATAACACAGCATCTATTAGCGGAAAAATGATAGAAGAGTTATACGATGCTCCGGTAAAAATGATTCATCATCACCATCACTGAATTATGCACGAATTTATAATCGCCTTAACTGAATACACGTTTTTACAGAACGCAATCATTGCCTGTCTATTAGCCAGCATTGGCTGTGGTGTTATTGGTAGTTATGTAGTCGTTAAAAAAATCAGTTTTTTGACCGGTGGTATTGCACATTCTGTATTAGCCGGAATGGGGATGGCTTATTTTTATAATACATCACCAATAATGGGGGCCATTATTGCCGCTTTGATTTCAAGTATATTGATTGGTTGGATCAATCTTCGCTGGAAAGAGCATGAAGATGTTTTGATTGCAGCGTTTTGGTCAGCAGGAATGGCGATTGGTATTTTATTCCTGTCGAGAACACCCGGTTATAATGTTGATCTAATGAGCTACCTTTTTGGCAATATATTATTAATTACGCGCAGTAATTTGTTATTAATGTTTTTGCTTGATCTCGTTGTGTTAGCGGTTGTCTTTATTTACTACAAGCATTTCCTGGTGAGTGTTTTTGATGAGGAGTTTGCCAGATTAAGAGGCATTAATACTGAATTCTTTTATATTCTATTGTTATGTTTGATATCTATAACGATAGTAATCCTGATTCAACTTGTCGGTTTAATTATGGTAATAGCTCTTTTGACACTACCTGCAGCTATAGCAAATCAATATGTAACTTCATTACATAAAATGTTTATGTTGTCGGCGCTTTTATGCGCTGTCATTAGTGTGACAGGTGTTGCGCTATCTTTTGGACCGGATTTGCCTACAGGTTCAGTTATTGTATTGACTGCTTGCGTAGCCTATTTTTCATCCATAATCTTTAAACAATTTGTAAATAATAAATAAAGTATACAAATTTATTATTAATTATTACGTCGAGACTGACTGGCATTCGCTAAACTCTTGATTAGTTCAGCGCTATCTTCCCAGCCTAAACATGCATCGGTAATACTCTGTCCATATGTAAGTTCTTTATCAGCTTCAACATCCTGTCTACCTGCAATCAGATGGCTTTCAATCATGGTGCCTATAATGCGTTTATCACCGCTTGAAATTTGTTCAGCAACATTTTGCCCGACATCTATTTGAGCATCATGCTGTTTTTTACTATTAGCATGGCTTAAATCAATCATGATGTTAGCCGGCAGATTCGCAGTTTCGAGTTCTATTGCCACGTTATTGATATTTACAGCATCATAATTAGGTTCTTTACCACCGCGTAAAATGATATGGCAGTCAGGATTGCCAGTTGTTGAAAATATTGCTGCATTGCCTTCTTTAGTTAATGACAAAAAGTTATGTGGTCGGGTGGCAGCACCGATAGCATCAACAGCAATCTTGGTCGTGCCAAAGGTGCCGTTTTTGAAGCCAACGGGACAAGATAAGCCGGATGCTAATTCACGATGAACCTGACTTTCCGTAGTTCTTGCTCCAATGGCCCCCCAGCTTATTAGATCTGTAACATATTGAGGTGTTATTAAATCAAGAAATTCTGTACCTGCAGCGACGCCCATATTGTTCAGATCGAGTAATAATTGTCTTGCGACACGCAGACCTTTATTGATATTAAAACTGTCATCCAGATCAGGATCATTAATCAAGCCTTTCCAGCCAACTGTAGTACGAGGCTTTTCAAAATAAACTCGCATGATAATGAGCAAATCATCCGCGTATTTATCAATCAGCGGTTTTAGTTTCCCGGCATACTCTTTAGCTGCATCAACGTCATGGATTGAGCAGGGCCCAACGATGACGATTAGACGGTCATCTTTTCCATGTAAAATATTATGAATTGCATTACGTGTTTTGGCAGTTGTTTCAGCTGCAGTTTCAGTGATAACAATTTCTTCACAAATAACGGAAGGTGAGGTAACAGCCTTGACCGACTTAATTCTTAGATCATCAGTTTCAAAATTCATAGCGTTAGTATCGATTATAATTTTAATTATGTTTTAATTTTTTATTTAGCCAGGAGGCCAGCTGAATTCGCGACCAGCGAGAATATGGAGATGCAGGTGAAAGACAGTTTGTCCCGCTCCCGTGCCATTGTTAAATACCAAACGGAATGCATCGCCTACACCTTGTTCTTTGGCAATATCACTCGCCTTAAGTAGCAGGTGACCCAACACTGACTGGTCTGTTTCTGTCGCATCCGCTATTTTTGTAATGGGTTTCTTTGGGATGACCAGAATATGGACGGGTGCCTGTGGATTTACATCCCTGAATGCCAGACATAAATCATCTTCATAAACAATATCCGCCGGTATCTCACGGTTTATAATTTTACTGAACAATGTATCGGACATACTTAAATTCAACCCTTTAAAAGTCATTAGACGAATCGCGAGCAGCGATTATAGCGCCTAATGACTGAGAATAAAGGGGTTTAGCGCTATGGATTAAGTCTTGATCAAAGATTAATAGGTCTGATAGTTGGGATTTAGGTTACTAGCTGTATATTTGGCATTGAATAAAACCTGACTGAGTGGAGTATTTGTTACTGAATTAGCATTCAAGTTATCGATTTTATAGAGTTGTAATGCTTGAAGTCCTTCATATAACGGCGTTATCACAGAAACTGATAATTGAATACCAAACTTTTTAGTTAAGTTCCTGTCATGAAATTGTGATCTGATTTTCATTATGGTTGAAATAATATTGTTGGAAACAAAATCCGGTTGATCAAGATGTATAATGTGACCGCTTTTATCTGCAAGATAATGTCTGCTTTGCACACTAATATTTTCCAGATCATTTTGCAGTCGTAGCCATTGTTGTTCACGACGTTCACCAAGGTCATCATATCCCCACACGCGTTTTCCACGAGTCAAAATAGTGACCGGAAAAATATAGGGTGGATGGTTTGTTTGTCTTCTTACTTGACGGGCGCTTATTTCCATATTATCCATTTCATTCAATAGTGTGCTTCGAGATTTCATCGTCGACATCAAACGAAAAGCGACACGTTTATTTTCTGAAGGATAACTCTCCGATATAACCGGATGTATAATACGAACTTTGTGACTATTCTTATAAGAATTATCTTCCTGTTTTTTTTCAATGCGTTTAAATTCTTCAGTATTAAACTGATCTGGATGTGATGAATCAACCAGAACCATGCCAGCAGTAAGGTCTGGATATTTGCTGGCAAAATAGCGAATGTTATAACCACCAAAAGAATGACCAACGAATACATAAGGCCCGGGTATTTTCGATTCAACCAGTAAACTATGTAGTTCGTATGTAATACGATCTGTAGTTCTAGGTCTGGGACCAGAGTCGCTCCAGCCATAACCCGCTCGATCATAGCTGCAAACCTTGAGACTACCCGCCAGATTATTTTGTATAGTTATCCATTCAAGCGAAAAACCACCAATACCGGAATCTATAATTACGGTGGGTGAACCGTTGCCTACACAGTTAATATGTAAACGATGTGTACCAATATTGACCAGGTCGCCAGGGTAAGGTTTGTCTTGAGCATGGGTCAGGGTTGAGATGGAAAGAAGGCTGATAATAAACAGCCAAACAAAGAGTTTTATGTATTTAATACCCAGAATTACAGGTTCATCTCTATTCATGTCCACATTCTCCTATTGAGGAGGTTTAATAAGTTTAGCTGTATTCTTTAGATAAACACTATTGATTGTGACAACTAATTTTGTCGATGTTCTTTAAAAATACAGATAATTACCATCTACAACGTTTAGTGCAATGGCTATGCCAATCAATGTGTGATTATTATTTATAAAAAAAACATAGGCTTAAGATTCATATATCACGTATCGGGAAGGACGATTGTTAAAAGAGAGCGCAAAAATTGTGCGTCGCAGCAAACTATTGGTGCAATTAGTAGGTGAAACTATGGTCACATACTCATACTGTATGTAGTCAGGATTTCGATAAACACATAACTATCTATTACAATAAAATTGTCCGCATAAGTTTGGTATTCAAAACTATTTTGAATTTATCGAAACAAGGTTAAACAGATTATTAAAAATTCAAAGATTATGAATAAACACAACTTTATGATTGCTATTTCTATACTCATACTAAGTAGCCTATTAATATCATGTGATTCATCAATGACACCTCTGCAGGTAAGTGAGCGATTCTGGCTTGGAATAAAGAAGAAAAACCATACTTTAATAACTAACAATAGCGTATCCAATTCAGAACTAAAGAGTGATGATGTTGAACAGCTCCCCGATATTACAAAAGTTACTTTTGGCAAGATTACAATAGATAAAAAATATTCTGAAATAGAAACAGATTTGACTATGTTAATAGACAACAAGCCATCCAGTATTTCAGTAAAAACAATATTGATAAATGAAAAAAATGAATGGAAAGTTGACTATGAAAAAACAATGTTGCCCTTTGTGGTAAATCAGCAAATGTCAGAATTATTTGGCGGAATTCAGGAGTTAACTGAAAGCTTCGCGGATGAAGTTGAAGAGTCTGTTGAAGATTTCAAAAACAAGGCAATTCCGGAAATAAAATCAAAATTGGAAGAAGCAGAAAAAGAGTTAAGACAAAAATTACCCGAATTAAAAAATATGATTGATCAGTTTTTACAAGATCTTGAAAAATCTATAGAAGAAGCGATGCCGGAGCCGGAAGAGGAAGAAGCTACAACGAGAGAAACATGAATAGGTTATTAGTGAGTTACGCTATTTACACACCACACTATTTTCTTTAACCTAGAATCAACTTCAGGTCCAATATCATGAAAGGGGAGTGGGCTATGTCAAAACTATATTGCTTTTTTTATTATTAGTCGTTTCTTTGAATGTTTCAGCATTTGAACCCATATTGGATCATCAAGGCATGCTTTACTTCAATTTATCTTATGACATAGAGCAAACTAAAAAGACTGAACATGATTTTGGTTTCAGGTTTGACCGCTCATTAGTCCAGCCTGGCGAAGCAATTACAATGAATCAATTAAATGCTCAACCTGCGGTCTTTAATCTGAAATTGAACAATTATGGATTAAAAGCATTCAAGGTTAATGGGGTTGATTATTCATATGATGTTAATAATCCGTATGTTCATCACGGAGCTGAAGGTGGAGAAACTGGTAATGAAGGAAATACAGAAGCGCAACCGATGCCAGAAGCAACTCAAGAACCTGAAAGGAAAATAAACATACCTTTGGGCGTTATTATTGGCGTTTTAATTGGTACGCTAGCAGTAGTTCAATAGAAGATGGTTATCGTTCTTTTATTCAGTACACTTGCCATAAATTAGCATTTGATTACCGAAATGACCAACTCCGGATTTGAATCCGGATTTACCAATCCCTGTAGTTAACGAGAATTTTTTAGTCGTAATACTATATGAATATTGCATGCTTTTATTGATGGCAACAATTTCAAAATCTGTATTCACTATTAACTTCAGATCACCGGATTCAATCCCTTCGACAGCACTCTCAATTTTGACATCATCTGCATTAATTTTTACTACTAATTGTTGATGATCTTCTTCATCATACTCATCAGAAGACATACCGTCGGCCATTACGTAAACACTGTCAACTGCGCACACATACTCCCTCGGTTCAACAGCATAGGCGTTTGAAATAAACAAAGATGTTAATAACAAGACTAATATGTTTTCAGGCATAATTTTGTAATTTAACCTTTACATCTTTAATAACACTATACTCGGAAATATTATCGAGCTTAAGTTATTAACGAGTCAATTCTTGTATTTTTTGTGCCATCTAATAGCTCGAAATTTAGTTATATTATATTCATTAAATGTCTTTGCATGGGCCATAGACTAACAATTGCCTGCCTGCATGCCCAACACCACCTCTAAATCTTGAATCACCATTTCCCGTAGTGAAGGAATACTTGTTGGCATAAATCTGATATGTAAATTGCATGGTTTCATTAATTGCGACGATTTCAACTTCTGTCCTAACCACCAACCTCAAAAGCCCGGAATCAACTCCTTTACGATCACTTTTTACGTCGACTTCATCATTTGTGACCGTGATAACCAGTTTACCACCATGAAGGTCAGTAGATTCGCCATGGCCCATTGCATAGATAGTGTCTATCGAACATTCATATACTTCATATATTCCGTATACCTCGATAGCCGCATATTCCTCAACTTCAACGGCATAAAGAGAATACGTAAGAAATAAAGTCGCAAACAATATGATTAATTTATTTTTATTCGTCATGAAGAAACTTATTTTTAATCCGTATGCGGTATTAAGTTTATATGACTTTACACGGGAATGAGAGTCTATTATGGAAAAATTGAATCCAGACTCATTTTTCAATTAATATTGTCGTCAATATAGTTAACTATTTATTAACTGACGATATTGGTGGGCCCGGGAGGACTCGAACCTCCGACCAATGGATTATGAGTCCACTGCTCTAACCAACTGAGCTACAGGCCCTTATAAGGTATTGTGAGTTAGTTTATGTATCCAGGAAAGTCTTAAGTTCATCTGAACGAGAAGGATGGCGTAGCTTGCGCAACGCTTTAGCTTCGATCTGACGAATACGTTCACGTGTGACATCAAATTGTTTACCGACCTCTTCAAGCGTATGGTCAGTATTCATATCAATACCAAAGCGCATTCTGAGGACTTTGGCTTCACGAGCGGTAAGTCCTTCAAGTGCATCACGCGTTGTTCTGCGTAAACCTTCAAAACCGGCGGAATCATTAGGCGCTTGTATATTCGCATCTTCGATAAAATCACCAAGATGAGAATCTTCATCATCACCAATAGGTGTTTCCATTGAAATAGGTTCTTTCGCAATTTTTAGTACTTTACGGACTTTCTCTTCCGGCATTTCCATGCGCTCGGCCAATTCTTCCGGGGTAGGTTCACGTCCCATTTCCTGTAAAACCTGTCTGGAGATACGATTAAGTTTATTAATCGTCTCAATCATATGCACAGGAATACGAATCGTTCGAGCCTGATCAGCTATCGACCGTGTGATCGCCTGTCGGATCCACCATGTTGCATAAGTAGAAAATTTATAGCCACGACGGTATTCGAATTTATCGACCGCTTTCATCAAACCTATGTTCCCTTCCTGAATTAAATCAAGGAAAAGTAAGCCACGGTTGGTGTATTTTTTGGCAATAGAAATAACCAGCCTCAAATTGGCTTCAACCATTTCTTTTTTGGCACGGCGAGCCTTGGCTTCACCAATTGAAATGTTGCGATTTATCTCTTTGATCTCAGCGATATTTAACAAGGCACCATCAAAAATAGTCCCCAATTTGGCTTGTACCTTGAGAATTTCTTCTTCATGTTCTTTTAGTCTTTCGACATAAGGTGCCTTACTTTTTAAGACAGCCTTTATCCATTTAAAATTGGTTTCATTGCCTGGAAAGGTATCAATAAATTCCTTGCGTGGCATACGTGCTTCTTTGACACAAAGTTCCATTATGCGACGTTCTGAATAACGGATTCGATCGATTAAATCTCGTAAATTGTCTGTTAGAAGGTCAATAAATTTAGGCGCAAGGCGAATCTCGAGAAACCATTGAGCCAACTCCTGCTCATGCACCTTGGTTTTATTATTGTCTTTGCCATAACGTTTAACGGCTTTGATGAATTTGAGGTGTAATTTTTCAAGTTTCTCAATATGTTCTCTTACATCTTCAGCAGTTAGTGCCGGGATTTCTTCTTCTTCAGTCTCATCGTCGTCGTCATTGATTTCTGTTGGATTAGAAACCTTAATTCCTTCATCTGGATACTCATCAGTGTCATTAAAACCAATAATGGCATCACTGAGTTTCATCTTTTCATCAACAATGAGTCGATACGCATCTAATAGCGTAACCACCGTTCCTGGATAGCTTGATAAGGCACCTAATACTTGATGAATACCCTCTTCAATGCGTTTTGCTATTTTAATTTCGCCCTCACGGGTTAATAAATCAACTGTACCCATTTCCCGCATATACATTCTGACGGGGTCAGTTGTACGGCCAAATTCATTCTCAAGACTGGCTAATGCAGCGGCAGCTTCTGCGGCAGCATCTTCATCTGGTACTTCTGTATTGTCAGTTATTTGTCCGTCAAGATCAGGTGGAGACTCATATACTGTAATCCCCATGTCATTGATCATATTGACTATATCTTCAATCTGCTCGGGTTCTACAATCCCATCGGGAAGATGATCATTTACTTCACCATAGGTTAGGAAGCCTTGTTCTTTACCCTTGGCGATGAGCGCCTTGAGTAGTGACTTTTCGTCTTCCTTAAATACTTTTTCTACATTATCCATATATAATTTGGCTCGAGATTTGCTAGTAATATTGTTAGATGATTCATGAATGTATGAGTTATAACTGCTTGATTAACAAAGAACATTTGCCCAAGCTCAAACGGTCAAGTTTAACACAAAGATCAAGAATTCGCTAGGTGAATTCTTAAGTCTTTTCTAATTTAAGTTCCTTTTTTGCTTTTAGTAATAAGCGCCATTCTTGTTTCTTATCTTCAGTTAAATCATCCATATTGCTTATATTTCCAAATTCGCGAAGCTTAGCGTCAATAGTGATTTCTTTTAGTCTGGTTATAGAGTCAAAAAAACTGTCACGGATCGATTCATCAGAAAAATCAGCATCCCCATATTTAGATTCTGTCGGAGCGAGTTCTATCAACCGATTTCTAACTTTTTCCCGATCACGATAGTTTTCAGTGATACCTGCTAGCGTTGTTTTGGGGTTGCTCTGAATATAGTTAACAATCTCGATTAAGAACTCTATTCCCTTAACCTCTATTTCTGAAAGTCTTTCATTAAGTGAGTCAACAAGCGCTAACTCTGGTTTTCTGAGTAATAATTTGATTGCTTCGGTCAATTGGCTTTGCTGGCCATCGTTTTTACCGGTGGTGTTTCGAATACGACGTAGCGGTATGTTAGTAGTACCAGTCGTTTTATATTCTCGCAATTGCTGCGTCAATTCTTCAGCAGGTATTCTGGTAATTCCACTAAGCTTTCTTAGTAAACCCGAAGTCAAAGCGGGTGCTGTTGAGAGTTTACCAACATAGGGCAAAGTAACTTTTGCCATTGAGGCCTGATCTTCGAGTGACTCTAGATTCATTCCTTTACCCAGATAATCAAACAGATATTCTGATAATGGTGTTTGTAAGTTAGCATCAAGAAATGCTTCTTTACCCTTATTTTGTACGAAGGTATCTGGATCTTCGCCTGCTGGAAGGAACATGAAATAAACTTGCTTATCATCTTTTAACAAAGGCAACGAATTTTCCAAACCACGCCAGGCTGCTTTATTCCCAGCTTCATCTCCATCAAAACAAAACACAATTTTGTTAGTGATTCTGAACATTTTCTCCATATGTTCCGGTGTAGCAGCAGTGCCTAAACTTGCTACGGCATTACGTATTCCAAACTGTGCCAGAGCAATGACATCCATATATCCTTCAACAACAAACAAACTATCAACTTCCTTTAGCGTTTTTCTTGCTTGAAATAAGCCATAAAGCTCACGGCCTTTATGAAATATCGGGGTTTCCGGTGAATTAAGGTATTTAGGTTTATCGTCACCCAAGACTCTCCCTCCCATGCCAATTGCGCGGCCACGTTGATCACGAATGGGAAAGGTCAGTCGGTCTCTAAAGCGGTCATAGTATCCGCCACGATCATTTTCAATTATTGCGCCTATTTTTAGTAAGCGTTTTTGAGATTCATCAGATCCACCGAGTTCCGATAGCAAATTATCCCAACCTGGCGGGGCGAAACCGAGTTCATATTCAGCAGCTATTTCACCACTGATGCCACGATTTTTCAGATATGTGATGACGGTTTCGGCTTGTGGGTGATTTCTGAGTTGTTTTGAATAATAGCCAGTGACAATTTCCATGAGTTCATAAAGCTCACTGGATTGATTATTCGTATTTGATGTTTGAACGGTGTCACGCGGGATTTCTAATCCTGCACGAGAAGCAAGGTCTTCAATCGCCTCTATAAAACCCATATGTAGGTATTCCATAAGGAAACTGATAGCAGTGCCATTAGCACCACAACCGAAACAATGGTAAAACTGTTTGGGTTGGCTTACGGTGAAAGAAGGGGTTTTTTCATCATGGAAGGGGCAGCATGCTTGATGATTACGACCCGCTTTTTTAAGAGGTACATAGGCATCAATAATATCGACGATATCAATTCGTGCGAGTAATTCATCGATGAAATGTTGAGGGATTCTGCCAGCCATAATGAAACCTAGTATAAACAGTGCCGAGTATATCAGCACTGTTGCTGGAACTTATTATCTTAAGTGCCTAGTTTTGCCTTAATTAAGCTGCTGACTTTGCCCATGTCAGCACGACCTTGCAGCTTACCTTTGAGGGTACCCATCACCTTGCCCATATCTTTAATAGATTCTGCTCCGGTGTCTGAAATAGCCTCTTCGATTAAGCTATTTATTTCGACTTCGGATAACTGGGCAGGCAAGTAGGACTCAATAATGTTCAGCTCAAATTGTTCTATTTCAACAAGATCATTTCTATCAGCTTGTTTAAACTGATCGATGGAATCACGGTGTTGTTTGGCCATCTTGTCCAGAATAGCAATCGTTTGTTCATCACTTAACTCAATGCGTTCATCGACTTCTTTTTGTTTAAAAGCAGCTTGAATCTGACGCAGCGCGCCAAGCCGTTCCTTGTCTTTGCTGCGCATGGCAGCTTTCACATCGTCACTAATTTGGGATTTGATATCAGCCATAGCTGATTGTTAGAACCTTAATAGAAGTGTTTTAGAACGGGCGAATGCGATGCAAGACGTTTCTGGAAGCCTGCTTTTGTGAACGTTTTACTGCTGCTGCTGCTTTACGTTTGCGTACCTGGGTAGGCTTTTCATAAAATTCACGGCGATGAACGTCAGCGAGTGTTCCCGCTTTTTCGCATGCACGCTTGAATCGACGCATTGCGATATCAAATGGTTCGTTGTCTCTTACCTTAACTGAGGGCATAGTATTTGTTTTCCTTGGTTCCTTTGGTCTATTGGGAAAAGCCGGCCATTTTAGTGGTAATGAATGAAATTGCAATCCAATAATAATATATTTAGGGAAAGTTTGAGATAAATGCAGGTATTAGGAATAGAAACATCCTGTGATGAGACAGGTATTGCTATATATGACTCAGAAGCAGGTCTTGTGGCTCATAATCTTTATAGTCAGATTGCTCTACATGAACAATACGGGGGCGTGGTGCCCGAATTGGCCTCGCGTGACCATGTCCGACGTATATTGCCATTGATCAAAAAGACAGTGGCTGAAGCCAACACTGAGCTCAAATCGCTCGGTGCGATTGCCTACACAGCAGGTCCGGGTCTGATGGGTGCTTTACTTGTAGGGTCGGCCACGGGCCGCAGTCTTGCCTATGCCTTATCAATACCCGCTATTGGTGTGCATCATATGGAAGCCCACTTACTAGCGCCAATGCTCGAGAAAGAAGTGCCCGAATATCCATTTTTAGCCCTGTTAGTATCGGGCGGGCATACACTCCTCGTGCATGTGAGTGGCCCCGGCAAATACAAAATTCTTGGTGAATCTGTAGATGATGCTGCAGGAGAGGCTTTCGATAAAACCGCTAAATTACTGGGTCTACCTTACCCGGGTGGGCCAGTGCTCTCTGCTTTAGCTGAAAAAGGTGATAGTAAGCGCTTCCACTTTCCTAGGCCAATGACTGACCGACCTGGTCTCGATTTTAGTTTTAGTGGTCTAAAGACTTTTGCCTTAAATACAGTAAAAGCGGCGCCAGAGGATGAACAAACACGAGCTGATATTGCTCGTGCATTTGTTGATGCAGTTGTTGATACGTTTATTATCAAATGTCGGCGGGCCATAAAGGAAACCGGCTTAAAACGACTTATCGTCGCTGGTGGCGTGAGTGCAAATAAGCAGTTGCGGGCAGGATTGATCAGATTGATGGATGAAGCAAACGGGAAAGCTTATTTTCCACGCGCAGAATTTTGTACTGATAATGGTGCAATGATTGCCTACGCTGGTTATTTGAGGATCGTATCTGGCCAAACAGAATCCTTGAACTTTCAGGCAAAACCACGATGGCCGCTTGAATCAATCTAAAGCGTCCTTTTGAATGCTCAGATTTGTTCCCGTTTTTGTCCGATTTTGTTTTCAGTACCGGCAATAAGTTTGCGAATATTCGATTTGTGCCGCCAAATCAGGAGCCCGGTAATGACGCTATGGCAAATAATGACGTTGATATTTTGCAGAATTAACCACGAATAAAGTGGTGTTAATACTGCTGCTAACAGAGCGGCCAAAGAAGAATAACGAAAAAGAAGTGCGAAGAATAACCAGGAAAGACCATAAGCGAGACCGAGTAGCCAGTGTGTTGCGAATAAGATGCCCACCAGTGTTGCTACTCCCTTACCGCCTTGAAACTTGAAAAAGACGGGAAATAAATGTCCGAGGAAAGCTGCAAGACCACATAATGCAATGATTAATTCAGGCTTTCCTATGATTTTTGCAATTAAAACCGGGATCACACCTTTTAACACGTCGCCTGCCAGTGTCAGTGCCGCTGCTTTTTTGCCATGTAGGCGCATCACATTCGTTGCGCCGGGATTCCCTGACCCTTCAGTTCTGGGATCGGCTAGGCCAAATAATTTACAAATAAGGATAGCTGAAGCGATTGAACCCATAAGATAGGCGACTAAGATAAGTATTATATTGATTATCATCTTTGTATTGGAAACGTATCAGGTTTACAGGTCAAGCTATTTGAAGTCTAGGCAAGTGTTAATATTGAATTGTAAGCGAATGTTGACATTTCATACGTCACGCTTCACCTTTCACAGTAGAAAATTTATCAAGAGCAGTGGCATGAAACATTTTATAAATCACAAACATAATATTGAGAGCGATTAATGGATATTATTTATCTCCGTGATCTGAGGATCGATACCATCATTGGCATATATGATTGGGAACGCCGGATGAAGCAGACGATTATTATCGATCTGGAAATGGGAACGGATATACGTCGGGCCGCTAACAGCGATAATATTGAAGATACGCTTAATTACAAAGCAGTTGCAAAACGCTTAATGACATATGTCGGTGAGAGTGAATTTGAGTTGGTGGAGGCACTAGCTGAAAAAATAGCCGAGATTATCATGGCCGAGTTTGCTGTGCCCTGGATTCGTCTATCACTTAATAAAAAGGGTGCTGTACGTGGCGTCAGAGATGTGGGCGTTATTATAGAACGTGGTAGTAAAGGATGACGATAAATCGAGTTTATCTGGGTATTGGTAGTAATATTGATCCTGATGTAAATATTCGTGATGGTTTAAAGGAGTTGCAATCACGTTATGGTGAATTATCTATTTCGCCAGTTTATGAGAGTAAATCCTTTGGTTTCGATGGCGCTGATTTTTACAACCTGGTTGTCGGATTAAATACAGAACTGGATATAGATGCTCTGGCAAAACAGTTGCGTGAAATTGAATATCAATTTGGTCGAAACAAGAATGAAATCCGTTATTCATCTCGTACCTTAGATATAGATTTATTAATGTTCGCCGATCATATTAGTGAAATACATCATGTTCCCAGATCGGATATAACCTAATTTGGCTTTGTATTGAAGCCACTTTTGGATATTGCTCCAGATCTAAAACATCCAGTGACAGGCCAAACTATCTCGCAGTTGTGGGAAAAATTTGATTCGACAGGACAAATAATGAGACCTATACCACAGTCATTCCATTTATGATTAATATAATTTGTTTTGGCGATTCAATCACCGAAGGAGCTGAATTTTCGGTTAATGATCGATGGACCACTCTATTAAAAATGAAACTGGACGTGGCTAAGCCAGATGTATTTGAAGTACATAATAAAGGGATTGGTGGCAATACCAGCGCCCAGGGCTTTGATAGAATTGATACGGATGTCTTGCCTTTTTTACCCGGTATTGTATTAATTCAATTTGGATTTAATGATGCAAATGTAAAGGATTTTACTATTGAACCGCGCGTGAGTCTGGCGGAGTTTGAAAAGAATTTGAAAGAGTTTCACCGCATCATTGCAACGAAGAAAGGTATCCCGGTTTTTTTACTCAATCACACCATAGGCGAGGTTGATGGTGAGCAAGGCAATGGTAAAAAATATAATGATAATTTTTTACCCTATAACAAGACGATTAGAAAAATAGCAGCTCAATCAGGTGCGAGATTAATTGATATACCGTTACAAATGACAGAACGAGGTATTAAAACAGTTGATTTTTTGTCGGATGATGAACTTCATTTATCATTGCAGGCGAATCATGACTATGCAGATATTATTTATGCCGGACTGAATGAGATAGAGCTATAAAAATGGATGTAGAGATGAAAATTTCTCCATAGACTGTAATAATGTGTGTTACAAAAACGGGGTGCTGTGAAATGAAAATTGGCGTTTTATCCAAATTAATCTTTGTTGTTTTTATTGTGTTGCTCAGTGGCTGCAACAGATACACGACACAAAAAAGGGTGAATAATATTGAAGCCGCAATTACTAGTTACGATGTGGCTATGAGATGGGCTCAATATCCCGAAGCATATAGTTATCATGTTTCACCTAATGGTACACAACCTCCTGCTGATTTAGAGTCGCTTAAAGAACTGAGTGTCACCAGTGTTAAAGTGATTGAAAAAATTATTAATGAAGATCATACCGAAGCGACTGTAAAAACAGAGATAAGTTATTTTTTTAAAGATCAAGGTACGATCAGGAAATTAAAATTAAATCAGCGGTGGTGGGTTAATCAAGAGACCAACCAATGGTTTGTTGATGGAGAGTTTCCAAAATTTTAATACTTATGAATAGAGCGTTCTGCCCCCATCAATATTTATTATTTGACCGGTGATATAGTCAGCGTCATTGATTAAGAATAAAACGGCCTTGGTGATATCTTCCACATTGCCCATTCTCTTCATCATTGTTTCATTGAGTATCGCGCTCTTTTTTTCTTCTTCTAAACCTTCAGGCCACATAATTACTCCGGGCGAAATTGCATTCACCCTTATTCCTGGCGCGAGTTCTTTGGCCAAAGACTGGGTTAGCATCACAAGTCCAGCTTTGGACACACTATAAATAGAATGATTACTCAAAGGGCGGTTTGCATGAATATCAGTAATATTAATAATGCAGCCTTTATTTAAACGCAGTGATTTTGCAGCAAGTTTTGACAGAAATAGTGGCGCCTTAAGGTTGGTATTTATTAATTCATTCCATTGTTGATCTGCCAGCGAATCCAAAGGTGTTGGGTAGTATGCCGAGGCGTTATTGATTAAGACATCAAGGCCGCCTTTAAAATCAATACTTGCGTCTATCAATGCTGCGTAATATTCCTTATGTTCAAGGTTTGCCTGAACCATAATAGCTGAATCCCGACGAATGCCATTTAGTTTGCGCACCAGTTCGTGAGCTTCTTTAGCAGAAGTATTATAGTGAATAACAACATTCATGCCGGATGAATGGAGTTGCGTCGCTATAGCCGCACCGATGCGTTTTGCAGCTCCGGTTATTAATGCAGTTTTATTGTTCATAATTATTTGATTCATTTAATTGTTGTTATTGAATCATTCCAGAAAAAGAATAACATGGCTATATAATGACACAGTCAAAAGCATTAAATATAGAATCAGTATTGCCAGCACCTGACTCTTCCGCACGTCAACAGAGTGAAAGACTGATTACACGTATTACAGAATCTATGCATCAGCAGGCTGGTGTAATCGGTTTTGACCAATACATGAAGATGGCTTTATATGAGCCTGGTCTTGGTTATTACAGCGCAGGTAGTCGCAAATTTGGTTCCGAAGGTGATTTCGTAACAGCACCGGAATTATCGCCATTGTTTTCACAGTGTCTGGCGCAGCAATGCAAGCAGATATTAAACGAACTTGATTCGGCCAGTATTCTGGAGTTAGGTGCCGGTACAGGAGTCATGGCCGGTGATCTGTTATTAGCCCTGGAAAAACAAGATTGTTTGCCTGAAAAGTATTACATACTTGAAGTTAGTGCAGATCTAAAACAACGTCAGCAGGAATATCTAGGTAAAACTCTTCCGCATCTTAACCAAAAGATAATCTGGCTGGATGCTTTGCCGGAAAATAAAATGACCGGTGTCATCCTCGCTAATGAAGTGTTAGATGCCTTGCCGGTAAAGCGATTTAAAAAAACAGCAACTGGATTTAAAGAGCTAAAGGTTGGTTTAAAAGAAGCGACTTTTAACTGGGTTGAAAATGATGCAGAAGTGAGTTTAAGGAAAACACTACAGCAGTTGGAAAATAATCTGTCCTTGCGATTACCCGAAAATTTTACATCGGAGATTAATGTTGATCTAGGGCAATGGTTAAGTGCATTAAATGGTGTACTAGAACAAGGTGTAATGCTATTTATTGATTATGGTTATTCGGCTGCTGAGTATTATCATCCAGAGAAATCAGATGGGAGTTTGCTATGCCATTATCGACATCGAGTCCATGCTGACCCCTTCGTTTATCCTGGACTACAAGATATCACCTGTTCAGTGAATTTTACCGCTGTTGCGGAATCTGCAGATTCTTTGAGTATGCATGTTAGTGGGTATACTAATCAGACTTATTTCCTATTTGCCTGTGGATTGGAAAACCTGGTGGCGGACATGAATACACTTGATAGCAAAACACAGACAAAAATTGCTCAGCAAGTGCGAACATTAACCATGCCTGAGGAAATGGGTGAGCGGTTCAAGGTTATGGCACTTACAAATAACTATGATAGCGTCTTGCAAGGATTTTCATTAATGGATCAACGTATACGTTTATAAACTGATAGTGATCTTACATAAACATATAATGATAATTTCTACCCTGCTTTTCGTGTCATCGTGTAATAAGGAGATAATCAGGGAAAATAAACCGATCAAAAAGCTGAGTAGTGTTACAGCTATCGCAAAGTCAGACATAGATAATGTGCTAGAGGTCCATATCAGAGAGTCACAAAGACTCTTAAAAGAATTAATGCTGAAACTTTATAAAAGAAATCCACGTGAACTTGAAAAGTCAGATCTTAAACTACCCGAAGAACATATCGTCAGATTATTTGAATTAGAACACAGTTGGAATTTTCCTGAATTGCAAGGCAAGTATGATGTTGATGTTATCAAAATGACTTTTACCAACGAATATAAGGGTGACCGGGTGTTTTCGTTCATTGCTGGTTTAATGTCGATGATTATGAAGTCTTACAATTATAAATCAGAATTTTATATGTTTGATTCGGTAGATCCGCAGAAGCTATATAATTGTGCGCGCAATATAGAGATCGCAGTCTGGAAACTTGAGCACAATCTGGACGCAAATGATGAATTATTTTTGTATAGCAATTCTCAGACAGATGAAACGATCAGTAACCTGAGTTACGAGCGTTTATTTGGTAAGCTTATTGCCACACAAGATAATATCGCAACAATAATCGCAAATAAAAAGAACCGAACAATAACCAGCGTAATGCAACGAATGGCCAGTGCCATATTCCTGCCTATATAACCGAGAATACAATGGACTTACTACAACTCATTATTCTGTCACTGATACAGGGCATCACCGAATTTTTACCTATTTCGAGTTCCGCACATTTGATTCTCGTACCGTTATTAACCGAATGGCAAGACCAGGGATTGGCTATTGATGTTGCCGCACATTTTGGCAGCTTGTTTGCAATAGTGTTTTATTTAAGAAACGATATCTCGAGGATACTGTTAGCTGGACTGGATTCAATAGCGAAGAAACAGATTACGAATTCAGACAGTAGATTGTTCTGGTATCTGGCCATTGCCAGTGTTCCCGTTCTGGTGGCCGGATTTATATTGAAAGATTTTGTTTCCACCTATCTACGAAACCCTTTGATTATAGCTTATGCGTCTATCGGGTTTGGTTTATTGCTCGGGTATGCAGATATTACTGGTAAACGGTTACGTCAAATCAATTCTATAAACATCAGAGACGCAATACTAATTGGTTTAGCACAGGTTTTGGCGTTAGTTCCGGGGACATCACGTTCAGGTATCACAATGACAGTAGCATTGATGTTAGGTCTGGACAGGACTAGTGCGGCTCGATTTTCATTTTTACTTTCAGTGCCAATTATACTGGCTGCCGGCAGTTATGAGTGTTTGAAGTTTATACAAATGGATGCAAGTGTCGACATTGTCAGTTTTATTTTTACCGCAGTGTTGTCAGCGATCAGTGCATTATTTGCAATACATGTTTTTATGAGGTTTTTAGACAAGACTGGAATGTTTCCGTTCGTCGTATATCGAGTGGTATTAGGTACTATTTTAATATTTCTTTTTATATAAAGTGGAATCCTGATCAAGCCTGATAAAGTGTAAATGTGCCAATGATAATAAATCCGATTCCGGCAATATAGGAAAGTATTTTTTCATCAATATATTCAGATAATAAGCTGCCAACTACAACGCCGATTGCAGAAGCTACTATTAATGCTGCTGAAGAAGCAAAAAACACGGTTAGTTTGCTAACATCTTTATCAGAGGCAAAGAGCATAGTGGCGAGTTGTGTTTTATCACCCAGTTCTGCAATAAAAACAGCAGTAAATATCGTGAAAAATATTTTCAGTTCCATACAGTTTCCTTTTTATATTAAGTCAGCAATTCTTTAATATTTTCTATTTGATGTTTTTTTATCGCTTGTCCTAGCACTCTTCCTTCCAGCCCGGTATTTTTTAATTCGCTAACATCAACTTTATTAGCAGCGTCTAGAGCATTCATGAAATATTCTGCTTGTGGGTAATCCCTATCTTCAAAACCGGCTCGGCCGCGGGCGTCAGCTTCGCAAGCGATCAGGAATTGCGTGAATCGTTCCGGCCTTCTAAAGGCATCAAGTTGTTCAAGCTTTTTTAGAATTGTTTCCGGTTTCATTTCTCGAATGCGATGACAGTCCAGATGGAATCTGGAAACATTCATGGCAAGTTCACGGTATTTGTTAGGAACTCGATACCGTTTGCATAGTTCATCAATTATTTTTGCGCCACGTTCTTCATGACCATGGTGGCTGGGTAATTTATCTTTAGGTGTTGTTGCTTTGCCAAGATCATGAACTAGTACAGCAAACCGTATCATTGGATCGGGAGATAAACGCGTCGATTGATTTAAGCTCATTATTGTATGCAGGCCGGTATCGATCTCAGGGTGGTATTCTTTGGTTTGTGGTATACCGAATAATGCCTGTATTTCGGGAAATAATTTCTGCAGGGCATTGCATGATTGTAATGCCAGTATAAAACGTGCCGGGTATTTTCCAGCCAGAGCTTTTTCCATTTCTGTCCAGACGCGTTCTGCCACAAGTGCGTCTAATTCATCTGAGTCAGCTATTTCTTTTAATAAGGCCATGGTTTCCGGCGCAATCTTGAAGCCAAGAGTTGCAGCAAAACGAGCTATACGTAATACACGTAAAGGGTCTTCTACAAATGCGGGTGATACATGACGCAACATCTTTTCTTGCAGATCTACTTCCCCGGCATAAGGATCAATCAGATTGCCATTTTCATCTTCGGCAATAGCGTTAATAGTTAAGTCTCGGCGTTGTAGATCCTCTTCCAGAGTAACGTCGGAAGAGGTGTGGAAGGTGAAGCCCTTATAACCTTTACCTGATTTTCGTTCAGTACGTGCCAGTGCATATTCTTCCTTGGTCTCGGGATGTAAAAAAACCGGGAAGTCTTTGCCAACAGGTTTAAACCCTTTGTTCAGCATTTCATCAGGTGTTGTACCCACTACAACCCAATCCCGATCTTTAACCGGAATTCCCAGGAGTTTGTCTCTTACGGCGCCACCGACTAAATAGGTTTTCATTTCATTAATGACTGTTATTTAAAGTAAAGAACAACTACAGCTCGTTCAGGTTTCAAGTATGAACGACAAGCTCTTTTTATTAAAGAGACAGAATGAAAACCTTATTCGGAATATTATCGATGTGATGTGGTACGGAATTCAGTGTAACTTGATCGATAGGAGTGGTTGGTTAAGTATTGCGGAACAATGCTCTCGATAGCCATAGGTTCAATACCATAGTGCATAAGATCATTACACGTACAAACGCTGTCTGTTTTTGCTGAAAGATAATTATCAGTTGAAAAAGGTTTGCTGGGTACGAAGTCGAAAATTGCCGCCTGGATACGTGACAGAATGTCATTGAGCGGAATTATCTTCCGATTTGCACCTATAGTTTTTGCGGTAAAACTAACCAGTTCTTTTAATGTATATGTCCTGGGGCCACATAATTGAAACTTTTGACCATAACTTTCCGGGTCTTTAAGACTACGCACCATCATTTCTACGAGGTCTAAAACATAGACAGGCGCGAACTTACTTGAGTGACATGCCAGAGGAAAAAAAACAGGTGTCATTTTTAGTAACTTCGCAAATCGATTAAAAAAGCTATCTGCACTACCAAAGATGATAGATGGGCGAAAGCTGGTGACATGTATATTTTCTTTATTACCATGTAATAAATCTTCAGCTTCACCTTTTGTGCGCAGGTAATGACTTTTGCCGTTGACGGCGTCTGCGTTCAAAGCGCTCATTTGCAAAAGTCGATGTATATTATTTTCACTACAGGCCATTATTAGTTTTTCTGCCAGTTCGACATGTGCCTTTTTAAAACCTTTACCATTACTTCCTTTTTCATTGAGAATACCAATCAGGTTAATAACAGCATCACAATCGGCGAGGTGGCGGGTTAATTGTGCAGGGTCATGAACATCTGCCTGCACCAGATCCAGACCGGGCAATAGTATTAGATTGTCACGCTTATATTCGCGACTACGTGTAAGAACTTTAAGTTGATAACCCTGTTCTGATAAACGGTTGCAGAGTGATTGGCCGACAAAGCCGGTTCCCCCCAGTATTCCTATTCGTTTAATTAACATGCGCATTATCCGAAATTTTAATTGCGGTACAGCTCAATTTAGCGGCTAAATTGTTATTGCTCGAAGTAATCATTGTCATGCGATCTCTTATAGGTTTTATTTCCGTTTCTAATCGCCAATCATATATATTGGCAAAATAAAGTACACGGCTAACATATTTACGGGTTTCATTAAACGGGATTTGTTCCACCCATATATCAGGTTGTTCACAGCCATGTTTTGGCAGCCATTTGGAAACACGATGGGGGCCGGCATTATAGGCCGCAGTTGCTAAAATCATGTTGCCATCAAATTTATCGAGCATTTTTTTCATGTAGGCACTACCAATCGGAATATTGGTTTCCGCCTGTTTTAACTTACTTGTTTTGAATCCTTTCAGCCCAATACTTTTTGCCGTTTCAAGTCCAGTCTGAGGCATAACTTGCATCAAACCAATTGCGCCTGCGGGTGACTTAACATCTTCTATGAAGGCACTCTCTGCGCGAACAAGACCATACATCCAGCTTGGGTCGATGTTACGTTTCTTTGCATATTTATCCAGTAGTTCGGAAAAAAGAATTGGGAATCGCAATACCAGATTATCATAGGCCTTGGCGCGACCCATAGTTAAAATAGCTCTATCATGCCAACCCCATTGCGTTGCTACATCCGCTGCTATTTGCATTTGATAGCTGGTCATTTTACCCAGAGCATAATGCCATTCGCGTCTCGCAGGATAAGACATTCCTAACTTATAGAATTCATATGCACGTTTAACGGCGGGTAAAGATTCAACTCTTACGTACTCCTCTTTGTTTTCCGGTAACGGGTAATGATTCATACTATAAGCAACATTAATTTTATCGGCAGCAAGAAAGCCATAGTAATCACGTTCTTTTGCCAGTTGAGCATAAACTTGATTTGCTTTATTCGCTTCTCCTGTCTCTTCAAGAGCGCGTGCATGCCAGTAACGCCATCGCAAATCAATATCACTATTGGACGCTTTTCCAGTGGTCCACTTTTTTAAGATAGGCCAGTCCAGATCAGCTAATGCTGTGCGTAATCGATAATGAAATACTTCTTCATTGACGTGTTGGTTATCGATCTGATCGAGTAATTGAGAAGCCAGTTTACTGTTACTTTTAGCCGCCAGAACAGCTAATGTTCGTTGGATCTCTGCTAATTCATCCGGTTCAAAAGAGAAATTGTCCTTTAGTTCATTCAAGCGTTTTAGTGCCTTGGCAACATCCTGTTTAGCCAGACGTAACACACCATGTGTTAGCATTTCTCTAGCGGTTGTGGTGTCTTCAAGTTTTGGTTTGTATGTATATTTATAAGGATTCAGATGTATATTCATCCATTGCTGAGCAAGTGCCTTGTGTGCTGGGTCAAGACGCGTAGATAAATAGTTAACCAGTCTAATTTCATTGTTTTGCATGGATAAGCGAACACGCTCCCAAACCAAATCACTTGTCATTAAGTTGCTTGAATAAAGTAATTCAAAAGCCGAGTCGCATTGGGGAGGAAGGGATTCTCCTGTGAGCCATGTTGATCGTATATCTTCCAACAAAAAATTTTGATTATTTGTTTGTATTCTAGCTTGTAGCTGATAACACTGCATTTTCATGTCGGATTGAGGGGTATAATTATCAAGGAAAGTTTGCCAATGCCCTCGCTTTATTAATAACTTTAACCAAGCCGTCCGTATGTTATCGGTGACAGGTAAGTCCTCATAACGCTTGAAAAATGCAATTATCTCCTTATCTTTTACTTTCCAAAGATGTTTTCGCAGGTACTCATAGCGTAAATAAGGATAGAGCGGATAATCTTTGAGTGTATTAGCGATTTTTCCAAAAGTTTTATATTGTTTTGTATCTAATGCTTTTTCCGCAGCAAGATAATCTTTGCGCTGAGATTCTATTGAGTTCGCAAAAACAGGATTGTTTATTAATATTGTCAGGAAAAATATATACAGCAAGGTTACAAAAGTCGGCTGCTTTAAAGAGGTCGAAGTAAGCATATCGGCTATTTTAGTACCGGCTTTTATGTGCATAGGATTAAATTTATTCAAAAATAACATTAAGAATTGTCCTTATTCAGCGATAAATTCGCAACATTTTCTATTCAGGTCGCTAATATAGACAACTATTTAGATATTGTAGCCAACGTACAGCGATTATGAAGGGTTCAAGGTAAAAAGTATCATGCTTTCTGAAATCACATTACAAATTATGTTGTTTTATGCGTTATCCGGTTTTTTTGCCGGACTAATCGGAGGTACAGTCGGTTTAAGCGGTGGTGTGATTATCGTTCCAATATTACATTATTTGTTCATTAAGCAGGGATTTTCACCCATGTTGCTGATGCAGATAGCAGTTACGACATCGTTGGCGACGATAATGATTACTTCCTTATCTGCAACGTATGTTCACCATCAAAAAAAGGCAGTCTTATGGCCCACAGTATATCGACTAGTGCCCGGCTTATTAATAGGTGCTTGTCTTGGAGCAATACTGGCAGATTTAGTGTCGAGTGATGTGTTACGAATCGCATTCGGACTATTTGAAATTTTGGTTGCGATACAAATTTGGCTCGATTTTAAACCAAAGCCTCATGCCGTACTACCAGGGACGCCGGGTCTACTAGGTGCTGGAACAGGCATAGGTCTGCTTTCAACCTTGATGGGTATAGGTGGAGGGAGTCTGACTGTGCCATTTATGTTGTGGTGTAATGTTAATATAAGAAATGCTGTAGCCGTTTCATCTGCATGTGGTTTCCCTATAGCGGTAGCCGCCACGGTCGCATTGATCATTGCCGGCTGGAATGAGCAAGATATTCCAGCGCATTCTTTTGGTTATTTGTATTGGCCTGCTGCGCTTATTATTAGCACAGTAACATTGTTCTCTGCACCTCTGGGTGCGCGATTGACACATTATCTTCCGATTCGAACCTTAAAACGTGTCTTTGCTATTGTACTCGTGATTGTAGGAATTCGAATGCTTATGTCATGATTAATTTAAGTAAGGCTATGATGGGTATGAGTTGACTGATGTCATTCAGGTAAACAACAACCTGGTTGTTTAGTAATGACGAATATTTTTATGGGTTGATTCGTGATCGTTTAACTAACGCTGTATAGCAATAAAGAATAGTTTTTTAATGACCGTAATTCAAAAGAAACTGGTGTTTAAAACACTTGCGCGTCAACCGTATGAGTTTACCAGTGAAGTGCAGGAAGCCGTTGCTGCGAGTGAAATCAAGCAAGGTATATGTCATCTTTTTATTCAACATACCAGCGCCTCATTAATGCTATGCGAGAATGCCGATCCAGATGTGCGAACGGATCTTGAAACGTTTATGCAAAGTATCGCGCCAGATGGTTCCCCGATGTTTTGTCATACAACCGAAGGACCGGATGATATGCCTGCGCATATCCGCACTTTGATAACTAATGTTAGTTTGACTATCCCCATTACAAACTCACGTTGCCTGTTAGGAACCTGGCAGGGCATTTATTTATGGGAACACAGGACTAGTTCTTATAGTCGTAATGTCATTATGACACTCTATGGAGAATAACAAGATGGCAAAAGCAATCTGGAATAATTCAGTATTAGCTGAAAGTGATAATTATGAGAAAGTTGAAGACAATATTTATTTTCCTCCGGATTCCATCAATAAAGAATATTTTAAAGATAGTGATACACACACAAATTGTTTCTGGAAAGGAAAGGCAAGTTATTACACTTTAGTAGTTAATGACCAGACAAACAAAGATGCTGCCTGGTATTATCCTGAACCAAAGCCCAAAGCGGAAAACATTAAACATCATGTTGCCTTCTGGAAAGGCGTTGAAGTAACAGAATAGAGCCCTTGCTAAATATGGCAGAGGTTGAAAAAGAACAGCTTCCGGGGCAGAGCAGATGCCCCAACCACATCCCAGCCGACAAAAATGGCTAATTGATTTTGTCGGCTGGTTTTATCCAATCAGAGTTAACGTTAACTCTGTTTTAATTTGAATTTTGCTTATACGATTTTGTTGATGAAAAAATGATACGCTGCAACCATTTCGTCAGCAGGTTCAGCTATCATACCTTGGATACTGTAATCACCAATTTTTCCTATCGCAATCCCAGAACCGGTAGTATGTCCATTTCTGACCATACCTTTCTTTACATTAAATAATGGGTTTCCATCCGCATCTAAAACCACACCATTTTTAACATTTCCAACAGGATTGCCTGTGCCTTTGCTATCACCATCCCTGATAATGCCATGTAATATATTACCCAGGACTTTACCATCACCAACAGTTGCGCCATCACGTATGATACCGTCATTGAAATTACCCATTTTTTTACCCCGTTATTCCACCTTATTTATTTAGACAAAGCGGTGGTTGACTTTAATCATGTCTAAATGGTTTTTTGACAAATTACGTTCGTATTATATATTTGGATTTTTCGAATGATATATTCGAGTTTTTCGAATGATATATTCGAGTTTTTCGAACAGTTTAACCAGTTTTATGAAGTGAGTATCAAGAAGTTTTTGCAAAAGCTGGATTAAAAAAGATTTTAATTTTGTTGTGATGCAGCAATTATAGAAAATCTAATGAAATAATTATTGTTTTGCTCCTGCCTTTTTAGCTCGTTCTATCCTTTTATTTAAATCTATTGTTTCCATCTCCCAGCCCTGTGTATGTGACTCAATAATATTACTCAGTACATCAATATGTTCCGAAGCATTATTTAGTGCAGGGATGTAGGAAAATTCTTTACCGCCTGCTTCAGTGAAAAAGTCCCTATTTTGTATATCTATCTCCTCAAGTGTTTCCAGACAATCAGCAGAAAAGCCGGGACAAATAATCTGCACATGTTTTATTCCTTTAGTGCCCAGCTCTTTAAGTGTTATATCGGTATAGGGTTGTAACCATTCGCGTGGACCAAAACGCGATTGAAAAGTCAGTTGCCATTCGCCTTCATTCAGTTCGAGGCATTCAGCAACCAGCCGTGCAGTTTTGTGGCATTCACAATGATAAGGATCACCTGCTAGAAAATAATCTTTAGGCAGGCCATGAAAAGAGAATAATAACTTCTCAGGTCTTGAATGTGTTTCCCAGTGTTTTTTAATGCTATTAGCTAATGCATTAACATAATCCGGATTGTCATGATAATGATTGATCATTCTTAGTTCGGGAATCCAACGCCAGCTTTTAAAAACGTTAGCAACAGCATCGAATGTTGATGCGGTTGTTGCGGCAGAATATTGTGGATAAAGAGGAAAAATAAGAAGCCGATTCGCATTTGCCTCCCTTAACTTTTCCAGTCCGGACTGGATTGATGGATTGCCATAGCGCATTGCTAATTCAACCTTCACTTTTCCGGGATACCGCTTATCAAGTTCTTGCTGAATGTCATGGGCTTGTTTGATTGAAATATCAAGCAGGGGAGATCCATTCTTTGTCCATACTTTCTCGTATGCCTCTGCAGATCGACGCGGACGAAGTCGTAAGATGATGCCATGCAATACGAACCACCAGATGAGTTTGGGAACCTCAATAACGCGCGGGTCTGAAAGAAATTCAGCCAAATACTTTCTTAATGCAGCGGGAGTAGGTGCATCGGGTGTGCCTAGATTCGTGATCAGGACACCAACACAGGGTTGACGGTCGTGTTTATATTCGGGATTGCCTTTATACTTCATGGGGTATTTATATAGGAGTCACACGTGTTTGTAAAAAATATTAATGATTGTGAGGAGTTCATTGCAAATGATGGATGTAGAATTAAGGAATGGCTGCATCCAGAAAACGATGCGATTGATCTTGCCTATTCTGTTGCGATGGCAACCATAGACATTGGCGAGCAGAGTTATGAACATAGGCTTGAACAAACAGAAGTATATATTTTGTTTTCTGGTGAAGGTGTAATGCATATCGATGAAGAGCAAAAAAATGTAATAGCGGGAGAAGCCGTGTTGATACCCGCAGGTGCAGTTCAATGGATAGAAAATACGGGTGATGAGGAATTATGTTTTATTGCGATTGTTAATCCCCCATGGACTGAAGCCGGAGATGTTCGATTATGACGTAAATAAAATGTTGAGATGTATTTATTTCTTCTCAAGTATATTTTGTAGATTGTTTTTCACGTATTAGTTTACGGTATTCATAATGAATTTTTTTACAACGGTCTCCGAGTTCTGATTGCTCATCAATATTATCAACATAAAACCGTATCAAGGACCGTATTGGCCCCTCGACTTCGATGTATTCTTTGTTGCCATCGGCGACTTTGGTTATCTTTTTTAAATATCGAAGCAGAAACCATTCGATAGTATAGGCTTCTATATCTGTTTTCTGGATCGCTTTGATATGCTCTATCACATAGAGGCGAAAATCACCGAAATAGATCTTTTTCATTCAGTTTTAAGGGTAATTTTTAACATATGTATATTTTAGCCTAAACTGAATGATGAGGATAAAGACCGAAAATTAGTCTAAATTATTTTCTAAAGCTGTAATCCTTTCTTCCAATGGTGGATGACTTATAAATAACCTTTTGAAACCGTTGGCAATTCCTCCAGATATACCAAATGCCGCCATTTCATCTGGTAAAGGCTGCGGATTGCTAACATGTTGCAAGCGGCGTAAGGCCGCAATCATTTTTTGTCTTCCCGCCAGATAGGCGCCACCGGAATCGGCCTTGAATTCACGACGGCGTGAGAACCACATTACAATCATGCTGGCCAATACTGACAAAATCATTTGTACGAAAATTATACCTATCCAGTAGCCTGGTCCATGGCCACGTTCGACTTTGAAGACGACACGGTCAAGCAGGTGACCAATGACGCGCGAGAAGAATATGACAAAGGTATTCACAACGCCTTGAATCAAACTGAGTGTGACCATATCCCCATTTGCAACATGACTAATCTCATGTCCCAGGACTGCTTCGACTTCATCCTGAGTCATGTTATTCAATAAGCCAGAACTGACAGCAACCAGTGCCGAGTTTTTATTCATGCCAGTAGCAAAGGCATTTGGCTGTGGTGAATCGAATATACCTAATTCAGGCATATCAATTCCTGCCTCTCGTGCCTGCATTTCAACCGTTGAAACTAACCATTGTTCCTGTTTTGTCGCTGGTGTTTCAATCAAGCGCACACCCATAGATTTTTTTGCCATCCATTTGGATATAGCCAGTGAAATGAGTGAGCCGCCCATGCCAAATACAGCGGAGAAGATTAGTAAACCATTCAGGTTAAGCCCACCACCTTGTTGCTCAAGCATGCTATCAATTCCGAGCAGGCGCATGCTGATACTGAGCACGATGACAATAGCCAGATTAGTACCCAAAAAAAGTAGCATTCTTAACATGTTTGTTCAATCTCCTTCGAGAATAATTCCCCTATAGATTGGGGCAGTTGAGAGAAATTCAATAGTTTATGTCCTTCTTAACACAAGCATCGGCGAACTTGATAATACCTTACGTGTACCAAACAAACCCGTGGAAGTAATTATCAAACAACAAATAAAAGGCGCAATCAACCAGATCAGCGGATTGATAATAATATCCATTTTAAATACAAATTCGGCCAGTGCGATCTCGATAATTGATGCTGCTATCGCTGATAATAGTCCGGTAATTATCCCGAGGAACATGAACTCGGCAACAAGCCCGGAGATAATTTGTTTACGATTTGCACCTAATGCACTCATCAGTGCCGATTCATGCGTTCGTTCGTCATGTGTACTTTGTAAAGCGGCAAACAACACCGCGAGTCCGGTTAACAAGGTAAATATAAAAACGAATTCTACAGTACGCACTACTTGATTCATTATAGCTCTAACCTGTTTTAACAACGCATCAACATCAAACACGGTGATGCTCGGATATTGTTTCACCAGATCAATTAATATTGAGCGTTCGGATTCCGGAATAAACAAACTACTGATGAAGGTGCTTGGATAGTTTTTCAAGGCCGCCGGATTAGATACAACAAAAAAATTCACATTAAAGGAATCCCATTCAACCCAGCGCAGATTATCAACTTTCCCACTTATTTCCTGGCCCGCGACTGAATAAGTTAAAGAGTCATTCAATTTTATGCCCAACGTTTCGGCAATGCCTTCTTCGACTGAAAAAGAATTCTTTTCTTTGTTATCCTCATCCCACCATTGGCCGGCAACCAGACGGTTATCGGTTTGCATACTCTCAGCATATGACAAATTGAATTCTCTGGCAGCAAGTCGATTAGCACGTGGGTCTTTGTAGTCATCCGGGTTGACCGGCAATCCATTTATTTGTGTTAGGCGCCCACGTATCATCGGGTGCAGTTTTATATCATTGTTTAAAGAATTTGATAGAAAAGCTTTAACGCCATTGACTTGTTCTGGTTGTATGTTTATCAAAAAATAATTTGGTGCATTATCAGGCAATCGGTTTTGCCAGTTTTCCAGAAGATCCGAACGGACCAGCGTGAGTAGCAGCATAACGGTGACGCCTATACCGATACCCATAATCTGCATGATGCTTTGGTTTGACCGACGGGTTACATTCGCCAGACCATAACGAGCTGCTAATTTAAGTTTGGGTTGCAGTCGTCGGAGCAGATTAATCATTAGTTTTGCTGATAATGCCAGCAGCAGTGCTGTTAGAAACAAACCTGACACAATGTATATGGTCAACTTAAGGTTACCGGATTGCCATGGGCTAAGTAATATTAAGGCAATAATGGCAAGGCCATAAATTATGTAGTTATTTAATGGTAAAGGATCGAGGTTTCGGCGTAATACACGTAATGGAGAAATTTTTCTAAGGTGCATCAATTGAGGTAAGGCAAATGCCAGCACAGTAATCAAGCCGGCAAATAGACCCGATAACACCGGGAATAAAGATGGCGCTGGTAATGATTGTTGCGTCATATTTTTTAGAAGTTGATTCAAACTTTCTTGCGCGAAATAGCCAATCACACAGGCAATCAGACTACATATCAAACCAAGTGCGAGTAACTGGAATAAATAAATTTGTGTAATTTGTTTTTGTTGTAGGCCAAGACAGCGCATGATTGCGCAATTATCGTAGTGGCGTGTAGCGTAACGTTGTGCTGACATGGCAATAGCAAGTCCTGCCAGCGCAATACTGACCAGTGCAGCCAAACCTAAAAATTGTTCAGCTCGTTCAAGCGCTGATTTAATTTCCGGGCGTGCATCCTTGATACCCTGCACACGTAGTTTATCATCGCTTTTAATTTGCTTACGATATTGTTCGATCGTTTCTGATTTACCACCGAGCAATAATTTATAGCGGATACGACTGCCGGGTAAAATTAAACCTGTAGCATCCAGATCCGCTCGATTCATTAACAAGCGAGGTGCAATATTAAATAGATCGCCACCGCGGTCAGGTTCATAGGTTAATATTTTCTCCACAACAAGTTCAGAGGCGCCGAGGTTTATTGTATAACCCACCTGAACCTGTAAGGCTTGCATTAATCGACTGTCTATCCAGACGGAACCTCGTTCTGGAATGGTATTATCAATATGTTCTTCGCCAAATAAAGTTTTACTGATTTTTAAGTCGCCACGAATCGGATAATTTGAGTCTACGGATTTAACTTCTGCTAATTCAAACTTATCGTCCTTGACTACCACACTGCGAAAGCTTTCATTGAGTGAAATAATTAAATCAGAATCATTTGCCTGATCAATATATTTTTTATCAATTTTACTTGAAGAAATTAATACCAGATCTGCCGCGAGTAGCTCAGTTGCCTGTTGTTCAGTTGCACGTTTCACACGATCCGTAAAAAAGCTAACCGAGGTCAAACAGGCAACAGCGATCAAAATCGAGATACCAATTAAGCGGAGCTCGCCTGAATTCCAGTCCCGTTTTAATGCCAGCATTGCGAACTTAAAGGTATTCATATTTAACCTTCAGTGAGTTGTCCGCCAACCATAACCACTTGCTGATCACAATGGTTAGCAATGGCGTTGTCATGAGTTACCATGACCAGTGTGGTGCCATTGTCTTTGTTCATATTGAACAACAGATCAATAATACGCTGAGCAGTTTTTTGATCGAGATTACCTGTTGGTTCATCAGCAAACAGTATTTGTGGGTTACCTGCAAAAGCGCGAGCTATAGCAACACGTTGCTGTTCCCCACCTGATAGTTGATTCGGGTAATGATGAATTCGCTCTGCCAAACCCACTTCTTCCAGTTTTTGTTTGGCCAGACGTTCTGCTTGTTCGGATCCAGCCAGTTCCAGTGGTAGTGCTGTATTTTCTAATGCAGTTAATCCGGGTAATAAGTGAAAAGACTGAAAGACAAAGCCAACCGATTGATTACGTATTTGTGCACGACCGTCTTCACTTAATTCATTTAGATCGGCGCCATTTAAAATTACACGGCCCGAAGTCGGTATATCCAGACCCGCAAGCAAACCCAGCAATGTCGACTTTCCTGAACCTGAAACACCAATAATGGCTAAACTTTCTCCCTGTTTAATGGACAAATTAATATCATTAAGGATAGTTAGTATTCCTTCGGGACTAGAGACTTGCTTTCCTAACGTCTCAGCTTGCACAATGTAGTTATTATTTGAAATCATAAATTATGTATTACCGAAACTTATTATTTGTTATTTATTTTATTATTTTTCCTGTGAGTGCGCAGGGAAAGAATATTCTTGTCCTGGGCGATAGCCTAAGTGCAGCTTATGGTATACCAGTAGAACAGGGGTGGGTATCTTTACTGGAACAACGAATAATAGGACAAGAATTAAATTATAAGGTTCTCAATGCAAGCATCAGCGGTGAAACAACTTTAGGTGCCAGAACACGTCTTGATAAATTATTAAAAGAACATCAACCGGAATTTGTCATTATTGAATTAGGTGCAAACGATGGTTTAAGAGGCTTTGCGCTTGCGGAAATAGAAAAAAACTTGTCGGATATAGTAATAAAAATTAAAAAGTACGGAGCTGAAGTCTTGCTAGTACCAATGCAATTACCTCCCAACTATGGTGCGGCTTACAATCAACGTTTTATGTCAATTTATAAATCGGTATCAGATAATATGAATGTGAATTTATCAAAATTTATTCTTGATGATATTGCGCAATATCCGGAGTTAATGCAGGCGGACGGATTGCATCCGGTGCAAGCCGCTCAGGCTGTTATGCTGGAAAATATCTGGCCTGATTTGAAAGCGTTGATACACAAATGAAATATTGTTGTTACTGTAGTGAAGAATTAATTTATGACATTCCCGATGATGATAATCGCCATCGTTATATCTGTCTGCGATGCGACATAATCCATTATCAGAACCCTAAAATAGTGGCTGGTTGCATTCCAGTTTGGGAAGATAAGATATTACTTTGCAAACGTGCAATTGAACCGCGCTTAGGATATTGGACATTGCCAGCCGGATTTATGGAATTAGGCGAATCGAGTCTCGAGGCAGGTATACGAGAAACACTTGAAGAGGCGAACGCAAGAGTTGAAGTTGAGGATCTTTTTGCAGTATTTAATTTACCGCATGTCGATCAAGTTTATATGATGTTCCGATCAAGATTACTCGACCTGGAATTTTCCCCGGGCATTGAAAGTCTGGAAGTTAAATTGTTTACTGAAGATGAAATACCCTGGGATAAACTCGCATTCCGAACAATAACGGAAACCTTAAGGTGTTATTTTAAAGATAGAACTCAGGGTAAGTTCCAGATACATACGGGTGATGTAATAAAAAATGAGAGTACCTACGATTTCATTGCTACCCTTGTTTAGGGAGTATAATTAAATTGAGGTTCTATACTTCAACCCATTTTCCATTGCTGCATTCGTAACATTTTCCATCTGCAGCAACACGGTCACCAGATTCAAACTCTGCATCATTCCAGTAGCATTTTATGCTGGCATTGGTTAATACAGTTGCGTCATCATCAACAGGCCCGGTAATTTCAGAAGTTTTCCTGGATGGGTCTGCTGCATCTACTGGTTTTGGATCTGACATGGTTTCCTCCCGTATCTTGTGTAGTCACCGAATCTTAATCTCTGGATTCGAATTGTTCCAGACTTGATTACCGTAAACAGTCTGCTAACGTAAATGCGCCTTGTCACTAATTTGGGTTAGGATGTTATCAGTAGACTCATTTTCACAATTAAAGATGGCACTGTTCTCTCGTATCTTGTTTGGCGCATCAGTTACGCAACAAATACAGATCAAGCCCGATTCATTAACCAGCGCGCTGATTTCTTCAATATTGCCTTCAATATTATCTATATTAAGGACAATAGAGACATGGCCACTATCAAATAACTGGCGTTCCAGTACCTGAGCTGCTTGCAGATTATTGTTGCCCGTTAACCAGGCAGTAAATGCGTGTTGACCATAACGTGCAATTCGTTCGTCCATACTCACTGGATGAGCTTCTGCATCATTTGCTGCACCTGTAATCATGCCGGCACCGACTGTTACATTAGTCAGACGATCAATAATGATGAACGCTCCGGTACCTTTACATAAACGGTAGGAATCAAAAGCGACAGTACTATTAATGGTTACGTCACAGTGCCCTATCTCATTTAGATGAAGCTCATCAGCAGCTGATTTCTCCAGTGAGTTCACATCAATTCGATGATGAATATTTGATATAGAACCGCTTATGGTTTTAGTTGCCAACTTGAGATAATACTGTTTACCAACGGCCAATGCCTGCTCTGTCATCCACACAATATTGGCTTCAAACTTATTACCAATTGAAGCCTGGTTATTCGTATGGGTGATCATGTCACCGCGGCTTACATCAATTTCATCATTTAATGTGAGCGTGACTGCCATCGGCGGGAAGGCCTCATCCAGTTCACCTTCATAACTAACGATGGCCTTGATGCTGCTGGTTTTTCCGGAAGGAAGCACAGTTATTTTATCGCCGGTGCGAACTACTCCACCTGCCATTGTGCCGCAATAGCCACGAAAGTTGAGATCGGGACGGTTAACATATTGCACGGGGAACCGCATGTCCTCAAAATTTCTATCGTTCACAATTTCAACACTTTCCAGTATCTGCATTAACGGCTGGCCATCATACCAGGGCATTTCTTTACTCTGATTGACGACATTTTCACCTTTTAAGGCAGAGATAGGTATGAACTTGATATCAACACGATCCATTTTAGAAATGAAATTCAGATAGTCATTTTTAATCTTGTTATAGACGGCTTCATCGTAATCAACCAGATCCATTTTATTGATAGCAACAATGATATGTTTCAATCCAAGCAAAGAAGAAATTATGCTGTGGCGACGGGTTTGAACTTGTACACCATAACGCGCATCGATCAGGATCACAGCGAGATCGCAGGTAGATGCGCCGGTTGCCATATTACGCGTGTACTGCTCGTGCCCGGGCGTGTCAGCAATAATAAATTTACGTTTTGCGGTTGAGAAATATCGATAGGCAACATCAATGGTAATACCTTGTTCGCGCTCTGCCTGCAAACCATCGACTAATAAGGCCAGATCGACTTCTTTACCTGTTGTACCTGATTTAACGCTATCGGCAGTAATGGCAGCTAACTGATCTTCATAGATCATCTTTGAATCGTGCAACAATCTACCTATCAGCGTACTTTTGCCATCATCAACACTGCCGCAAGTGAGCAAACGTAAGAGTTCTTTCTTTTCATGTTGCGCGAGATAGGCACCAATGTCTGTACTAATGAGTTCAGATTGATGTGACATCAGAAATACCCCTCACGCTTCTTTTCTTCCATAGAGCCTGCTTGATCGTAGTCAATAACACGCCCCTGCCGTTCAGAGCTTGTTGCTAATAGCATCTCCTGAATAATTTCCGGCAGGGTGGTTGCGGTTGATTCAACAGCGCCAGTTAACGGATAGCAACCCAATGTGCGAAAACGTACCATCTTGTTTTCAACCTTTTCGCCTGGTTCTAATTGCATACGATCGTCATCAACCATGATATAGGTGCCATCACGTTTCACTACCGGACGTTCTTTAGCCAGATACAAGGGCACTATTGGGATATTTTCCAGATGGATATATTGCCAGATGTCGAGCTCGGTCCAGTTAGATAATGGAAAAACGCGAATACTTTCACCTTTATCGACCTTGCCATTATAGATATTCCATAATTCAGGTCGTTGATTCTTTGGGTCCCAGCGATGATTCTTGTCACGGAAAGAGTAAACACGCTCTTTGGCACGAGATTTTTCTTCGTCACGCCGCGCACCACCAAAGGCAGCGTCAAATTTATATTTATTCAATGCTTGTTTCAGTGCATCGGTCTTCATAATGTTAGTGTGATTTTTACTGCCATGGGTGAATGGCCCGACACCCGCTTTTACACCATCCTGATTAGTGTAAACAATTAAATCCAGATTAAGATCTTTTGCGAGCTCATCACGAAACGTGATCATTTCACGAAACTTCCAGGTGGTGTCCACATGTAATAGCGGGAAGGGCAGTTTACCAGGCGCAAACGCCTTTAATGCCAATTGCAGCATGACAGCGGAGTCTTTACCAATGGAATAGAGCATCACCGGTTTTTCGAATTCAGCTGCAACTTCACGAATGATGTGGATGCTTTCTGCTTCAAGCTGTTTTAGATGTGTCAGGTTGTAATCGGTCATGTCATTTTGTTTGAGAGGAAGACAGGCTCAAGTCATTGTCCACCAGTAAGTAAAAGCGCGGCATTATAGCAGAACGTATTCGAGGGGCTAGCGCATGATGATAGATCATCCAGTTTATTTGTTTGGTAATCCCATATCTGTTGTTGACAGACTATAAATTTCGACTATATTAGCACTCACCAAATAAGAGTGCTAACAATTGTGTTTGCTCTCTATGAAAATCAACAGGTTAGGAAATAAGGAGGTCAGTTTCAATGAATATCCGACCATTACATGATCGAGTGATTGTGAAACGTGTGGAAGAGGAAAAAACATCCCCAGGCGGGATTGTTATTCCTGATTCAGCAACAGAAAAGCCCGTAGAGGGTGAAGTTATTGCTGTAGGCAATGGCAAATTACTGGAAAACGGTGAACTCCGTGCCCTGGATCTAAAAAAGGGTGACAAGGTGTTGTTTGGCAAGTACTCCGGTACTGAAGTCAAAGTCAGTGGCGATGATTACCTCGTACTGCGCGAAGACGACATCATGGGCGTCATTGAATAACACACAAATATTTTAATAGTCAGATCCCTTTTAGGAGGCAATTATCATGGCTGCAAAAGAAGTAAAATTTTCGGACGATGCACGTTCGCGTATGGCGAAAGGTGTAAATGTCCTCGCGAATGCTGTTAAGCAAACGCTCGGCCCTAAAGGTCGTAATGTAATTCTGGACAAGAGCTTTGGTGCTCCAACCGTAACAAAAGACGGTGTTTCAGTTGCAAAAGAAATTGAACTTGAAGACAAGTTCGAAAACATGGGTGCACAGATGGTGAAGGAAGTTGCTTCCAAGACCTCTGATATCGCTGGTGACGGTACGACTACCGCTACCGTACTCGCTCAAGCCATCGTACGTGAAGGTTTGAAAGCGGTAACTGCTGGTACCAATCCTATGGATATCAAACGTGGTATCGATAAAGCGGTATTAGTTGCTGTTGAAGAGTTGAAGAAACTGTCAAAACCTTGTGAAGATAGCAAGGCTATTGCACAGGTAGGTACTATCTCTGCTAACTCTGATGAAAACATCGGCACCATCATTGCCGAAGCAATGGAAAAAGTAGGTAAAGAAGGTGTCATCACGGTTGAAGAAGGTTCAGGCCTTGATAACGAACTGGATGTAGTTGAAGGCATGCAGTTTGATCGCGGTTACCTATCTCCTTACTTCATCAACGACCAGCAAACCATGGGCGTAGAACTGGAAGCTCCTTATATTTTGCTTTATGACAAGAAGATTTCTAACGTTCGTGACCTGTTACCAATTCTTGAAGGTGTTGCCAAAGCAGGTAAGCCTTTGTTGATCGTTGCAGAAGACATTGAAGGCGAAGCCCTGGCTACCCTCGTTGTTAATAACATGCGCGGTATAGTTAAAGTTGCTGCTGTTAAAGCACCTGGTTTTGGCGATCGTCGTAAAGCGATGCTTGAAGATCTCGCTATCCTGACTGGTGGTACAGTCATTTCTGAAGAAGTTGGCTTGAGTCTTGAAAAAGCAACTCTGGAAGATCTGGGTGGAGCAAAACGTGTTCAGATTACCAAAGAGAACACAACTATTATTGATGGCGAAGGCAAGACCAAAGACATCGAAGGCCGTGTTAAGCAGATTCGTCAACAGGTTGAAGATTCAACTTCAGATTATGATCGTGAAAAATTACAAGAGCGCGTTGCTAAACTCGCTGGCGGTGTTGCAGTTATCAAAGTTGGTGCTGCTACCGAGATCGAAATGAAGGAAAAGAAAGCACGTGTTGAAGACGCATTACATTCAACCCGCGCGGCTGTTGAAGAAGGTGTTGTGCCTGGTGGTGGTGTTGCGTTACTTCGCACTTTAGCGGCTGTTTCTAAAGTGAAGGGCGATAACCATGATCAACAAATTGGTGTCGATATCCTGAAACGCGCGTTAGAAGAACCATTACGTCAAATCGTTACGAATGCTGGTGAAGAAGCATCTGTTATCCTGAATAAGGTTGCAGAAGGCAAAGGTAACTACGGTTACAATGCTGCCAGCGGTGAATTCGGCGACATGATCGAAATGGGTATTCTGGATCCAACCAAGGTATCTCGTTCAGCGTTACAGAACGCAGCATCAGTAGCTAGTCTGTTGTTAACAACGGAAGTTATGATTGCTGAAATACCACAGGATGATCATGGTCATGGCCATGGTGGTGGTATGCCTGATATGGGTGGCATGGGTGGTATGGGCGGAATGATGTAATTTTCAACCCATAGTAGTTAAAAAAAAACCCGCATAAAGCGGGTTTTTTTTTACTTAACAGACACACTACCGACATATATAAATCAATTCAATTATCAGCACCACAGTGAGAGTGCTAGCTTCCCTTTTACTTTAAATATTTGCTATGTTCCTAGTTAGATTCAATTCATAACCGATTAATTAATACTGTTATCGGTTTAAAGCAGGCTGTAGTCGAGAAAGGAGGTAGTAATGACGCACTCGATTGATAACGCTAATTTAATTACTAATCTAAATGTGAATGAATACTTTCATGATGCTATTCATGATGCAATTTCACACCAGAGTATTTATCCAAAAGAAGAAACAGTTGTTTATATTGTAAATTTGCTTACCTATTTCACACTTTCCGAAAATATATATGAAGAAAGTTTATCAGGGCGTTCCTCCAAACCACTCGCCATTATTTATAAAGATGCAGTTGATGCATTATCTCATGAAGAGAAAAATGTACATTTAAGAAAACTCGGCGATATTGCCCTGGTTACCTCGGGTTTTTTTGCAGGAAGCATAGAACGCAGCGTAGTTGGAAAAGATTATTTTATCTCTATGGGTGGTAATGCCTACAGCTCATTAGCAGATAATTATCCACGCACAACGATGGACAAAGGTTTATGTGGAGTCTTTTCAGATTTAGCCGATCATTTTATACATTATGTAGATGTATTAACTGAGGTCAGGGAAAGTAATGAATTGAAAGATGATCGTGATGTCTTGAGTTTATATGAATCATGGCTGAAAACGGGTAGTGAGTATGCACGAAAACGTTTGCAAGAAAACGGGGTACTTACGTTTCCATCCGGGAATAAGAGACATTAACTTCGGGCTACTGAAATTCATCTAAACTACTTTCAGGAACAACTGCAATCAATCTACGAGATTGAAACCGAGCATTGTGTTCATGATTATTTAATTACTGATACGAAGCTGGCAGATGTATTAGCTATAAATTCTAGTCAACGGAATTATGAAGAGCGATTGCTTATTGCTGAACATGAAGAAGGGATCGATTTGTCATTGTATATCTCAGCTGATGTGATGGATCATTTGCAGGGATTTCACCCTCTGGATTTAATAGGGCAAGGTAAATATTCAGAATTTTGTCTTATGCTGGAAGGCGTTAGTCATTTTTTGTATGTTGTCTGGAACGCAAAGCACCTGAAGAAAGTGACGTTATTGGAAATGGAAATGCAGGCGGAGATTGATAAGTTTGTTATATTACAATCTTTACTAAACAGCAGCGCTAGTCGTGCCGATGTTGTCTTACTTCGTGCCTGGCTATTTGAAAAAAATAGATTCGATAAAATGTTAACTGAGACAGAACTCGAACGTTACAAGCAGGCTAACTATTATGCTGGAAAATATTGCAAGGGTTTGCAACAGCAGCACAATTTAAAAGGCTTGAATACCGGATTACTGAAAGAGCTGAGACGTTTTTATCGTTTTGTACAACAAGACAAGATTAGATACATAAACAACCAATTGCATTGATGCTGTTTATCGTTTCATGGCCTCAAAGAATTCAGCATTATTTTTGGTTGCTTTTAATCGTTCCATTAAAAACTCCATTGCTGCAAGTTCTTCCATAGGATGGAGTAGTTTGCGTAATATCCAGATCTTCTGTAATTCACTTTCATTAGTAAGCAGTTCTTCACGACGTGTACCCGACCGATTGATATTAATAGCAGGGTAGATGCGTTTTTCTGCAATGGTTCGATCAAGATGTAATTCCATGTTACCCGTACCTTTAAATTCTTCGTAGATAACGTCATCCATTCTTGAACCGGTATCAACCAATGCTGTTGCGATGATGGTTAAACTGCCACCTTCTTCAATATTACGAGCCGCACCAAAAAAGCGTTTTGGTCGTTGTAATGCATTGGCATCTACACCACCGGTAAGCACCTTTCCAGATGCCGGAATAACAGTGTTATAGGCACGTGCCAGACGTGTTATTGAGTCTAGTAAAATAACGACATCTTTCTTGTGTTCAGTTAAACGTTTAGCGCGTTCGATAACCATCTCCGCTACCTGCACATGACGGCTGGCGGGTTCATCAAATGTACTGGAAATAACTTCGCCACGTACTGACCGGGCCATTTCAGTTACTTCTTCAGGACGTTCATCTATCAGCAATACGATCAGGTGAACTTCCGGGTGATTATACGCAATTGATTGAGCGATACTTTGCAGGATCATTGTTTTACCAGCTTTTGGCGGGGAAACAATCAGGCCGCGTTGGCCTTTTCCTATTGGCGAAGCAAGATCAATAATTCGTGGTGTTAAATCTTCAGTGCTGCCATTTCCCTGTTCCAGGGTTAAGCGCTCAGTGGCGAATAACGGGGTCAGGTTTTCAAAAAGAATTTTGCCTTTTGCTTTTTCCGGCGCCTCAAAGTTAATTTCATTAATCTTGAGTAATGCAAAATAACGTTCACCATCTTTGGGTGGTCTTATTTTCCCCGATATATTATCACCGGTTCTGAGGCTGAAGCGTCTTATCTGACTGGGAGAGACATATATGTCATCTGGACCAGCAAGGTAAGAACTACCTGCAGAACGAAGAAAGCCAAAACCATCTTGAAGAATTTCCAGTACACCATCACCGTAAATATCCTCGCCTTTTTTGGCTTGAGCTTTCAGGATTTCAAATATGACATCCTGTTTTCTGGAGCGGGCGACATTATCGAGTCCAAGATCGGTAGAGAGAGAGACTAGCTCTGAGGCTGGTTTTTGCTTTAGTTCTGTTAGGTTCATAGACTTTGAATGTTGGTGAAAATGGAAATTAGTTGTTAACAAACGAGGAACGTTTGCAAAATTAAAACGAATTTAAATTTTATTAATTTAAGGGGGTTTGGTTTTTTGGTTGATAAGTTGTTACTTAACCTTGTGATTAAACTAGCACGCGTTTAAGCATACGTCCAGTTAATTTTCATACTAGATATTAGTATCTATAAAAGCTTCCAACTGAGACTTCGATGCTGCTCCGACTTTTGTCGCAATGACATCACCATCCTTAAACAAAATGAGGGTCGGTATACCACGGACTCCATAGGTGGTCGGGGTGTTTTGGTTGTCATCTATGTTTATTTTAGCGACAGTCAATTTTTCTTTATAATGGTCAGCCAACTGATCAAGAATAGGGGCAATCATTTTGCATGGTCCGCACCATTCGGCCCAGAAATCGACTATTACGGGCAGTTCTGATTTTAAAACTTCATCTTCAAAGCTTGAGTCTGTAACATGTAATATACTTTCGCTCATTTTAATTTATGTTCCTTAAATATTATTTGAGGTGCAATTTCAACGAAATTGAAGGTTAATTGCAAGTTCGATATTCAAATACTGTTTAATTAAGTACTCGGGTCACTCACCTAAAGGTGTCTATTGTTGTTAATATACATTGATAAAGCCTAAAGGAGATACCATTGAGGCGCACTAAATTAGATGTCTATATATTCTCGAAAAGGTAAATTTTAATTACGATTCGTTACACGCAGTGCCATTTGCGCCTATATTATACTTTGGACTATTAAATGACATCAAAAAATACAAATACCCCTGAATTCAAGCAGTTTGCGCTGGATGAACGCCTTTTAACAGTCCTTGATGATATTGGATTTAAACAATGCACACCGATTCAGGGTGAGTGCTTACCATTAATTCTTGAGGGGCATGATATAGCCGGCCAGGCGCAGACGGGCACCGGTAAAACGGCAGCCTTTTTGTTAGCAACGTATCATTTTTTACTACGTAATAAAGCTGCACCAAATAGTAATTTGCGTGCACTGATAATTGCGCCAACACGTGAATTGGCGATCCAGATTCACAAAGATGCAGAAACATTTAATCAACACTGTGGTTTAAGGTTGGGTCTTGTTTATGGCGGAATTGATTACGAAAAACAAAGAACTTCATTAGCGGATGGGGTGGATATCCTGATTGGAACACCGGGTCGATTAATTGATTATTTCAAGCAGGGTGTGTTTAGACTCAAGGACGTTGAGATTGTGGTCCTGGATGAAGCGGATCGTATGTTTGACCTCGGTTTTATCAGTGACATTCGTTATATTCTGCGGCGCATGCCAAAGCCCGAAAAACGCTTAAACATGCTGTTTTCAGCGACATTATCGCATCGGGTGATGGAGCTAGCCTATGAACATATGAATAGTCCCACACTGGTTAAAATTAACCCGGAGCAGATTACTGCCGACAAGGTTACTCAGGTTCTTTATCACGTTGCAAATGATGAAAAGATTCCATTGCTGCTGGGATTATTGAAGCAAATGGATCCGCATAGAACAATTGTGTTTGTAAATACCAAGCGTACAGCAGAAATGGTCTGGTCTTACCTTGAAGGCAATGGCATTCATTCTGCTATTTTATCGGGTGATGTACCGCAAAAGAAACGACAGAGATTATTTAATGAATTTTCAAACGGGGAATTAGCGGCATTAGTTGCAACCGATCTTGCTGCCAGAGGATTGCACATTCCTGAGGTTAGTCATGTGTTTAACTTTGATTTGCCACAAAATTCGGAAGATTATGTGCATCGTATCGGCAGGACTGCACGTGCCGGAGCTAGTGGTGATGCGGTCAGTTTTGGCTGTGAAGATTACATTTATTCCTTGATGGATATCGAGGCTTATCTGGGATACTCAATTCCTACCGTGCAAATAACGGAAGACTTGCTTTTAAAACCTGAAGCACCGGTAAAACGGAAGCATCACGAAGAAACTCATTCTAAACATAAGAAAAAGAGTCAGCGACGACCGCAGCGCCAAGGCGGGAGATCAACTCACCAAAAAAGCTAGGCTAATACGCGTTTTATCCAGACGCCTATGGCAATGATTTCCTCGATGCAGACCGAATGTTGCATTTTATATTCATGCCACTCAACGCTATAACCCTGACTTTTCAATGTTTCAGCAGATGCTTTACCTTGCGCAACCGGGATAACCGGATCAGAGATTCCATGCGCCATCATAATGGCAATGTTTTTATCAGTTACTGCTTCTGCTTCCAACTGTTTGGGTAATGGCAAATAGGTTGATAAGGCTAGCAAACCCGCCAGAGGTTTTGCGTAGCGTAGACCTGCATGTAGTGTAATAGCACCACCTTGAGAAAAACCTGCCAGTATTATTTTGTTAGATTCGATGCCAGTTTCAATTTCAGCATCAATGTAATGGTTTATCAGTTCCGAAGAAGCAACAATTGATTCACTATCTTCCTGATCACGGAGATTAGGTGACTTAACGTCATACCAGGCCCGCATATGCATTCCGTTATTGATAGTTACCGGTCGCTTGGGCGCATGTGGAAAAATAAAGCGGATACCTGATTCAGGCTCGAGGTTTAGTTCTGGTACTATGGGCTCAAAATCATGGCCATCGGCGCCTAGCCCATGTAACCAGATAACACTGGCTTTGTGAGATGATTTGGGTTCAATGATTATTGCGTCTCGTTCGAATGACATTTTAAATCCTGTTAATTAAATAGTGATGATATATCCTCTCAGTAGACGCTAATTCAATTCAAGTCGTTTTTCCTTTTGTCATATTTTGTTATGCTCAAGGAAATAGCGAATGCATCAGAGGACGCCGTGATGAATAGAGACTGTAAAATCAAGATAATCAGATTGGGAATAATACTAATGTTGTTGTCCTGTGTCTCTGCATGTGGTCAAAAAGGTGACCTATATTTGCCTCCGGAAGCAAACATTTCAGCTTCTGATTTTTCCAACACTGCCTGATAAAAATGTCCGAGTTTAATTATAAAGACGGCTTGCTGAATGCCGAAGGGGTGTCATTGGCAGAAATTGCCCGTCAATTTGGCACGCCTTGTTATGTCTACTCGCGTAAAGCTATCGAAGATAGCTGGCTCGAATTCGATACGGCATTGAAACAGCAAAAACATCTGGTCTGTTATGCGGTGAAAGCGAATTCAAATATTGGTCTGTTAAATATATTGGCAAAACTCGGATCAGGGTTTGATATTGTTTCTATCGGTGAAATGGAGCGAGTGCTGCATGCTGGTGGCAGACCAGACAAAATTGTTTTTTCCGGCGTGGGAAAACGTGAAGATGAAATGCGGGCCGCGCTTAAGGCAGGTATCAAATGTTTTAATGTTGAGTCAATTAACGAGTTAGTGCGGCTTAATGATGTCGCCGGTGAAATGCATATGCATGCGCCAGTCTCATTGAGAGTTAATCCTGATGTCGATGCTAAAACCCATCCTTATATTGCAACTGGTTTAAAAGAAAATAAATTTGGTATCGCATTTCAAAATGCAATTGCAGCCTATGAAATAGCTTCCGCATTACCGAATATCACAATAAAAGGAATTGACTGCCATATCGGTTCACAAATCACAACGCTGGAACCTTTCAAGGATGCCTTGTTGAAAGTGCTCGAATTGATCGAGCAACTAAAACAACTGGAAATAACGTTCGAGCATATAGATCTGGGCGGAGGCCTTGGCATAACCTATGAAAATGAAGTGCCGCCTGCAAGACGCGATTATATACAAACGATACTGACTACCTTGAACAATACAAAACTCGAACTAATTATAGAGCCGGGACGGAGTATTGTGGGAAATGCGGGTGTGCTGCTAACCAAAGTTGAATACCTGAATAATTCACAGGATCATAATTTTGCTATTGTGGATGCAGCCATGAATGATTTGATACGCCCATCACTTTATGATGGCTGGCATAATATAAAACGTGTTGTTGAAGCAGCAACAGTTGAAGAAGAGCTATATGATGTCGTTGGTCCTGTTTGTGAAACAGGTGACTTTCTCGGCAAGAATCGTTCCTTGCCGTTAGAACCGGGAGATCTTCTGGCGGTATGTTCAGCAGGCGCTTATGGTTTTTCTATGGCTTCAAACTACAATTCACGGCCGCGTGTTTCAGAAATCATGGTTGATGGTAATCAGGTTCATGAGATTCGCAAAAGAGAGTCTACTGAAGACTTGATGAATGGCGAGTCGTTGCTACCGAAATAGCTCATTTTTCAACCAAATATAGCTTCCCGAACTAAATTAAAGAACCTCGTTGGCAAAATCAGCCAGGCGAGAACGTTCGCCTCGCATCAGTGTTATATGGCCGCTGTGTTCCCAGTCTTTAAAACGGTCCACCACATAGGTAAGTCCGGATGTTGTTTCAGTCAGGTAAGGTGTGTCTATTTGTGAAATATTACCTAATACGATTAATTTACTGCCAGGACCTGCACGAGTAATTAATGTCTTCATTTGTTTAGCGGTCAGGTTTTGCGCCTCATCAACAATAATAAAGCGATTTAGAAAGGTACGTCCACGCATGAAATTTAGTGAACGGATCTTGATGCGTTTAGTTAACAGGTCGGCAGTAGCGGCCCGTTCCCACTCACCACTTTCATCAGAGTTGGTTAATACTTCAAGATTATCGAGCAAGGCGCCCATCCACGGCGCCATTTTCTCTTCTTCTGTGCCGGGTAAGAAGCCAATGTCTTCACCAACAGGAATAGTGACGCGGGTAATGATGATTTCGCGATAGAGTTTTTTGTCCATTACCTGATCCAGACCAGCTGCCAGGGTTAACAATGTTTTACCCGTGCCTGCGGCACCCAGGATAGTAACCATATCAATATCGGGATCCATCAGCAGATTAAAGGCAAAGTTTTGTTCCCGATTACGGGCATTCACGCCCCATACCGCCTGGTTATCTTTTCTGTAATTAATAGCGTGTACTAAAGTTGTTTTTTCCTTGCTCGTTTTTTTAACCAATGCTTCGAAGCCTGTTCCTTCATCAGTGTATAAACCTTGATGCGGATAACATTCTTCGAGTGGTTGCCCCTTAATTTCATATAAGGTGCGCATATCTTCCTGCCAGGATGTTAGAGCCTCTGATTTTGTATCCCAAAAATTTGCAGGTAATTCATTAATGCCGGTATAGAGTAAATCCGCATCATCCAACACCTTGTCACTGGTGTAGTCTTCAGCGTGTATGCCCACGACACGCGCTTTAATGCGTAAATTGATATCTTTGGAAACCAATGTGACAACTTTATCGGGATAATTTTTTTGCAATGAGAGTGTTATGCCGAGAATAGAGTTATCTGCATTCTTACCTGGCAGGCTTTCTGGCAAGCTGTCTGGCAAAATCTGCGTTTGCAAAAACAGTCGTCCGCCAGGTTCGCTATGCCCGTTCAATTGTCTTGCAGAGTTTAATGCGAGGCCTTTGTTGATATCGTCTGTTTCAGCATCATTAATGATTTCATCAATGAAACGACTTACCTGGCGAACGTTTCGGGCAACCTCGGAAACACCTTTTTTGGCAGCATCAAGTTCTTCCAATACCACCATTGGAATAAAAATATCATGTTCCTCAAATCGAAACAGAGATGCCGGGTCATGCATCAACACATTGGTATCAAGGACAAAAATGCGAGAGAGATTATTGTCGGACATAGTCGGATTAAAATTAATATTAAAGAGTTTTTAAGGCGTCAAGAACTTCGTCGACGTGACCTTTTACTTTTACTTTACGCCATCCATTGCGTAATACGCCTTTTTCATCAATCAGGAAGGTAGAACGTTCGATGCCCATCACTTTTTTTCCATACATATTTTTTTCTTTAATCACATCAAACAATGTGCAAAGCGTTTCGTCTTCATCTGACAGTAAGTCAAACGGAAAACACTGCTTCTCTTTAAAATTCTCATGTGATGATAGTTTGTCTCTGGAGACACCCAGAATAATGCAGTTACGGGAACTGAACTTACGGATGTTATCGCGAAAGTCCTGTCCCTCCAGCGTGCAACCAGGGGTGCTGTCTTTAGGGTAAAAATATAAAACAATATTTTTACCTTTTAGTGTTGATAGTTTGATGGTTTGATCGCCGGTAGCCGGCAGACTGAATGCGGGAACTTTTTTCCCAATACTGACTTTACTCATAATTAAATCGTTACCAATTATTTAATAAATTATTTTTACTCGTAGACATAATAGCAATTGTTATTATTAGGGTGCTTCTAAAAAAGTGCATTTTTAGGAATATCCTTATTTTACAGGTTCCATTATGGCATCTAGATTAAGGCGGTCACAAAATTCTATGAAATCTCCACGAATTGAAGCGATAGATGTATCCGAGGGTATATTTACCATCATATGCAAGGAAAACATTTTGGCTCCAGTCAATGAAGCCTCATAGGTATTTGAAGCCATTTCCTGAATAAAAAGATTATTAGTCGACATGAATTCAGTGATATCCAACAGGATGCCAGGATGATCGAGACCAACGACATCAACCGCATAGGGCATTGAATCACCTTGTGGCTTGTCCAGGGTCGTGCGTCTTGTCAGAATTTGTACGTCGTGTTCCTGCGCGAATATTCTGAGCATATCTTCAATTTTAGCAATGGCATCCCAGTTTCCAGTCAGGAACAGCATTAAAGACAATTCATGCCCAAGTAATTTGAAACGGCTATCGACGATATTGCAGCCGCTGGATTTAGTTAACTTGGATAATTTACGTATGATTTCACTGGAGTTTTCCACCAGCGCACTGACTACAAGATAGTTTTGCATCTTAAACTTGGAAGATATTTTAGGTAATTACGGTATAAATCGTCTGATATTAGTATCATTGTGGCTATATAACTGCAATGGGTATTATATAAAGGTCAATGTCCTTGTCATAGGGTCACATGATTAAGTACCATACACGTTTTTGTCAACTACTCATAATATAACTATTCATATGTTCACCGGAAGTATGGTTGCCATTGTTACCCCGATGCAAGCTGGAGTCAGTCCAGATACGGCGTTGGATAATCAGGCATTGGAAAATTTGCTCGAATTTCATATCGAACAGGGTACTGATGCCATTGTTGCTGTTGGCACGACTGGAGAATCGGCCACCCTCACTGAAGAAGAACATTGTGCCGTCATTAAGCGGGTCGTAGAAATTGTTAATGGGAGAATTCCGGTTATTGCGGGTACCGGAGCAAATTCAACCATTGAGGCTATTTCACTAACCCGTTGCGCGCAGAAAGTTGGCGCAGACGCCTGTTTATTGGTGACGCCTTATTACAATAAACCAACGCAGGAAGGTTTGTATCTGCACTATAAAGCGGTTGCCGAAGCGGTCGACATACCACAAATTCTCTATAATGTGCCGGGCAGAACTGCGTGTGATATGTTGCCTGATACAATAATTCGATTAGCAACTGTAAAGAATATTATCGGTGTAAAAGAAGCGACTGCAGATTTAACCCGGGTAAAAAAAATACGTGATGGGGCGGGCGCTGATTTTCTGCTGTTAACGGGGGATGATGAGACTACCAAAGATTTTATTCTTCAAGGTGGTGACGGCGTCATTTCAGTGACAGCGAATGTTGCCCCAAAAGCGATGCATGATATGTGTATGCTGGCGTTGAATGGAGATATGGAAGGAGCAACAAATATAGATGAGACGCTGGTTGGTCTACATAAACAATTATTTATCGAATCAAATCCAATACCTGTGAAGTGGGCCTTACATAAATTAGGCTTTATTCAAGCAGGTATAAGACTGCCTATGACCTGGATGTCGGAATCAGCGGAATCTAAATTACTTGACGCCATGAAACAGGCAGGAGTTATATAATTACAACATGATGATATTACGCAATCTTTTATTAATACTTACTTTTTTAACAGTTTATGGTTGTTCTGGTATTCCTGGTCTTGGCAGTTTGGATAAAGTATTGCCTGACAAGCGTACAACATATCAAAAAAGCAGAGGTATGCAGGAACTCGAGGTTCCTCCTGACTTGACTGTAACTGAAGGCGAGTACTCGGCAGATATTCCTGGTGAAGAATCAACTTCACTCTCTGAGTTTCAACGACAACGTGCTGTTAACAAACGACAAGGAGCCGTTCTGGGTTCTGGTGAAGTTGATGGTGAGCAATGGCTGGCGCTAAGAGGGTCATCGTATGATATTTGGCCAAAACTTCGCGAATTCTGGCAACAGGAAGATTATAAAGTTGATCTGGATGACGCCGAGTTAGGTGTGCTTGAAACTGACTGGAAAGAGGAGGAAGGCAGTCGACATAAATTCAAGATCTTTGCTGAGCCTGATGAATCCGGTGGCACGATGTTATTTATGTCGAGTGAAAGAGAAGACCTGTCCGAAGGCGAATGGCTTGAAGCATTGGCAGACGCGAAGATGGAAAAAGAGTACATCCGTAAAATAAATCTGCATTTTTACGGGACTGAAGGTATCAATGCGACAAGTACGGCAACGAGTTCGAGTACAAGCTCTTCTCCGGCCCCATCAGTTAAACCTGCCCCGGCAAAACCGAAGGCAGAAGTGCTTGATGTCGGTGATGGAAAGAGTTATCTGGTTTTTCCTCAAGAATATACTCGCGCATGGCGAGAAACACAGATGGTTGTCGAGCGTGCTGGTTATCTGATCGAAACAAGCGATCAGGAAAAAGGTATTTATGATTTTCGCTATTTCAAACCAGAAGGTGAGAAAGAAGAAAAAGGATTTTTATCGAAATTGAAATTTTGGGGTGACGATGAAGACGAAGGCAAACTTTATCAATTAAGTCTGACCGGCGTTGGAGACAAAACAGAAGTTATTGTAATGAATCAAGATGGCGAATGGGAAACTGGAGAAGATGCCACTGATATTCTTGATACATTGAAAGGTTTGTACAACAAACTTTAGAGACCAGATTTTTTACCCTGCTGTTATTGGGGTTAGAGTATTAGTAGCTCCGTGAAGTAGATGTGATTTTTAATAATTACTCCTGTTGCGCGGAGTTCTTATTGCTTATGAGTGCGATAAAAATAAATAGAATAAATAAGGGGCATGACATGAGCAATGAGCAGCAACCATTATTCTGCAAGACTCCGCTTGGAAGAGCATTTCAAAGTTTTATTTTATGTCTTGTTTGTCTTATTTCGATTCCCGTATCTGCAGGTATAAAATTCGAACACAGTGACACTGTCTGGTTAAGTATCGGTGGCGGTGCAAGGATGCAACTCGACTCCAGAAAAAGTGATTTGGATAATAATTCCGAAGTGTCTTTCGACAGTATCCGTGTTTATATCGCTGCGCAATTACATAAATATCTGAAATTCAGTATTAATACCGATAAGCAAAACCATGACTCTACCGATCTTATTGATGCCATGGTGCGTTTTGAATTGCATCCCGGTTTTAACCTTTGGTTAGGCCGCCTGGTTGTTCCCGGCAATCGTATCGGTATGAGTGGACCTTTCTATGGTATGAACTGGATCCAATATCGTCAGCCGCTATATCCTACAGAGACAGGTGGTGCAGCAGGTAGTCTCGGCCGTGGTGAAGGTGGTGTGTTCTGGGGTACAACAGGTAAGTTTCATTATGCGCTTGGAATCGTTGATGGCTTGAAGGGCTTTAGCAATCAATCCAATCATAAACTTTACGCTGCACGATTAACCTACAACTTTCTCAATGTCGAATCCAACTTCGGTTATTACACTAGTTCTACTTACTTCGGCGAACAAGGCAATCTCTTTACAGTTGCACTTACTTTACAAAATCAGGACGGCGGAACCGGTAGTGCTGTTGAGCAGGGTGATTATTTTGGTTACTCGATCGACCTGTTATCCGAGACGGTTCTTCCAGGTATTGGTGTCGTTACAATTGAAGCAGAATATAAAGATTTTGATGCGGACTACAGTAGCGCATCACCACCTACCGCTGGTTTGACTGGTTGTTTTTGTTTGTTTGATGGTGACTCAGTGTTTGCTACGGTTAGTTACTTATATCCCAAGGTTATTGGTGTGGGCAAGTTCCAGCCTTATTTTCGTTATGTTGAAAATAATCCAACGAACGCTACATCAAGTGATTCTTTTGAAGTTGGTAGTAACTATATTATTAAAGGTCATATGGCCAAGCTGAATTTGAGTTATGTTAGCGGCGATACCAATGCCAGTGGTTATGCCGGTAGAGACGTAGATAAAATTACTTTTGGTATTCAGTTACAATATTAAAAAGTGAATTCAAGTTGTCACCGATGAACAAACATAAGGACGACTAATGATTGAAATACAATCGCTTGATAGAGGTAATCTCTTTCGGCGAACTATATGTTTTTTAATCGTTAGTCTTTCATTAACTTTTACTGTGCCAGTAATTGCCGGTGTCAAGTTTGAGCATAGTGACACCTTATGGTTGACTGCGGGCGCGGGTATTAGAATGCAACTTGATTCCAGAAAAAGTGATTTCGAAAATAATAATGAATTTTCCTTTGATAGCATACGATTCTATTTTGAAGCACAAGTACATAAATACCTGAAGTTTTATGTGAATACCGATAAGCAGAATCATCAACGGACATTTATGATGGATGCTATAGCAAGGTTTGAATTTAATCCGAGTATTAATGTTTGGATCGGTCGAACATTAGTACCGGCAGATCGAATTGATAAGAACGGTCCCTTTTATTCACTAAATTGGAACCAATATACACAGCCACTTTTTCCTTCTGGTTACGGCGCTAGTGCTGGCACATTAGGTCGAAGTGAAGGCGGTGTTTTTTGGGGTACAACGGGCAGAGTACATTATGCATTGGGTATATTTGATGGTTTGAAAGGTCAGAGTAATCAGGATAATCATTTACTGTACAGCGCGCGTCTTTCTTACAGTTTTCTAGACATAGAATCTAACCCAGTCTATTACTCAAGTTCTAGTTATTTTGGTGAACAAGGCAATCTGCTAACGCTTGCCTTTGCCTTTCAACAGCAATCCGGTGGCTCGGGAAGTTCAATTGAGCAAGGCGACTTTTTTGGTTATACCTTTGATGTTTTATCAGAGACTATTTTAGATGATGGGGGTGTTTTTACAGTTGAGGCAGAATATAAAAAGTTTCATTCTGATTTTACACTCGCCACACCACCAGCAGCAGGATCAGCAGATTGTTCTTGTTTATTTGATGGGCATTCAATTTTTGCTACTGTTGCTTACTTGATTCCGAAGGTGATTGGTTGGGGTAAATTTCAACCTTATTTCAGGTATGTTGAAAATAACCCTAGTGATGCTAGAACCAGTGACTCTGTTGAGTTCGGTACGAATTATGTTATCTCGGGTAATAATGCGAAATTAAATTTTAACTTTATCAGCGGTGATAACAACGCTAGCGGTTATGCCGGCAGGGATGTCGATCTGTTTACTTTCGGTGTGCAGCTACAATATTAATGTAAATATTCTTATATGGTTTTCTTAGCCATCTGTTCTGCAATGTAATCAGCCTGTCGAATGGCCAACGTGACAATTGTTAGTGTAGGGTTTTCTGCTGCACCGGTTGTGAATTGACTGCCATCTGATATAAATAAATTTTTAATATCATGTGTTTGACCAAAACCATTACACACACCTTCAGATGCTTTAGCACTCATGCGATTAGTGCCGAGATTATGGGTTGAAGGGTAGGGCGGTGTTTCCCAAACCGTTTTTGCTCCCGCTGCTTCATAGACCATCGTACCTTGTTTATAAGCATGATTACGCATAGCGATATCGTTCTTATGATCATCAAAGTGAACATTAGGGATCGGTTGGCCATGCTGATCTTTTTCCGTTGCATGTAGTGTGACGCGATTCTTTTTCTGTGGCATGTCCTCGCCAACGATCCACATGCCAGCCATATGATCATAGTCTTCCAGTGCATCACTGAATTTTTTACCTGATGCACCAGGATCAAGAAACGCGGCCATGAACGGCAAGCCAAGTGACAAGGTTTCCATTTCGTAACCGCCGGCAAAACCTCTACTGGTGTCGTGTCGATTTTCATCAGCAATGATACCGGCCATGGTCGTACCGCGATACATATGCACCGGTTTTTCAAATGTCGCATAAACCGAACCGGTAGTGTGTCGCATATAATTTCTACCGACCTGTCCGGAAGAGTTTGCAAGGCCATCAGGAAACAAAGAACTGGCAGAGTTTAATAACAAACGTGGTGACTCGATTGAATTACCAGCGACGCAAACGATGCGTGCTTTTTGTAGATGTTGATTACCATCTTTATCTGCATACAAGACACCGCTCACTTTCCCCTCAGCATCGTGTTTAATCTGTAAGACATGAGATTCAGAACGTAAGTCCAGATTACCAGTAGCTTCCGCTGCGGGTATCTCAGTATATAAGGTTGACCATTTAGCACCGGATTTACAGCCTTGAAAACAAAAACCGATTTGCTGACAGGCTGCTCTACCGTTGCGTGGACGGCTGTTGATCGCCATACGACCAGTATGTACTTCCTTATAGCCGAGCTTTTTCGCACCGGCATACATGACCTTGAAATTGTTATTACCAGGAAGACCGGGAATGCCATTCGTACGTGTGACGCCCATCTTATCTTCCGCCCTAGCATAGTAAGGTTCAAGATCTTTCAACGTTATAGGCCAATCAATTAAATTAGCGTCATCTATTTTTCCATAATGTGTTTCTGCTCTAAATTCATGATCCTGAATTCGTAGACTAGCGCCTGCCCAATGCGTCGTCGTACCACCAACCGTCTTACAAATCCATGCGGGCAGGTTCGGAAAGTCTTTGGCAACGCGCCAATCGCCAGAAGTTGTACGTTTATCTAACCAGGCCAGTTGACTGAAGGAAGGCCATTCGTCATTAACAAAATCACTGATGCTGAGGTGTTTGCCTGCTTCAAGCAAGACAACCTTGATTCCTTTCTGACACAGTTCATTTGCAAGTGTGCCGCCACCGGCACCTGAACCAATAATGACAACTGCTGTGTTATCGTTTAAGTCGAGATTAGCCAAGAGAGTTCTCCCCTAATTTTTATCGTGCTTTAGGACTGGCAGATTCCGGTGGTTGTGGCAACCAATCCAGATCATCAAAACCACGATTTATATAACCACCATGTTTAGTAGAAGCACCTTCGTAGCCGAAGTGTTCCCATAGTTCTTTATTATTATAAATTCCGGTAACGCATTTAGATCGAACTTGTTGAAAAAAAGCAGTGTCTTCGATTTTTTTCAGTACGGCGCTGCGTTTATCAGCCGATAGCTCGCTCCAGTTACCCTGAGCAAGTTGGTCGATATCTTTCACCCCGTTCTTGAGTTGCTGTGCAGTTTTTTCATCTGCACTCGCATCTGTATCGAGTGCTTTTACGACAACAGCATAGAATTTATCTTCGATAGCATCATGCGGATATAACAAGCGTGTCATGTAAAGCAATGTTTTACTTTCATGTTCATTAAGAATAGTAAGCGCTGCAGACCAGCCTGTTGCAGGGAAGACAAGAGAGACGACGCCAGAAGAGGCAACAACAACTCCTGCAAGTGCTTTGCTGCTGTTGCAGAGAAATTCTCTACGATTAAGATATTTTTTTTTCATTATCGTTATACCATTATGTAGTGATATATCGGCAGAGACCTGATGTAAAAGACAGTAGCCCTGTATGTAATTCAGAAAACAATTTCAGTATAAATATCTTTATAGCTGATATCTACTCATTTAAATTATAGTTTATATTTTTGCAGCAAGTCATTTTGTTATGCCGTTAAATTATTTTCCTTTAGTTATAAGTAATGATAGTCATAGTGCAAACGCACAATTGTTCTTATGACCCATCAGTTCCTGTACCTAATGTAAAGAGAGGTGATAACACACACCTGATTTGGAGTAGGTTCGTGGAAAAAGAGTTCATCTTTATGAGACACAGAAAAGCAATATGTAATGGTATTAAGCAAGTCTGCTTATAGTAATTAATTAAAATGTTAGTATTCAGCTAACAACCAAAGCAGACGTTGTGGAAATGTAAATTGAACCCATAGATTAATATGTTAGGCATCTAATACAATGAATAAAGCTAACCTCATAAAACTAATTGATTTGCTGTCATTTATTGGTCTGTCTGCTTTAATCTCTACCGGTGCATTAATTAAATTTTCATTACCTCCTAAAAGTGGAGCAGCAACCATTTGGGGGCTTACTCGTCATGAGTGGGGAGATATTCATTTTTACATTTCTGTATGTTTTTTAATCATTATTACTACCCACCTTTTTTTACACTTAAAATTCATAAAGGCTGCAATTATAGGTAAGGCTTCTCGAGAAATCGGATACAGAATAGCAGTTGGTTTCATTGGTTTTATCGTATTGATATTATTTTTATTTAGTCCGTTTATATCTTCAATTGAAAAGGCAGGAGAAAGAAATTTTGATAGCAAACATGAATGGAGAAATAAATGAAGTCTGACAAATCACTCCAAAACCGCGATGCTGGTTTTTTGTCGTTAATGTCCACTTCTTCTGGCCTAACGGAGAGTTACAGTTAGAACGTTAAAAAGCGGACATTCAGACATTACCTAAAGGGCTTTCAACTCCATAATACATGCTTTATTTACAGGGATAGTGGCGCTACTGTGTGCGCTGTAAAAAGTATTTGAGATGATAAATTTAATAAAATATTATATATAGACCACACACGTTCATTAATATTTTGAGATGCAACACGACCTGAAATCAAATAAAGAAAATGCAATTGAATTTTATCGCACTGCCTATTTAGGCGATCCATCCTTGGCCGTTGAGAAATATGTCGGGTCTGTATACATCCAGCACAATCCTGCAGTTGCCGAGGGTAAACAGGGTTTTATTGATTACTTTGATAAAATGGCAAAGGACTATCCTGATAAAGATATTGAGTTTGTACGCGCTATTGGTGAGGGTGATCTGGTTGCGCTTCATACGCATCAGACCTGGCCCGGAAATGAACACTATGTGACGATGGATTTTTTTCGTTTTGATGAAAGCGGAAAAATAGTTGAACATTGGGATTCAATACAATCAATACCCCGGGAATCTAAAAATGATAACGCTATGTTCTAGGCTAGAGATAACAAGGTGTCGAAGTATGATTCAACACAAAAAAGGTTTCAGGGTTTAAAATAGAACTTAACGTTTTTTAACATGCGACATTAAGCGTCGACGTTTAGCGACTTGTCTTTGGGTTAAGATATTCTTTTTGCCTTTGAATGGATTGTCGCCTTGTTTGAAATCAACCAATACATTTGTGCCAACTAATTTTAAACGTTTACGAAATACACTTGCCAGATAGCGTTTGTAGGCATCGGGTACTTTGTCAGTCTGGTTGCCATGAATAATGACGCGGATTGGATCGGTACCGCCTATGTGGGCATAGCGTAGTTTTATTCGTCGACCATTCACCATGTGTGGTGGATGTTTAGCAACGGCATCTTCAAGAATTTCAGTCATGTCTGATGTTGATATATTGAAATCCAGAGATTTTTCTATCTTATTTATGGTTTTGAATAAATTACCAACGCCGGTGCCATGCAGTGCCGAGATGAAATGGTATTGAGCATAATCAATAAAACTGAATTTGCGTGACAATAAGTCCTTTACCCGTTCCTTGTCCGAGGTTTCCATGCCATCCCATTTATTCACAGCAATAATAAGTGACTTGCCGCTATCTTCGATCATTCCTAATAGCGTTGTATCCTGTTCTGTCACGCCTTCACTGGCATCAAGTACAAGAATTATTATTTTTGCCGCATTAATTGCATCAAATGATTTCAGGATGCTGAATTTTTCAACCATGTCATGCACTTTGCTTTTTCTGCGCACGCCAGCGGTATCAATCAGGATGTAATCTTTACCATTTTTTTCGAAAGGTATTTTAATACTGTCGCGGGTTGTGCCGGGATGATCAAAAGTAAGTACGCGTTCTTCACCCAACATGCGATTTATCAATGTTGATTTACCAACATTGGGTCGGCCTAAAACCGAAATAGCGAGACCTTCCAATTCTTCAACTTCTTCGTCATCAGTTGCAGGAATGTTTTTAATAATGGCATCAAGTAAATGAGGTACGCCGTCACCACGTTTGGATGAGATCGGCCAAATAGAGTCTGTACCAAGCCGATAGAAATCACTGGTGGTAAGGTCGGCTTCATAACCTTCGATTTTATTAACAGCCAGATATATTGGTTTGTTTAATTTGCGAAATTCTGTGGCCAATATTTCATCAACATGTGTCAGTCCATCTCGGCCATCGACAATCCAGATCAACACTGACGCTTCACTAGCTGCCAGCATGGATTGCTCAGTCATTAAATTAGCCACATCCTGACTGTCATGATCTTCTTCACCAATACCGCCCGTATCAATGATCAAAAACGATCGGTCGTTATGATGCATCACGCCATACTGACGATCACGCGTTACCCCGGGACGATCAGCCACCAGGGCATCACGGCTTGAGGTGAGGCGATTGAAAAACGTAGACTTGCCAACGTTGGGACGACCAACGATAGCGATAACTGGTTTCATAGTTTGTACTAGATTTTTGTGGTTGATGAATTCATCAATAATAGCGAAGACAGTTTATTCTTCTTCGTCATCACTCGAGAAAACATTCAGGATTTTCCCAAAGAAAGAGCGTTCTTCTTTTACCTCTTCAGGTTCCTGGGTTACTGTTTCGACAGCTTCTTTTGGTACCGGTTTATTTGGTCTGCCAGAAACACCATTGTTCACATAGGTGTAAGCTGCGAGTCTGCCGCCGCTGGAATAGGCGAACAGCATATCATTTGAAACTATGGGTTTAGTCAGTATTGGATCTTCTTCAACTTCAACGCGCGCTGTAAAGTCACCTGTTGTAATGTCTAACCAATGTAAATAACCCTCGAAGTCACCAACAACAACCTTGTCACCAAGGATTGCAGGACCGGTCACTTTTCTGTGTGCGAGTTTTTCCTGTTTCCAGACTGATGTACCGGAGAAACGATCAATAGCCCAGACATTCCCCTCATGATCAGTGACATAAAGATTTTCATCATCCGCACCTAATTCAGAATGTGAGGAAATATCACGCTGCCATAATACTTGACCCCTATCTAACGATAATGCCGTTACATTAGCCTGAAACGTAGTGACGTAGATAGTGTCGCCAATGATTAACGGTTGCGAATCGATATCCACCATTCTTTCAAGTTCGCTTCTACCACGGGAGATGGCAACTTTGGTTTCCCAGATCAGTTTTCCTGTTTTTAGCTCCAGCGCCGTAACGCGACCGCCATCAAAACCGACGATAACCAGTCCGCGTGATATCACCGGTGTGCTGGTTCCACGTAGCGTTAAAGTAGGGACAGACCGATCATAGATCCAGAGACGCTCACCATTAGTTGCATCGATTGCAAAGATTTTTCCATCTATGGTTCTAATGATGACAACAGCATCGGACTCTCTGGGCGAAGATAGTATTTCGCTGGATACTTTTGAACGCCAGATTTCGTCGCCGGTATCATTAGCCAAAGCCAGTACATCACCTTCGCTTGAACCAACCAGAACCAGATTTTCATCCGCTCCGGGGCCACCTGTAATGGGCAGGTCGCTATCAATGCGCCAGATTTTTTTTCCGGTATCAGCATAGAGCGATGCGATATCGCCGCGGGTATCAGCAATAAAGATTTGTTCACCTAAAATAACCGGTGCCAGTTTGATGAAGAGTTCATCAGTACCTTTTACGATGTTTTGTGACCACACTTTTTTCAGATCGGCGGTTGCAACGATATCAGTCAGGGGGGTTGGTGGTTCAGCATTATCGCTATCGTTGCCCATAATTTCTTTTATCACCTCTCCAGCGCCACAACCAGTGCAGAGGGATAAAATGAGCAGCAGTGCTAAAGTACGCAAGGTAGTAAACAAATTAACTTCTACCCAGGTTTTCGAGTTTCATTTGTAAAACCGCTTGTGCCTCTGCAGACGCCTGGGTGTTTACGAGAGATTTTTCATAGGCTTGTCGTGCTTCCTCAGCTTTTCCCTGCTTTGCGTATATGTCGCCGCGCAATTCTTCATAGCGCGCAATAAATGCACCGGTATTGCTGATGTTTAGTGTTTTTTCTGCATCGTCCAGTTTGTCTTCTGCAATCAATACTCGAGCCAGACGTAATCGGGCAATATGCTCAACTTCAGCCTGTTTAGTATTTTTTAGTACCCATCTTAAATGAGTTTCAGCTTGTTCGAGATTGCCCGCTTCGGCTGTGATTTTCGCTAACATCAATGTTGCAAATACAGCATAGGTACTGGACTTGTAATCACCAATGATACGGTTAGCGTAAACTTCAATATTTTCTTTATCATTTACGCGAGCAGCACCTATCATTTGTTCGTAAAGTGTAGAAGCTGCTTCAGCCTGGATTGCAGTGTGATTATCATAGGCTCGCCAGCCGAAGATTGCGGAAATACCTATTACAACGCCGGCAATAATTGATTTACCGTTTTCTTGCCACCATTTTTTTATGGCTTCAACCTGCTCTTCTTCTGTTTTGTAGACATCCACTGCTCAAATCTCCCGGGAGTACTTAAATATTGCTTGGTATGGGGTTAGCCCCATAGAGGGCGCACATTATAACGTGGGTTTTGCTTTTGTTTAGTGTTAAGGGACACTTATTTATTGGAATTTGCCTTTATAGAGAGGGTTGAGCCAAGAAAATCCGCTATTTCTGACGATTTAACGACCGTTTGCGGTACATCTGAGCGTAAAAACTTAATGGTCATCTCATTTTGCGCCAATTCATCTTCGCCCAGAACCAGCGCAAGTTGGGCTCCGGACTTATCGGCCTTTTTAAATTGGCTTTTTAAACTGCCACCACCACAATGACTCAGGATTCTGAGTCCAGGCAACTGATCGCGTAATTGTTCCGCTAGTAACATGCCTCGCGCCATTGCCAAATCGCCGGACAACAATAAATAGGCATGAGGTGATTGTGTATCGGGCATTTGACTAAAATCAGTCAACTCCAGCAAGCGCTCAAGACCCATTGCAAAACCAACAGCTGGCGTAGCTGTTGCGCCGTGATGTTCTACTAAACCATCATATCGCCCGCCGGCGCAAACGGTACCTTGTGCACCGAGTTGATCAGTGATCCATTCGAATACGGTCTTGCCATAATAATCCAGTCCTCTGACAAGACGAGGATTTATCTTATATTCGATGCCAGCGCCATTCAGTATTTGTTTCAGACCAGCAAAGTGTTCGGCAGATTCAGTATCGAGATACTCATCCAATGTTGGTGATGCACTGATTAAAGTTTGCATCGCCGGATTTTTACTATCCAGAATTCTTAATGGGTTTTGTTCCAGGCGCACCAGACTATCATCATCAAGTTGGTCTTTATGTGATGAGAAATAATCAACCAGTACCTTTCTATAGTTCGCACGTGACTCACTTGTTCCGAGTGAATTTATCTCGAGTCGAATATCTGTCAGGTTTAGCGTTTTCCATAGACGTGCACACATCAAAATTTGTTCGGCGTCTATATCGGGGCCGTTGAAGCCAAATGCTTCTACACCTATTTGATGGAATTGTCGTTGCCGTCCTTTTTGTGGTCGCTCATGTCGAAACATGGGACCGATATACCAGAGCCTTTGGGTTTGATTATGAAACAAACCATGTTCAATGCCTGCACGTACACATCCGGCAGTGCCTTCGGGTCTCAGGGTCAGACTGGTTTCATTTCGATCATCGAAACTATACATTTCCTTTGAAACAATGTCGGTATTGTCGCCGATGGAACGTTTAAATAATTCCGTTTTTTCAACTATAGGCAGACGGATTTCCTGATAGGCATACTGTTTCAGAAGTGTTTTGATAGACTCTTCGAGGAACTGCCAGTGCGGAGTGTCATGCATGAGAATGTCATGCATACCACGAATCGCTTGTATCTTAGCCATCAAAAAGTCTCCAGCATTGCTTTCAGAAAAATATGCAGTTTAACAGAATAGAATTGCCATCGTTTTCCGGATAACACAAATTATTATTCAGGCAATTTAAATTTGGCAATACTCTTGCTGGAATAGCGCGAGTGATCGAACAGTTCACCATTGTATTTAATGGTTACTCCCGGCGAAAAACCAAACAATACTTGAAATGGGGCTGTTCCGTTTATGGAATATTGCTCACCACCTGGCGCGAGATCATTAAACAGTTTTACATCATTGGCATCATAAATTTCAATCCATGAATCCCGTGATAATGTTAATTCGATCTTGTCCGGTCCTGTTCCTGATGTAGACACTTTTTTCTCAATACCATCTATGGTAATTATGCCAAGTGTTTGTTCCCCATTGTCAGATTGAAGTTCAAGACTGTCGGGTTGATTGGCTGCTTCGACTGAAGTTTCAGCGACCGGTTTTTTTTCAGGTGTGCTTTTGGGTGATTGCCATGAAGAAGATTGGTGGGCTATATCGTATGTAATATCAACGCCATTAATTCTGGTTTCTGTATTATAGTTTTCCGGTTCGTTTACTGATGTTACGTCGATAACATAATTACTCTGATACCAGATGAGTAATAACAAGACCAGACCAAGGGTGATTAGATAGGTAAATGCCTTAACCGGCTTATCATTACTGCTGACCTGTGTTGGTGGTTTTACCTCGGGCAATATTTCGGGCGGTGACTGGGGCGAATCCGAGTTGTATAGTTCGACAACATGATCAGCATCAGCACCGACTATTTTGGCATAGCTCCGAAGATAGCCTCTTACATAGGTTGCAGCAGGCATGCCTTCATCGCTGTCCTGTTCTATCGACTCGATCACCTTTATATCCAGGTGGATACGGTTTGCTATTTCCTGAGACGATAGCCCTTGTTTCTCACGCAGTGTGCGTAGTATCAGCCCCGGAGTCTCGTATGAGACTGAATTATTATCAGTTGAAGGCTCATTCATTATTGAATCCTTGATTCATTTAATAGTGTCGCTTCTGTGGAGTCTGGAAAAGTATTTTTCAATAATAACACGTAGCTGGAAACAGCATCTTGATCACCAAGTGCCTGTTCTATCTGTATTCCCAGCCAAAGACTTTTTGCAGTGTGTCGGGAAATTTGCTGGTAGCGTTGTAAGTAGGCTCTGGCTGACAGGTAATTTGGTTTATTGAATGATATTTCGCACATTTTTATCAATGCCTGGGACATTTGTGGATTTAATTCCAGTGCTTGTCTGAAATAATTTTCTGCCTCAGCCTCTTTGTTGTTGTTATAAAGACAGAGACCTGCATTTGTTATTGCGATTTCAGGTGTTTCATATAACGGGTTTGCTGCAGATTTTAAAAAAGTTTTTTCTGCTTCATCGATTCTGTTTTCCTGACAAAGGAAACTGCCATAATTATTAAGCGTTGAAGAATCGTTATTGTTTAAGCCAAGTGCACGTTTAAAATTATCTTCAGCCTTTTTGCTATCACCAAGTCGTAGATAGAGTAACCCAAGTACATTGTAGGTTGGTGCATAACCTGGATCGGCCTCACGTGCTTTTTCCAGATTTTTTAATGCATTTTCATAAGCACCCTGTTTCATGTACTCAATGCCAAGATCAAGATTAGCGGCTGCTACTTCATTAGTCGTTTGTGATGCACGGATATTCTGATTAGATACCCCTACCTGATTACAGGCAGTGAGCGCTGTAAAAATTATCAGGATGAAAATAAACTTTTGTTTCAATAAGGATATTGGCATTAAATCAGTCCTGTTTGATTTTTTTGATGTCTAGCCGCTTTAGCTGCTACTTTACCTGCAAGTTGTCCACAAGCCGCATCTATGTCATCGCCACGAGTTTTACGTGTTATAGTCACTATTCCTGATTTAATCAATATGTCTCTAAATGCATTAATAGTATCAACATTTGAACAAGTATAATTCGTCCCCGGGAATTTGTTAAATGGGATTAAATTAACTTTTGCCGGAAAGTCTTGTAAGCATTTTACGAGTGCACGCGCATCTTGCAGACTATCGTTGACCCCATTTAGCATAACGTATTCTATAGTAACTGTTTCATCACCTCTTCCTTCAGAATAGCGTTTGCATGCAGCTAACAGATCGATCATTGGGTAGGATCGGTTTATCGGCACAATGTTATTGCGGAGCTCATTGTTACTTGCATGCAAAGAAATTGCGAGACTCACATTTGTATCTTCTTTTAGTCGATCAATTTCCGGAACAATGCCAGAAGTACTAACAGTAACCCGACGTCGCGCCAGACCAAACCCAAGGTCATCTGTTAATAAATTAATGGATTTCAGGACATTGTCATAATTGAGTAATGGCTCGCCCATGCCCATAAAAACAATATTAGTAATAATACGTTTGTCACCTTCAAAATAGCCAAGTGCTTTGTTGGCCATCCAGACCTGGCCAATAATTTCACTGGTGGTCAGGTTTCGATTAAAACCCTGCTGTCCGGTCGAACAAAATTTACAGTCTAAAGGGCATCCCACCTGAGAAGAAATACATAAAGTGCCGCGGTCGTTCTCAGGGATAAAAACGGTCTCAACCGAGTTTTTATCATCGACCCTGATCAACCATTTACGGGTGCCATCTTCTGATATCTGCTCGGTAATAATCTCCGGCAGTTTAATAATAGTATTTTCTTCAAGATTACTACGTAACGACTTACTCAGGTTTGTCATCGACTGGTAATCGATCACACCTTGATGATATATCCATTTTAAGACTTGTTGTGCGCGAAACGACTTGTCACCAATCTCATTGAAATAAGATTCCAGAGATTTCCGGTCATAATCAAGTAGATTGGTTTTTCCAGTCATATATATCAGCGTGTTCGTGGACAGATCTCATCAGGGTTAAAGAAAATGCCAATTTCCCTTTCTGCGCTTTTAAGACTGTCTGAACCATGGATGGCATTTTCGAGCGCGCCATCCTCAAATTCCTTTTCGGCATAAAGATTACGAATTGTACCGTCTTCGGCATCTTTTGGGGTAGTTGCCCCCATTATTTTGCGTAAGGTTGATACCGCTTCATCACCTTCGAGCACCATTACAATTACCGGGCCAGATGTCATGTAGCCGGCTAACGAAGCATAAAATGGGCGCTCTTTGTGTTCTTCATAGAGGCCTTCAGTATGTTTCTCTGTCATATGCAGCATTTTTGCTGCAATTATTCTAAGGCCCGCTTCTTCTATCATCGCTAATATATTACCGGCGTAGTTTGAAGCAACTGCGTCAGGCTTAATTATCGAGAATGTTTTTTCTAGTGCCATTTAACCAAATCTCCCAGGGCGATTATTATTAAGTTTTAAAGTCGCGCGATTATACGTGCTACAGCACTCAGGATGGAACTGTCAAAGACATTAATTTCGTATAAAAAGCAGTAATCTAGCCGATTTTGTTAATTAAAAACCGTGATTGTGCCTTTTTTGTTTGTAGTTTCAATCCCAGCGGTCGTCAGTAACTTGAATCATTCCGTTTTCAACCCTTACTGGAAAGGTCGTCGTGGGCTCATAGGCGGGTGGTGTCAATGCATTCCCGGTCTTTACACAAAAGCGTGCGCCGTGACGCGGGCATATGATCTCGGCACCATCAATAACCTGGTCTGGTTCGAGGCCACAACCGAGCATAGGCGAGCCATCATGGGTACACACATCTTCAATCGCATGGTATTCACCATCCAGATTAAAGACAGCGATCATGACATTATCTACATCAACTAATTTTGCTTGTCCCGGTAAGAGCTCTCCTTCCGGTACCACATCAAACCAACCTGCCATTCAGTACTTCCTCGAATATCTTGTTTAATACATTCCTGTTTCCAGTCTGGCTGCCTCTGACATCATTTCCTGACTCCAGGGTGGCTCAAAGGTCACACTGACATTGACCCGGGTGACATTCGGTAATGTTAATATTTTCGTACGAACGTCATCAGCCAGAAAATCACCCATGCCACATCCGGCAGCAGTCAACGTCATTACAATATCGACTTGATTTCCATCTGCGCCGAGCGGAGTGACATCACATTCATAGATCAGTCCCAGCTCAACAATATTGATTGGTATCTCCGGGTCATAGCAGGTTCTAAGCTGCTCCCAAACCAGGTTTTCGTCCACGCTACCATCACCAGTCATTTCTTTTACAATGCTTTCATCGACTTTCTCTTCGACCTCAAAACCGAGTGCGTCTGCATTTTTGGCATCGATACGTGCCAGGTTTCCGTTTACATTTACAGTGTAGCTACCACCTAAAGCCTGAGTTATTAATACAACAGTGCCTTCCGGTAACTCTATAGGAGTACCTACAGGGATTAAAACTGCATCACAGTCGCGTTCCAGGGTTATGGGTTTATTTTCCTGCATAATGTTAAGTCTCTTATTCTGTTCGAACCGGGGTGCTTTCGCCTTGTAATGCTGAATGTAATGTATGCCAACAGAGTGAGGCGCACTTTACGCGAGCAGGGTAGTCCTTAACACCGGCTAAGGCTGCCAATTTGCCCAGACGATCAACATCATAATCATCATCCGTTGTAACAAGGTTATGGAATTCATTAAATAACGTTTCGGCTTCATCCAGTGATATGCCTTTCATTGCATCTGTCATCAACGAAGCTGATGCAACTGAGATAGCGCAACCCGACCCATCAAAAGAAATGTCACTGATTTTATTATCGTCGGTTTTAATATACAGGGTGAGCTTATCACCGCATAAAGGATTGAACCCTTCCAGTGTGGTATCGGCATCTTCCATCTTGCCAAAGTTACGTGGACTACGGTTGTGATCCACGATCACTTCCTGATATAAATCTTTTATATCAAACATTAGTTAAACACCTTTTTACATTTATCGATGGCTTTAATTAAGGCATCAATTTCTTCACGTGTGTTATAGAAAGCGAAAGACGCTCTGGCTGTAGCCGGTATATTAAAGCGCTCCATCACCGGCATGGCACAATGATGTCCTGCCCGTATAGCAACGCCCTCGCCATCAAGTATGGTACCGATATCGTGTGGATGAATACCGTCTAATGTGAATGAAAGTATGCTGGTTTTATTTTTTGCCGTACCTACCAGGTTTAATCCACTGACTAGCGAAGCCTGTTCGTTGGCATAAACAAGCAGTTCATGTTCATACTGTGCTGCGCTATCGAGCCCGAGTTCATCCACATAATCGATCGCGGCACCTAAACCAATGACACCTGCAATATGCGGCGTGCCTGCTTCAAATTTATAAGGCAGCGAGTTATAGGTGCTCTTTTTCATAGAGACCATCTGGATCATATCGCCGCCACCTTGATATGGTGGCATCGATTCTAACAAGGCTTCTTTACCATAAAGTACGCCTATGCCGGTAGGACCAAATAGTTTGTGACCAGAGAAGACATAAAAGTCGCAATCCAGTTCTGTTACATCAACTTTTGTATGCGGAACAGCTTGTGCGCCATCAACCAGAACTTTTGCACCAACTGCATGTGCTTTATCAATAATAGTTTTTATTGGATTGATGGTGCCGAGCGCATTTGAAATATGTCCTACAGCAACAATACGTGTTTTATTGTTTAACAGTTTTTCATATTCCTCGAGCATCAATTCACCCGCATCATTAATCGGAATAAATTTTAACGTCGCACCGGTTTGTTCACTGAGAATTTGCCAGGGAACAATATTAGAATGATGTTCAAGTTCGGTAATGATAATCTCATCATCTGCCATTAATGTATTGCGACCGAAACTTTGTGCTACCAGATTAATTGCTTCTGTAGCACCACGAACAAAAACGATCTCTTTTGTCGATGCAGCATTAACAAATTCCTTTACCTTGTTACGAGCCGCTTCATATTCCGCTGTCGCTTTTTCACTGAGGCTATGTACGCCACGATGAATATTGGAATTAGTTTCACGATAGTAGGTGTCTAAAACTTCGATAACCTGTTTTGGTTTTTGTGCAGTAGCGGCATTATCAAGATAAACAAGTGGTTTGCCATGCACTTGCTGTTCTAATATTGGAAAGTCAGCACGTACTTTTTCAACATCAAAATCTGATGTGTTATTGAATAGATTATTTGCAGGATCAGGATTGTTCATTTGTAAACTCACGAATTAATGCCGCATCCGGCAGTTGACCGATTACCAGACGTTCAAGACGGTTTCTGATCGGAATAAAGCTTATGTTGCTTATCAATTCATCGGCGAAAGCATAGGTTAACAGGCTACGTGCAGTTTCTTCATCAATTGCACGCGATCGTAAATAGAACAACATGTTTTGGTCCAGTTGCCCGACAGTTGCGCCATGACTACACTTTACATCATCCGCATAAATCTCAAGTTCAGGCTTGGTATCAATCTCTGCGTCATTTGATAATAACAGGTTGGCATTGTTTTGATGGGCTTCAATCTTTTGCGCGTCCTTATGCACGATAACCTTACCATTGAATACCGCACGACTTTTACCATTCAGAATACCGCGATAATTTTCAGTGCTAAATGTATTTGGTTTCAGATGATCTACACGGGTATGATTATCAACATGTTGTTTGTCGGTTGTCATGTATAAACCATTCATGACAATCTCGGCACCTTCTGCGGCAAGTTGACTATGAATATCATTTCTAACTAAAGAACCACCTAATGAGATTGAATGAGACTCAAGTTTACTGTTTTTTCCATGCACAACATTCAGGTTGCCAACATGATAGGCATTCAAACTTTCCTGCTGCACCTTATAATGTTTAAGAATAGCATCAGCTGACAAAGCAACTTCAGTCACAGCATTAGTAAAGTAATCGCCATCATCAATTCCAACATAACTTTCTATTACCGTTGCTTCAGAGTGTTCCGCCATGATAATTAGATTTCTGGGGTGAGTGGCGAACGGACTTTTATCTGCTTTTGATAGATATAAAATATTAATAGGTTTTTCAATGACCGTATTCTTTGGCACATGAATATAAGTACCGTGTTGAATAAAAGCGGTATTTAAAGCAGTGAAGGGACTGATCTTATTATCCGCATGATGAGCCAGATGTTTTGCTAACAGTGCATCATCTTCTTTCAACGCGTCTGCCATATTTTCAATAATCACGTTTGCAGGCAAATCATCCAGATGCGAATGCTCTTTGCAAAAGACTCCGTTAATGAAAACCAGTTCTATGCAATCCAGTCCCTGAAAACGTACGGCATCAACCTCTTTATTACTGAGTGATATGGCGTGTTCATGGATGTTCGAAAACTTCTTTTTAGCGATCGGCCGTACGTCTGTATATCTCCAGTCTTCCTGTCTTGAACTTGGAAAGCCTGTTTCTTTAAAAAGATTTAATGCAGATTGACGTTGTTCAGAAAACCAGTTGTCATTTTTCTGAAGCTGATCAAAGTCACTAATATAGTGGTCAAGGTCAAAACTCATGCAGCTTCACCTTTTTCCAATAACCAGTCATAACCTTTTTCTTCAAGTTCCAGTGCCAGCTCTGGGCCACCCGACTTGATGATCTTGCCATCACTCAAAACATGAACGAAGTCAGGTTTTATATAATCCAGCAATCGTTGATAATGTGTTACTAAGATGATGGCGCGTTCTTCATTGCGTAAGCTGTTAACGCCTTCCGCTACAGTCTTCAGCGCGTCAATATCCAGGCCTGAATCAGTTTCATCCAGTATTGCGAGCTTTGGTTCAAGCACAGCCATCTGAAAAATTTCATTACGTTTCTTTTCACCACCGGAGAACCCTTCATTAACAGAACGATTGAGCAAGTCTTCTTTCATTTTGACCAGCTTCATTTTTTCCTTGATTAACGCCAGAAATTCGACGGCATCCAGTTCTGTCTCGCCACGATGTTTTCGAACAGCATTGACAGCGGCTTTTAAAAGATAAACATTATTGACGCCAGGAATTTCTACCGGATATTGAAATGCCAGAAACAAACCTTTCCATGCGCGTTCTTCAGGAGCAAGTTCAAGCAAGTTTTCATTTTCAAAGTCGACATTGCCCTTGGTCACTTCATAACCGTTTCGACCTGCAAGCACATTGGCCAGTGTGCTCTTGCCGGATCCATTAGGACCCATGATGGCGTGCACTTCTCCAGCCTTAACATCCAGGTTCAACCCTTTCAGTATTTGTTTCTTTTCAACTTTTGCATGTAAATCTTTAATTGTAAGCATATTCGTTACCTTAATTATCTTATGTAGTATTTAAGCTGAGGCGCAAATTGCTATTACGTTTCACTCTTTACTATTCACGTTATACGTTTTTATCCAACCGCACCTTCAAGTGTTATGCCCAGAAGCTTTTGTGCTTCAACTGCAAATTCCATCGGTAATTCCTTGAACACTTCTTTACAGAAGCCATTAACAATCATGTTGACTGCATCTTCTTCCTTAATACCGCGTTGCATACAATAGAACAATTGATCATCACCAATCTTCGATGTTGTTGCTTCATGCTCAACTGTTGCCGTTGAGTTTTTTGCTTCGATATAAGGGAAGGTATGAGCCCCGCATTGGTCGCCCATTAATAAGGAATCACATTGCGTATAATTTCTTGCGTTATCCGCACTCTTGCTGATCTTAACCAGACCTCGATAGGATTGTTGTGCATGCCTTGCCGAGATACCTTTGGAAATAATCGTGCTACGGGTATTCTTGCCGATGTGGATCATCTTTGTGCCGGTGTCGGCTTGCTGATGATTGTTTGTGACGGCGACGGAATAAAATTCACCGACAGAGTTATCACCTTTTAATATGCAACTTGGGTATTTCCAGGTGATCGCTGATCCGGTTTCTACCTGCGTCCATGAGATCTTTGAGTTATCACCACGGCAATCACCGCGTTTGGTTACAAAGTTATATATACCACCTTTGCCATTTTCGTCACCGGGGTACCAGTTTTGAACAGTAGAGTATTTAATTTGTGCATCTTCCAATGCAACTAACTCAACCACTGCTGCATGTAACTGGTTTTCATCGCGCATCGGCGCGGTACAACCTTCAAGATAACTGACGTGACTTGCTTCATCAGCGATTATCAATGTACGTTCAAACTGCCCGGTGTTGGATGCATTAATTCTGAAGTAGGTCGATAGTTCCATTGGGCAACGTACGCCCTTGGGAATATAAACAAACGAACCATCAGTAAAGACAGCCGAGTTTAATGCGGCAAAAAAGTTATCAGCAGCAGGCACAACAGAGCCCAGGTATTTTTTAACGAGTTCAGGATATTTTGTTACCGCTTCCGAGAATGAGCAAAAGATAACACCGGCATCGGCTAATTTACTTTTAAAAGTCGTCGCAACGGAGACGCTATCAAATACTGCATCGACTGCTACACCAGCCAACATCATTTGTTCCTGTAACGGGATGCCCAGTTTTTCGTAAGTTTCTAATAATTTTGGATCGACTTCATCAAGACTTTTAGGACCGTCATCTTTCGATTTAGGTGCGGAGTAATAAGAGATAGCCTGATAATCAATATGCTCGATATCAAGATGTGCCCAGGTTGGGTCTTTCATAGTTAGCCAATGACGATAGGCTTTTAAACGCCATTCGAGCAACCACTGTGGTTCTTCTTTCTTTGCCGAAATGAACGCAATGGTTTCTTCGCTAAGACCTGGTGCTACGGTATCACTCTCTATATCGGTGAAAAAACCATGTTCATAGTCTTTGCGGACAAGGGCTTCTACATTTTCATTATTAGTTGCCATAATTTATGTTTCCAATTCTTCTTTAAGACTGAAGCTTTCACCACAACCACAGGATTCTTCTACATTCGGATTGTTGAATTTAAAACCGGCGTTTAAACCTTCTCTAACAAAGTCGAGCTCTGTCCCGGCAAGATAACGTAAGCTTTGTTCATTGATGATGATTTTTATGCCGTCCGACTCAATGATCTGGTCTTCTTCATTGACTGCTTTAGCGGTTTCAATGACATATTGGTAACCCGAGCAGCCAGTGGTTTTAACGCCTACGCGTAAACCAATACCGTCGATATCCTTGGCGAGAACATTCACGACATGTTGTTTAGCGCTCTCAGTAAGATTAATTGTTTTTTCAGTAGTCATAGTATTTATCAGTGTTGTAGTTGCATCATGATGACATCTTGTCGATCAGAGACTTGTTTAACATTATTACGTTTAATCAAATCGCCTAGTGTCAGGCCATTCAAAAATCCTGAAATATGCATGTTTAACTCCATCCATAAATCATGGGTCAGGCAGCGCAGGTCACCCTGACAATTTTGTTTTCCTTTGCAGCGTGTAACATCAATCGGCTCATCGACAGAATAAATAACCTTGGCAACTGTAATCTGATCGGCTGCTTTTGCCAGACGATAACCACCGCCAGGTCCTCGGGCACTTTCAACGAGTTCGTGTCGTTTTAATTTATTAAACAACTGCTCCAGATAGGTCAGGGAGATATCCTGACGCCGAGAAATATCTGCCAGATTCACCGGACCTTTACTATCATGCAGTGCCAGATCCAGCATCGCGGTAACGGCATAACGGCCTTTAGTTGTCATTTTCATCGCTTATTTCTCTATTTTTGCCCTAAATAAGGGATGGTAAGGGTCACATAACCTAGTAGTTTAGTCAACTATATTGTTGATTAGTTTAGTCGGGAATAGATTTTGTTTTTTTATTCTAACTAAGTGTTTGTTATAACTTGAAATTATATAATTGATAGTCTAATGTTATAACATTAGTTATTACATGTATGAGGTGTATTTATGGAACTCAAACTTCGCAATATAGGTAATTCGCTTGGGCTTGTGCTCCCGAAAGAAATGCTCTCTAAATTAAAGTTAGTACAAGGGGACAAACTTTGGGTCACTGAATCACCAGAAGGATATCAACTAACGCCCTATGATCCAGAATTTAGCAATCAAATAGAAACTGCTCGAAAGATCATGAAAAAACGTCGAAATGTCCTGCACGAATTGGCTAAATGAATGGAATAACATGGGTTCGTCTGGATGTTATACGAGCCATTCATCATGAACAACTCGCCGAACATGGTGGTGCCTCCGGGGTTAGAGCGCTTGATATGCTGGAATCAGCCATCGCTCGTCCAGAGAATTTAATTGCATACGGTGAGCCTGATCTTGCCGAATTAGCCGCAGCATATGCCTATGGTATTGCTCGCAATCATCCTTTTGTTGATGGCAATAAACGTACTGCATTTGTTGTGATGGAATTGTTTTTAAACCTGAACAATGTTGAGCTCGATGCAAGAGATGAGGAGTGTGTAATGATTATGCTACAAGTTGCTGAAGGTTCAATAACAGAAGAGCGTTTAGTTGTGTGGATTCGAGAAAGGATTGAAGCTTAGGGTTTAAATTAGAATATAATTTAAAAAGTTAATATTTTTTACATTTACTTTACAATGCAAAATGCAGTACTAACTGAACAATACCAAACAGGGTTAGCAATATACAAAAAACCAGAAAGAAACCGATGATGACATAGACCTTAATCCCCTTTTTTTCTATATAAGCTTCATCACGCGCCATGTTTTCTTTTGTTTGAATACCACAAAAAGAGGCAATCAGGCTAAAAGCGATTTGAAATATACTAGGGTCTTCAGGCTCAGTCATTTTTAATTTATTCAGATTTATTTTTCTTTAGTTCTTCTAATTCTTTTTCCAGTTTATGCAGATGATCTAATACTGACTCCAGACCATTTTGTACCGGGTCTGGCATATCTTTGCTTTCTGCATAGGCTGTAAAGCCAATCTTTTTTGCCATGGCTTCACGTTGCGCATCTTTATCTTCTTCTTTGCGTTTTACTACAATATGTCCTGGTACGCCAACCACAGTGGAACCCGGTGGTGTATCTTTCACCACAACAGCATTGCAACCAACACGTGTTCCCGTGCCGAGAGTGATAGGGCCCAGAATTTTTGCACCAGCGCCGATGACAACATTGTTTTCCAAAGTAGGATGACGTTTACCTTTATTCCAGGTGGTACCGCCAAGTGTTACGCCATGATAAATAGACACATCATCTCCCACTTCGGATGTTTCACCGATGACAATGCCCATACCATGATCAATAAAGAAACGACGTCCGATCTGCGCACCGGGATGAATTTCGATGCCCGTCATAAATCGCGCTATGTGCGCCATTAAACGAGCGATGAAATACAGTTTCTTATTCCACAACCAATGGTTGAAACGATGGAAGACAATAGCCTGAAATCCCGGGCAGGTGAAGATCGTCTCAAGCACTGAACGCGCAGCCGGGTCACGTTCAAAGACGACATCAATTTCTTCTTTAATTGTGGATAACATTATTGTTCTAACAGCTTTGATATTGATTGAAGTTGAGTTTCGTAAGTTTTAATTTCGTTTAGTGTATCAGCAAGCCGTTGTTTTGCACCATCGACTACCTCTGCCGGTGCACGTTCTACAAAACTCTGGTTGTTTAATTTACCTTCTAACCCGGATTTTTCTTTTGTTAATTTATCAATCGTGTTCTGCAGGCGTTTTTTCTCTGCTACCGGATCGATGATGTCCGCCAGTGGAATAAGTAATGTCATTTCTCCTGCCAGCGCCATAACAGCATCATCCATTTCCTGTTCTGAGCTTTTAATCGAATCGATTCGGCCTAATGTTTTCAGGTAGGCCTGATTTTGCTCCAACCACTCGTGTTCATTCTTTGTCCCATTGCGAACAAATACGTTTAATGCTTTGCCGGGCGAAATATCACGTTCTGCACGAATGCGGCGCACACCCATAATGAATGATTTAACCCATTCTATTTGCTCTACGGCATTACTATCGTTTTCAAGTTCATCCCGTTTTGGGAAAGATTCAAGCATAACGCTTTCTCCCTTCTTTCCAAGAATAGGCGCGATGCGATGCCATAACTCTTCTGTTATAAAAGGAATGAATGGATGTAGTGCCCGCTGTAAAGTTTCAAGCACGTTTAATAGTGTATATAAGGTGCCGCGCTTCTCAGCTTCACTTGCCTGTTCGCTATTCAGAGTTGTTTTTGATAATTCAATATACCAGTCGCAGTATTCATCCCAGGTAAATTCATAAAGTGCTTGTGAAGCAAGATCGAAGCGATAGGTTTTCATGCCTTCATGTGTTGCTAAAATCACATCAGCTAATTTACTTGTAATCCAGCGTTCGGCCAGACCAAATTTCATATCGCCCTGGTCAACTTTGATCGGTTGGCTTTCTACATTACTAATCACATAGCGAGCCGCATTCCAGAGCTTGTTGCAAAAATTTCGATAACCCTGAATTCGTCCTGTTTCAAAATTAATAAAACGACCCTGCGTTGCCAATGATGCAAAGGTAAAGCGTAATGAATCGGTTCCATAAGCTTCAATACCATCGGGAAAATGTTTGCGTGTAGCCTTTTCAATCTTCGCTGCCATTTGTGGCTGCATCATGCCACTGGTACGTTTACTGATTAGGTCATCAAGTTTAATTCCATCAATCAGATCAATTGGATCAAGCACATTGCCTTTCGATTTGGACATCTTCTGGCCTTCGCCATCACGGACCAGACCATGAATATAGACTTCCTTGAAAGGCACATCATCCATAAACTTGAGCCCCATCATAATCATGCGTGCTACCCAGAAAAATATAATATCGAAACCGGTAACCAATACATTAGTCGGATAGAATTTATCAAGCTCGGGAGTTTTCTCAGGCCAGCCCAGAGTAGAGTAGGGCCATAGCGCGGAGGAGAACCAGGTATCGAGAACATCTTCATCTTGTCTTAGATTGATATCATCAAGATTATGTTTTTGTCTGACTTCAGCCTCATCGCGACCGACGTAGATATTACCTTCGTCGTCATACCAGGCCGGAATGCGATGTCCCCACCACAACTGACGGCTGATGCACCAGTCTTCGATATTGTTCATCCACTCAAAATAAGTTTTGTCCCAGTTAGCAGGTACAAATTTGATGTCGCCGTCTTTCACTGCCTTGATAGCAGGATCAGCCAGGGGCTGGATCTTTACATACCATTGATCAGTTAAATAAGGTTCAACAACGGCGTGTGAACGATCACCCCGCGGCACCATTAATTTATGCTCGTCGATTTTTTCTATTAGACCTTGCGCTTCAAGATCAGCAACGATCTGTTTACGAGCTTCATAACGATCCAGACCTTGATACTTTTCAGGCACTTCATTATTAAGTTCTGCATCGACAGTAAAGATATTTATTTTTTCCAGCTGATGACGTTCGCCGACTTCATAGTCATTAAAATCATGTGCAGGCGTAATCTTTACACAGCCAGTTCCAAATTCAGGATCAACATAGTCATCGGCAATAACGGGTATACGTCTATTGGTTAATGGGAGCAATACTTCTTTGCCGATTAAATTCTGGTAACGCTCATCGTCAGGATGAACCGCAACAGCGGCGTCACCCAACATGGTTTCAGGTCGTGTAGTCGCGACGACAATATATTCAAGCCCATCGATGGGTTCTTTTAGCGGATAACGCATGTGCCAAAGATGACCATTTTCTTCTTCAGAGATAACTTCGAGATCGGATATTGCGGTATGTAATACCGGGTCCCAATTTACAAGTCGTTTACCGCGATAGATCAAGCCTTCATCATGTAAACGTACAAACACTTCCTTGACCGCATCGGAAAGACCTTCGTCCATAGTGAAGCGTTCACGCGACCAGTCCATTGATGTGCCCAGACGTCGTGACTGACGAGTAATGGTATTGCCAGAATGTTCTTTCCAGTCCCAGACTGCTTCTACGAATTTCTCTCGCCCAAGATCGTGGCGTGAGATATTTTTTTGTTGTAGTTGTCGCTCAACAACCATCTGCGTCGCTATGCCAGCATGGTCAGTACCACACTGCCACAAGGTATCCTCACCATTCATGCGATGATAACGCGTGAGGATATCCATCAATGTTTGTTGAAAGGCATGCCCCATATGCAAGCTGCCAGTCACATTTGGCGGAGGCAACATGATGCAATAAGAAGAACCTTCGCCCTTGCTCTCATTTCGGGGTGCGAAGTAGTTGTTCTTTTCCCAATTGTCATAACAACTGGTTTCTATCGTTTCGGGTTTATAGGTTTTATCCATTTTTTAATAACAAATTTTTTCAGGGGCTAATTTTGATGGATAGCCCGATTATCGGGAGGCGTATTGTCCACATGGACGCTGTTTAGAGCAATCTTTATTGGGAACTAATAATTATTCCTTATTCTCTGAGCTGTCCTTGTTGATTTGAAATTCCTTGAGGAGTCGTGTTTTTACTTCATCAATGATGCTGTCCTTGAGCATAAAAATTAATTCATCCAGATCTGCCGAGATCTCCTTATCGACTTTGTTGATAATGTCATTAATGAGTTGATCATCGTGTTTAATTTGTCTGAATTCCCGATCTGTATCCGGATTGAGGTTTTCTTCATTGAGAGGATCTACCAGAACCGGTATCCCGTCTGTGCCCACTTTTAGTCGTGGCAATTTTGCTTGTTTTGACTCGGCCTTTTTCTTCGCCAGTAATCCTTCTAATTCATCAATACGGTTTATCAGATTATTACGATCAGTATCGGATAATTCTTTAGGCGGATTTTTAGGAGAATCAATCATGTTCAGTCAGATTTTCAATCTTATGATCGTGTATTTCATAATCAGCTTCTTTATATTGGCGGTAACGTTGGCGCGCGGCTTGTTTATCTGACGCATCACCACCAACAATTTCAACTATCCTTTCAAATTGACTTACGAAATCAGGAATACCCGAATCCAGATTAACCATCACGCCCGAAGTATCCGGAAAGTGATTGTCATAACCGATCGTTACCGGTGTATCTTCATTACTGCTGTCGTTAAAAATTTCGTGCGGCACAAAACTGATATCTTTATAGATCCATAGTAAGTCATCAAATCCCGTCGCGGTTTCTTCGGATTGCGTATGTACATGGACTTTATTGCCACTAGCCCATGCCTTGGCCGTGATGGCGCAGGCAAAGCGATCTACATTGCTCCCGTCAGGCAAGATGTAAAAATCCACACGCGTCATAAAGCTTGTATCTCAAATTTACCTGGTTTGATTAATTATATACTGCATAAGTAATGATACAGGACGACCTGTTGCTCCTTTATTATTACCTGATATCCATGCGGTGCCTGCAATATCCAGATGCGCCCAGTGATATTTTTCAGCAAAGCGTGACAGGAAGCAGGCTGCTGTAATTGTGCCAGCATCCCTGCCACCGATATTAGCCATATCTGCAAACGGGCTATTAAGTTGCTGTTGATATTCATCCCATAGCGGTAACTGCCATGCCCTATCGCCAGATTCATCGCCTGCATTGAGTAATTCTCTTGCCAGCGGATTATGATTACTTAACAGGCCTGTAGCATGTTTCCCCAGTGCGATAACACAGGCACCGGTCAAGGTTGCAATATCTATAACCACCTCGGGATTAAAGCGCTCACTGTAGGTGATAGCATCGCATAATATTAAACGGCCTTCTGCATCGGTATTAAGTACTTCTATGGTTTGTCCGGACATGCTGGTGAAAATATCACCGGGATTGGTTGCAGTACCGCTGGGCATGTTTTCAACAGCAGGAATTACACCGACTACATTTATTGGTAGCCCCAGTTCTGCAACAGCCGACATTGTGCCAAAGACAGAAGCTGCACCGCACATATCATATTTCATTTCAGCCATGGCCGCGCCGGGTTTGAGTGAAATACCACCGGTATCAAAGGTAACGCCTTTACCGACCAATACGATAGGCTTCTGTGCTTTTTTAGATCCTTTATATTCCAGTGTAATTAATTTTGCTGGTCTGGCTGAGCCTTGTGATACTGAGAGTAGTGAGCCCATTCCCAGTTTTTTCATGTCGGCTTCTTCTAATATCTCTACCGTCAATGAACGATGGCTTTTAGCTAAAGCATTAGCGCGTTGCGCGAGATATGTTGGTGTACATACATTTGATGGATGATTGGCAAGGTCACGTGTTAGTTTAATGCCATTGGCTATCACCCGACCTTCTTGCATCGCTGCTTCACCTTCCGGTAATTCGCGACGAGTTGGAACAGTAAATGTAATTTTGCGTAATGGCCGTCTATTTGCCTTCTTTTTGCTCTTGTGATCATTAAACTCATATAGGCAATGTTCTGCGACGCTTACAGCTTGTTGAATTTTCCAGTGATGATCACGTCCCTTAATGGTCAATTCACTAAGATAGTTAACGCCATCCAAAGAGCCGGTTTCATTCAATGCACGAACACTGTTCGCAATAATTGAACGGTAGTTTCGATCATCAATTTCTCTTTCTTTGCCGCAACCAATTAATAGCACGCGATCAGCAATCATGCCGGGAACATTATGAAGTAGTAAGTATTGGCCTTTGCGTCCATCCATATCTCCACGGCGGATGAGGTTTGAAAGGTATTTTTTACTTACTGTATCGATCGCTCTAGCGGCAGTCGATAGTCGTCTTGACTCATATATGCCAACAATAACGCAAGCCGTGCGTTGTTTTTCGGGGTTGCCACTTTTTATATTGAAATCCATACCAGCTCCAGAATAGTTAATACTTGTAGAATTTAGTGCTTGGTTAATGACGCTGCGATATTAAATTATTTTTTCTGCACTTTGACATCAAGCGTGTCATAATCGTTTCGTTTTTTGTTAAAAACAGATAAAAATGGTCAAAACCGTATTTTTAGTCAAGTTTATTCATTTATCTTCAACTAAGCAAAGCCGCATTATACCGATGAGCCTACAATTGTGATTATTGAGCACTACATCTACCGGGAACTGTTTCAAAAGTTGCTATGGATAATGAGCTTGTTGATTCTCGTCATCGCTAGCAATCGGTTTGTCGGTTTTCTGGCAGATGCGGCGGAAGGAAACTTACCAGCAGACATGGTTTTCCTGATGCTGGCTTACAAGATGATGGCGACGTTACCAAAAATATTACCCATTTCAATATTAATTGCCATGTTGCTCGCATTTTCTCGTATGGCCAGTGACAGGGAACTGGTGATACTTGCAGCATCCGGTATAAGCAAACTATTTCAAATGGGTGTTGTGCTTCGTTTTGCGCTGGCATTCTGCTTATTTGGTTCCATCGTCACATTGTATCTTGCGCCTTGGGCTGAGCAGGAGGTACACAACTTAAAGGAACGTGCCAAGCAAGAATCTGACATTTCGGGTGTTAAGGCAGGGCAGTTTAAAGAGTTTAGTCAGGGCGATCGTGTTGTTTATGTTCAGAACCCTTCTCCCGATAAGGCCTCAATGGAAGAAGTATTCTTGCAGGTAAGACAGGAAGGAAAGCTGGGTGTACTAACCTCCGATAGCGCTCGCTTTAGACTGGATAAAAAATCCGGGAATAAATATATCGTCTTTAGTGATGGACGACGCTATGTTGGCGAACCCGGCTTACTTGATTATCAGATTACTGAATATGAGAAATACGCGATCTTAACTGAAAGTTCAGAGACCAATGCACCAGGTGCAAAATCTGCCGCATTATCTACGGCTGAAATACTGGGTTCTGGAGACAGAATTTATCAGGCAGAGTTTCAATGGCGTATCTCATTGATTATATCCAGCCTGCTGTTGTCTCTGCTGGCAATATTATTAATGCAGTCACATGCCAGTGAACGCCGTTACATGCCATTTGTTATAGGCATATCAATCTACCTGATTTATAGCAATTTGCTCGGTATCGCAAAAACCTTATTGAATCGTGATGTAATCCCCGGGTTTATCGGTTTGTGGTGGGTGCATTTATTACTCGTGCTTACATTAGTATCTTTATACTATTTGCCCAAATACCGTTACGCTAGAAACGATAATGATAAACATCAAATTATTGAAGCTGACTAGATGATTCTCGATCGATATCTGGGGCGAAATATACTGGTAACCAGCACCTTATCCTTATTTGTGCTGGTTGCTGTTTTTTCTTTTTTCGCTTTGGTCGATCAACTTGATGATACTGGTCGAGGAAGTTATGGCGTACCGCAGGCCATTCAATATGTATTGTTAACTATCCCGCGACTAAGTTACGAGCTATTCCCGATAGCAACGGTTATTGGCAGTATGGCCGCATTAGGTATGTTGGCTAATACCTCTGAATTGGCTGTTATAAGAACCTCAGGTGTTTCACAACTTCAATTGGCTTATTCATTAATGAAGACCGGTATAGTCTTTATCGTGATTAGTATTTTAATTGGCGAGGTTATTGCGCCAATAACAGAGCAGGCCGCACAACAAAAACGTTCCGTAGCATTAACTCAGCAAATTTCGATGAAAACTAAACACGGATTTTGGTCGCGCGATGGAGATAACTACATCAATATTAGAAAAATATTACCCGGCGATCGCGTTGAACAAATTTACATCTATGAATTTGATAAAGATCACCAATTAAAGTCAACAATCTATGCAAAGCATGCTGAGTATAGTGAGGATAGATGGTTGCTACATGACATTTTAAAAACAGAAATTTCTGAAGAGAAAATAACAAATAAGCGTTATCAGAATGCAGAGTGGGAAGCTTTACTAAACCCCGAAGTAATTAATATGGTCACGATAAAACCACATTATTTATCAGTTTTCGGTTTAATCAGCTACATCGATTACCTCAAAGCCAATAATCAGGATGATAAACAATATATTCAGGCTTTTTGGTCAAAGATAATCAATCCATTTGCGATCATGGCTATGATATTGCTCTCCATCTGTGTCGTCAGATGTGAAGGTCGACCTATGGGTTTAGGGCAACGCGTTTTTATTGGCGCATTACTCGGCATATCATTTCATCTGGTGAATCAGGTAACGGGTCATCTTGGCATTGTCTATGGTATACCCTCATTCATTAGTGTTTGTTTGCCAACGATTGTGGTTCTTTCATACGTTTATTACAGGCTTAACAAACGTTATTGATCTTTTAGTTTTTGTTTATTAACGACCAAACTGGTCTTCGATAGTATGTCATGTAAAGCCAGTTTATTTTTATCGAATAAAGACCAGATAAATCCCAGACCGCACAATAGTATCGAAAACATTGCGGAAAAGAACCGTAGTGAGGCTTGTTTCCAGTTCGGATTTTCCGACGATGCATTAGTGACAAAGATATGCCAGCTTCGCATCCCCAGTGTCTGACCGCCAGAAACCCAATGCCAACAAAAATAAAAATAACTGACAGTTAATAAAAAAATATTGTAGGGCAGGTTGCCGCTTTCAATAGCTTCACCACCTGTGAAAGGCATTATTGTAAAAGTGGCAACAAAAAGAACGGCAGAGAGCAACAGGCAATCATATAGGATTGCTGCCAGACGGCGAATTAATGAGCAAGTTTGTGTGGTAGTAGTGTTATTCAATGTCTTAAGAGTGTTCGTTGTAGTTAGTATTGTTGGTGTACATATTCAATTCACAGGCTACACAGTTGCAAACACCCGTTGCATATTATTTTTCAAGGCCATGCAACAACAAATCAATATGTGTTTTCAGATAAGCTTCGAGATCCAAAGCTTCAAATTCATTAAACACAGTATAAGCCATACCTTAAAAAGATTCAGTTTGTGGATGTCCTGAGTTTAATTCGAGCTCCGTTATGACCAAGGTTTATAGAATAGTGTCAATTCGCTAAGTAATGGATATCACTAAGATAGAACAATTTAATTATAAACAATAGCTTACTGACTTTTTTTGTGAGATTATTTATGTATAATTAAATACCAACTATTAGTATTCTTAATTAATAAATGGTGAGATAGCTGAAATGGGACGAATACTGCCTCTAATATTGGCTGTCTTATCTAACTTCCTGATTTTTTACTCAATAAGCCTGCATGCTGAAGAGACTGCACCGGACAGCAGTTTTACCGTCGTCGGCTTTAATATTGAGGGACTTAATCCGATTAGCCAAGAACAAACCGATAAGACACTGTCAGTATTTCTTGGCGACCATTACGATTTGGAGGGGTTGATTGAAGCTGCCGCGGAGCTTGAGTCTGTTATATTAAATGAGGGGCATTCTTTTTATCGCGTTTCATTGCCCCCGCAAACAATCAAAGAGGGTGTTGTCACACTCAAAATTAAGCAAATTCTTATTTCCAAAATAGATATAGTTAACAATCGGTTCTTCTCGGAAGTGTACGTCGTCAAAACATATGAGACAGAATTGAGGTAAATATTAAGAGAGACTTTCATCTATTATAGTCCTGTTTTATTGGGTAAAAAAAAGCCCACATATACATGCAGGCTTTTCATTTGATATGGCTCCCCGGGACAGGCTCGAACTGTCGACCTAGTGATTAACAGTCGCATAATCAAGAGTGTTACAGACTTATTTGTAGAAAACCCTCAATAGGTTAAATTCACATTACTACTAAGGGTAAGCAGTAGGGTAAGCAAATCACTGTTTTCATTTAGAAGAAATTGAATAATAGTCTAACTAATTGAATTTATTGGCTGGGGGTAGAGGATTCGAACCTCTACTGACGGAGTCAGAGTCCAAAAAATATACCGTTTATTACCTAAAAGTTACCTAAATAGCATATTCTCAATAGCCATAAATGATGAAACCATTGGTATATATGGTGCTCCCTACGAGACTCGAACTCGTGTTTTCGCCGTGAGAGGGCGACGTCCTGGGCCACTAGACGAAGGGAGCTTTGACTATAGAAGTGGGGTATTATAGGGAACATTAAGACCGCCTCAATATATTATTTTTTAAATGACAATCCCTGATAAATCGAAAAAAGTTATTCCGCTTAAACCAAAGCCAACGATTATTCCTCGCGATCAACACACAATATCTCGCGCATCAATTAGTGAGAATGCCCTGAAGGTATTGTATCGCTTGAAGAATGCCGGGTATAAGGCTTATTTAGTTGGTGGTGGTGTACGCGATATATTGCTCGGTAGAGAACCCAAAGATTTTGATGTGGTGACTGATGCTAAACCTGAACAGATCCGCGAGTTATTTCGTAATTGTCGATTAATTGGTCGTCGCTTTCGTTTAGCGCATGTTCGTTTTGGTGATGAGTTAATAGAGGTTTCAACCTTTCGTGCGCCACATCATGTTTCTGATCAAGGTGCGGGTCATATCGAAGATGGCAGGATAATTCGTGACAATGTCTATGGTGATATCGATGATGATGTGTGGCGACGCGATTTCACAATCAATGCCTTATTTTACAATATCGAAGATTTTTCCATTGTTGATTATGTCGGTGGGGTAAAAGATCTGGAAGCTGGCCAGTTACGTCTGATTGGCGATCCGGCGCAACGTTATATCGAAGATCCGGTACGTATGCTGCGGGCTATTCGTTTTTCATCCAAACTGGGTTTAAACATTCATCCCGAGGCACAACAACCCATTGGTGAATTTGCAGCTTTATTGAAAGACATCCCGGCCGCCCGATTATTTGAAGAGATGCTGAAGTTATTTATGGGCGGATGTGCGTTACAGACATTTGAGTCGTTGCGCCATTACAATTTATTCAAGTATTTATTTCCACAGGCTGACAAATTACTGGATACCCCGGAACGTGATTATCCGCATGGCTTTATTATGCAGGCATTGAAAAATACGGATCAAAGGATAAACGAAGGAAATTCAGTTGCGCCCGGCTTTTTATTGGCTGCCTTGTTATGGGAGCCGATGCGCGTCATTGCCGATGAACATATTGCAAATGGATTGTCTGAAATTGAAGCTGTGCAGTTGGCTGGAGATACAGTTATATCAAGGCAAATACTCAGTACGGCGATGCCGCGTCGCTTTACACATATGGCACGTGACATCTGGACCTTGCAGGTAAGATTAAAACGTACCAAAAAGCGTGCGCTCCGTGTGTTGATGCATCCAAAATTCAGGGCGGCGTTTGATTTCCTTTTATTACGCGCCCAGGCGGGTGAGCCGTTAACTGAATTGGTTGATTATTGGACACAAGAACAGTTAGCTGAACCACTTGCAGGTAAGGATAAGATAAAAACCGGATACCATAAGCCACGTAGACGTCGTCGACCACGCAATAATACGCCCTCTGATTCATGACCATCACTTATATTGGCCTGGGCAGTAATCTCAGTGGCGATATGGGTTCGCCCAAAGATCATATTGTTTCTGCCATACAAGAACTTGGCGAGCTACAATCTACCCAAATGCTTACCGCTTCTTCTTTATATGAAAGTGAACCATTGGGACCGCCAGATCAGGATAACTATATTAATGCGGTCGTTAAACTTGATACTGAACTGGAAGCACTCGAATTACTGGATTGTTTGCAAGTGATTGAAAACGGGCATAGACGAGAACGTCATCAACACTGGGGACCAAGGACACTGGATCTGGATATATTATTATTTGGTGATCAGATAATAAAAAATGATCGCCTGACTGTTCCTCACGCTGAAATAAGTAATCGTTCTTTTGTATTAGCGCCATTGGCAGAGATAGAACCTGAATGTGTTATTCCTGCAAATGGTTTGCTTGCTGAACTGCTCACTAAACTTGATCTCTCTGATGTGAAGAAAATTCAATGAAGCAAGGCCACCCCGATTATATCGTTGTCGAAGGTCCCATTGGTGTTGGTAAGACGACCTTGGCGAAACGTCTTGCCAAGACGTTTGACACTGACCTGATGTTGGAGCTTGCTGCAGAAAATCCATTTTTGCCCCGGTTTTATTCTGACCCAAAGTCTGTCGCCTTGCCTACACAACTTTTCTTTTTATTTCAGCGACACAAACAAATTGAGTCTTTGCGTCAAACGGATATGTTTAAGCCAGTACAGGTATCCGATTTCCTGATTGAGAAAGACAAGTTATTTGCTTCTATTACTTTAGACGATGATGAATTAGCCTTATACAATCAGGTCTATGACCGGCTAACACTGGATGCCCCTGTGCCGGATCTTGTGATTTATTTACAGGCGCCGATAGACATATTAATGCAACGCATTATCGAACGTGGCCATGACTTTGAACGGCCTATAAATAGTAAGTATTTAAAAAAGATTTCAGAAGCCTATGTTGAGTTTTTTTATCATTACACAACTTCACCATTACTTATTGTGAATACAAATGATTTTGATCTCTCGGGCAATGATAAAGATTATAATTTATTGTTAGAACATATCCGGCAACTCCCGCCGGGCAGACATTATTTCAACCCGATAGAATTATGATTGAAAAAGTTACTACAACGACACTAAAGCAAATGAAAGCAAGCGGTGAAAAGATTGCTTGTTTGACATCATACGATGCCAGTTTTGCGCGTTTGCAGGATGAAGCAGGAGTGGATGTGTTACTGGTAGGTGATTCTCTTGGCATGGTGTTGCATGGAGATGACACAACGTTAAACGTAACTATGACAGATATGATTTATCACACACGGTTGGTGAGTAAAGTATGTCAAAGGGCTCTTGTTATTAGCGATATGCCTTATAAGAGTTATAGTTCTCCAGCTCAAGCGCTTGAAAATGCCAAAAGACTGGTTAATGAAGGTGGCGCCGACATGGTAAAACTGGAAGGTGGCGCTAAGATTAGTGAAAGTGTTGCACTTATTACTCAACAAGGCATCGAGGTTTGTGGGCACCTTGGTTTAATGCCGCAATCGATTGAAGAAATGGGTGGCTACCGTGTACAAGCAAAGACAGAAGAAGATGCGGAAAAACTTAAGCAGGATGCATTAATACTGCAGCAAGCGGGCGCAAATTGTTTGGTGTTGGAATGTATACCAGCAAAAGTGGCTGCAGAAGTCAGTAAAATGCTGGATATTCCGGTTATTGGTATCGGTGCAGGATCAGATTGCGATGCGCAGGTATTAGTGGTGTATGACATGCTTGGATTAAGTTCAAAACAAATGAAATTTTCCAAAAACTTTCTTACAGGAAAAGATTCGATTAGCGATGCAATTAAATCTTACGTAGAAGACGTTAAAAATAAATTATTTCCCGCAGCAGTTCATACTTACGATTAATGCAAGAATTCTTAACAATTGTCTCATTACGTGAGTCTCTCGCTAAAATTCGTAGAGCAGATAAAAAAATTGCATTGGTGCCAACCATGGGCAATCTGCACGCAGGACATTTGACCCTGGTAAAACAGGCGCAGGAAATAGCAGATGCTGTGGTCGTTAGTATTTTTGTTAATCCAACTCAATTTGTAGAGGGTGAAGATTTTGATAGTTATCCTCGGACACTCGAAGCTGATCTTGAATATTTAAAGCAGATAAACACTGATCTTGTCTTCATCCCGGATATGAAAGAGATCTATCCGGAAAATATTCAAATTACAACAGAAGTGATCGTGCCTGAACTCGATTCAGTTTATTGTGGCGAATACCGCCCGGGACATTTTAAAGGTGTCGCGACGATAGTCACAACGTTATTCAATATTGTGCAACCTGATATAGCGATATTTGGTGAAAAAGATTACCAACAATTATTAGTCATACGTAGTTTGGTAAAAAATTTGAATTTACCTATCCATATTATGGGCTCGCCCACTCTTAGAGAGTCGGATGGATTAGCAATGAGTTCGCGTAATAAATACTTGAGTGAAACGGAACGTCTGCAGGCGCCATTGTTGTATAAATCGATTAAAAAAATGGCGACTTCAATAGAGAAAGGTAATAAAGACTATAAATCACTGCAAAAAGAGGCATTTTCATCATTAAAAGATGCCGGCTTTAAACCTGAATATTTGAATATCTGTGATTCGAAAACCCTAAAAAAGCCTATAAATCAAGAGCTTGTGATTTTAGCGGCAGCATGGCTAGGAAAAGCACGATTAATTGACAATGTTGCAGTGCAATCCTATGATTGACCCCCTTTCTATCTAGGGTAATATCCGCATTTATAATCGACACGTTTACAAAATATTATGGAAATTACGTTATTAAAAACAAAACTACATCAGGCTTGCGTCACGCATGCTGAACTTGAATACGATGGTTCATGCGCTATAGATGGCGTCTTGCTGGATAAAGCGGGTATTCATGAATACGAACAGATCGATATTTATAATATCAGCAACGGCGAACGTTTCACGACCTACGCTATTCGCGCTGAAGAGAATTCACGTATTATTTCCGTCAATGGTGCTGCGGCACATAAAGCCAGTCCGGGTGATCGTGTCATTATCTGTGCTTACGGTCGGATAAAAGAGAATGAGGTAAGCAAATTTAAGCCAACGCTTATCTATTTAGACGAAGAAAATAATATTACCCGCATAAAAGATCATATACCTGTACAAGCTGCTTAAGGGATTTAAAAATTATTGCCCTATGACGATCTGACCGGTCGTTTCTGCAGTTTTCTTTGTAGCGTTCGTCTATGTAAGCCCAGACTACGGGCTGCTTCAGAAATATTTCCGTTACAGTCACCCAGAACCTTTTGAATATGTTCCCATTCAAGCCGATCCAATGAGATAGGTGCCGGTGGAATCTCTGTCTGACTCTCACCCCTGTCACGCTCAAACGCAGCAACAATTTCATCAGCATCAGCGGGCTTGGTCAGGTAGTGCGTGGCGCCGAGTTTTACCGCTTCAACAGCAGTAGAAATGCTTGCATAACCCGTCAAAATAACGATTTTAATTTCATTGTTTAATTCGCATAGCGATGGAATCAGTTCCAGACCCGAAGGCCCGGGCATTCTTAGATCAACAACGGCATAATCAGGCCGGAATTCTTTCAAGAGTTGTTTGGCATGTTCAACGTCTGTTGCAGTCGTTACCTCGAAGTCCCTTTTAGTTAATGCCTTTGCCAGGACTTCGCTAAATATTGGATCGTCATCAACGATGAGTATAGGTTTCATTCGTGTTTATATCTCTTCATTGAGCAAGTAGTGGTGCTAGGGGTATGCTTATTTCAGCATGCGCTCCCCCGTCTTTGTTGTTATTTAAAGAAATCTTGCCACCCATCCGGGTTAATGTTGTTTCTGCCAGAAATAAACCAATACCAAGGCCTTGATCAGAAGGTTTTGTGGAAAATATCGACTTGCCGAGTAATGGTTGGTGCTGTTCTTTAATACCATGACCATCATCGATGACCTCAATATCCATACTGGTGTTGCTCCAGCTACAGATAATATGTATTTTTTTTGATGATGCATCAGCTGCATTGTTTAGAATATTAATAATAGCGGAGGTTAACGTTTGGTCGACAATTATGTTCGGTGTTTCCCCAGATGGTTTTAACTTAATATCAAAATCAATATCTGAGCGAGTTTGTTGCCAGTTATTAATAATTTCCTGAATATAAGAGTCAACCTTGATCTTGCGGCCGGTATCAGCCTGAGATTGGCCGGCATCTGAAGACATACGACCGAGTATGGTTTTGCAACGTTGAATTTGCTCTTTAAGCAACACCAGCTCGTTGCTTAGTTCTTTATCATCTTGATAATCATTTAATAATTCACCGGTAATTACCGCCATTGTCGATAACGGTGTCCCAAGTTCGTGCGCAGTACCGGCGGCGAGCGTACCTAACGCAAGGATGCGATCGGCACGTAATGCCTCTTCTCGGGCTTCGGCCAACGCCCTGTCTTGCTGTCGCACCGTGCTGGAAATGCGAGCGACAAAGTACGCGACCAGACTTGCCGTCAATATGAAACCAAACCACATCCCCCAGAGATGTATTTGCGTGCCACCTTGATGGATATGCACGCCATCCAATGGCACATATAAAAACATCAATGCAGAATAGCTGCCTATGGCAACTAAGGTTATGACAAAAGTATATGCAGGCCTAAGGCTAGCTGCAGCAAAAATGATGGGTAATATGAAGAATGAAATAAAGGGGTTGATTGAGCCACCCGTGTAATAGATCAATAACGATAAAGCGCATATATCGATCATCAATTGTGTCACGAAGATGCGGTCGGTAATCTCCTTCAGGCCTCGGTAACGCAACCAGGAATAAGCGGTAAATAGGCTTAACAGGACAATGACCAAAGTAACTGGTTTGACGGGGAAATGTATCCCGATATAAAAATACATATAGCTCAAAGCCAGAACCTGACCGCTAATAGAATAGAGGCGGATTAACAGTAGATATCCAAGATTGAGATGCATGATTAGAATTCTATTTATATTAAATCTTGTCTGTAATTATACCTTCTTATCAAATAAAACCACTGTGACAATATGTCACATTCTAAATACCCCGTGTTTTTGCTAAGTTCCCCTCCCATAAAAAAACAACAATACAGTGATAAGGACAAACCATTTTGTATAACAACACAAAATTCAAAAATGCCGCTGAATATTTAATTCTGTTTTCATTATTATGCGTTGCAGGCCCAGTAAACGCTGAGCATCCCACATCATTATCCGAGATTGTAGTATCAGGGGAGTATTCGGGTTTTGATAAATACATTCTTAATCCTGACTTGATTAATGCTCCGGCAGCCGATTCGGCTCAGCTGCTTAAGAAAGTTCCGGGCGCCAATGTGAACAGCAATGGCACCGTGACGGGTATAGCACAATATCGAGGTATGTATGGCGATCGTATCAATATACTCGTAGACGACATCAAGATTAGTTCCGGCGGCCCGAATGCAATGGACACACCCATCTCATATATCCCGCGTGCGCAATTAGAAAATCTGGAGGTCATTCGTGGCATTGCACCTGTTAGCTCAGGTAACGAAACTATTGGCGGCACAATACGTGCAACATCGACGCAAAGCTCATTTACAAAAGAACAACAATTTAGTTTACATGGCGAGGCATCGGCAGGGGGGCATAGCGTAAATTCCGGTTATGACGCATCGTTATTAATGTCACTGGCGAATCAGAATCATCGTATGCATGTTTCCGGTAGTCGTCAGGATAGCGATGATTATGACTTCGGAGATGGTGAGGTCACTCCGAGTGAACATGACCGCAACAGCTATGAAGTCGGCTATGGTTACAAGATAGAAGACCATGAATTTGGACTTGAATATGTGCGTAACGACACCAATGAAAGCGGCACGCCCGCACTGCCCATGGATATCATTTTTATTGATGCAGATATTGTTCGCGGGACATATAAAAGTCGTTGGAATCATGTCGATATAACGAGCAAGGTTTACTGGTCTCAAATCGATCACAAGATGTCTAACTTCGAATTGCGTTTACCTCCTCTAACAGGTGGTGGCGCTGGTCCGGGCACAATGCAACGCTTTTCACTTGCAGACAGTGAAGACGTGGGTTATGCCATCGACGCCACTATGGCTTTTGCAGGAGGCAAACTGAAGTTGGGTACGGATGCTCATCTGGCCAAGCATGATGCCGATATATTTAACCCGATGAGCGCCACATTTCTGGTCAAGAATTACAACGACATCGAGCGTGATGTCTTTGGCGTGTTTGGTGAGTGGCAGCGTGAGCTTACGAGCGCGTGGGAGATGGAACTGGGGTTACGGTACACACGCGTCAATATGGATGCGGGTAAGGTATCAGCAACTGGAATGGCGGGTATGATGGCCATGAATGCCAATGCGCTCGCAACGACATTTAATAACGCGGATCTTTCCCAGGAAGATGACAATATCGACGTGGTACTAAAATTGAATCACGCTCTACGGAAGGACACCAATATTGAAATTGGTTTTGCCCGTAAGATGCGTTCGCCTACTTATCAGGAGCGTTATCTCTGGTTGCCGCTGCAATCAACAGGTGGTTTGGCTGACGGCAATAACTATATCGGTGACATCAATCTTGATTCGGAGGTTGCCTATCAGTTCGAATTGGGCCTTGATTGGCGTAATAAACGTACCTACTTTGCACCGCGTGCCTTCTATCATCATGTTGATGATTACATTCAGGGCATCGATGCCACTAATACAATAGCCAGAGCCTTTCATACTATGGCAACGGGCATGACGGGTAGCAGCGCGAAGCTTTTACAGTTCGCCAATGTTGATGCCCGATTATATGGTATCGATGCCGATTTTGGTTATCACATTAATGATTTTTGGCATGTAGATGGTGCGGTTAGCTATGTTAAAGGAGAGCGCCGGGATAATGGCGATAATCTCTATCGTATTTCTCCTGCTAATGCCCGTCTCGGTTTAACCTACCAACGAAAAATCTGGTCTGCAACAGTAGAGACAAATGCGTATCTGGAAAAAGATGATGTGTCTGGCGTTACCAATGAGCTTGAAACAGCGGGTTATGCACTACTAAATATCTACGGTAACTACAGTATCCCTGATTCAGGATTCACACTTGTAGCAGGTATCGATAACGTGTTTGATAAGAACTATGCGCCTCATCTAGGGGGTGTTAATCGTGTTCGTAGTGTCGATGTTCCTGTTGGTGTGCGTATTCCCGGACCAGGAATCAACGGCCACATCAATCTGGTTTATAAATGGTAAGAGAGTTAATCAATACCGAGATAAAAACACTGTTTAAATTCGATCATTAGTTCGGTCTTCTCACAGCCTATAAAATAATAGGCTGTGAGAGTTTTAAAATAATTACTTATTTACCCAGGGGCATTTTAATCAAGTTACCGGGTCCAAGTACGTCATTACCACGGGCAACCAGATAGGCGTAAAGGTTATCCATATTATCCATGACGCGTTTATTGGTTTTATTAGGACGCATCAATGTACCGGACTTACCATTGGCAACAATGTTAACAAAGTCTGCCTTGCTTAACTTTGTTGTCACACTTTGACCCAGGTTTGGGCCAACACCACCTTTACCGCCTTTACCATGACAGGCACCACAGCCACCGCCATTGTATGTTTTCCAACCCTCAATAGCATTGGCGCTGATTTTACCATCCGTAAGTTGGTAGGGTTTTTCACCTTCTGCATAAGCAGCAAAAGTGATCAGGCTTGCTATTGAAGTGAAAATAATAGGTTTAACTATTTTAAACATTATCGTTCCTCTGCTATATACATTCTCTTTTTCAATCATAAAAGCATAGAATATCTTAATAAAAGGCATTAACAATGCGACGGAATGTCGCACTAATTGATAGATAAAATTGAAGGTTAGTTCAAATTCATATGAATAAAGCTACAAAAACAGCCGGCGTCATTATCATTGGTAATGAAATATTATCCGGTCGCACCCAGGATTTGAATATTGCCTATATAGGCAAAGAACTCGAGAAGTTGGGTATTGTGCTGGCAGAAGTGATTGTGATACCGGATGATGAAGAAACCATTATTGATAGAGTTAGAAGTTATTCCAGGAACTTTGACTATGTGTTCACCACCGGTGGCATAGGCCCAACCCATGATGATATTACGACGGAAGCTATTGCAAAGGCCTTTGGCGTAAAATTATTCAGAGATCCCGAGGCGGTTGCCTGCATGGAAAGCTACTATGATCCAGGTACGCTGACCGAAGCCCGATTGAAAATGGCAGACATTCCCGAAGGCGCCTCATTAATTGATAACCCCGTCAGTGGTGCTCCTGCTTTCCAGATTAATAATGTGTTCGTGTTGGCTGGTGTTCCGAGCATTATGCAAGCAATGTTCGATGCCTTAGTTGAGCGATTAGTCAGTGGCCCGCCAATTTTAACGGCGAGTGTTTGTACTAATCTGACCGAAAGTAAACTTGCTGATGGCATGAAACAAATTCAGGATGCCTGCACCGAAGTCAGCATTGGTAGTTACCCGTTTTTCAAACGCGGTAAGTTAGGCGTGAATATTGTTTTACGCTCTGTTGATGAATCGCTGCTTTCAAAACAGCTAGCTTTAATAACTACGCTCATAGAAGAAACAGGCGGTTCTGTTTTGGAGGTACAGCGCTAATTTGAATGCATCTTCTATAAATACCAATACTTCGTAAAATTCGATTATTTATTAAAATATATTCGAATTTTATTTGTTTATAAGATTCTCTAATCTCTAATTTATGTATAACAAAAACATAAAGACTGGAGAAAATATATGAACAAAACGAGTAATGTTTTTTTACTTGTCGCTACATTCATCGGGTTTGTTAGTAATACTTACGCAGTAGGCTGGACGGCTGAAATAAGTGACATCAGAGTCTGGAATAATGACAAAGTAGAAATCTTTGTAAGTAATCCCAGAGATTCCAAACCGGCCGGTGCCAAATGGGGTTGTGAGGATGATCTTGTACTAGTGGGTGACCCCGTTTCACAATCGATGCTTCATACAGCTTTGGTTGCATTTAACGTAGGCAAAACTATTCGCATGGATGTGATAGGTTACAAAAAATCTTGTTACATAAATTATATACAAACGAAAGAAAATAAATCTTTTGACAAGTCTAAATAGTCCGCGCTTGAGAGATTAATAATATTAAAATAATGAAGACCGCGCTCGGTGTAAGTGACCTTGTCACCGCCCAGATTTTCTTTCTACTTGTATTATGATGCCGAGGGCGGATGTTGTCGTTCTTTGATATGGTGCCGAGGGCGAGAATCGAACTCGCACTTCCGAAGAAACCGGATTTTGAATCCGGCGCGTCTACCAATTCCGCCACCCCGGCAATTTAAATATTGCGTTTTATTTTAATGGTAGTTGCTTATTTATCAACGCGCCGGCGCGGTCGCTCTCGGACGTCCTGTCCCTCGCGACACTTGGACTCCATGTCCATCGTCTACCATTTCCACCGCCCCGGCATTGAAGTACAGATAAGCAGGCGGCAAGTATAGGGAAACTTTGCTCCGGGTCAAACATTAAGCGATTTTTCTGATAACATCGCGCGCCATGTTAAGTAGTGATTTCACATATGACCTTCCGGAAGAATTAATCGCCCAGTATCCGCCTGAGAACCGTGGTGGTAGTCGTCTGTTGTATTTAGACGGGGATGAAAATTTATCTGATTCAACTTTCAGACGATTTCCGGAATATCTTAAAGCAGGTGATTTGCTCGTATTGAATGATACTCGTGTTATTCCAGCAAGATTGTTCTCCCACAAGGCTACCGGTGGCAAAGTCGAAATCATGCTTGAACGCGTCCTGGATAATAATGTTTTATTAGTTCAACTTCGGGCGAGCAAGTCTCCAAAGCCGGGGACGATGTTACTGCTTGATGAAAAGACGAGTTTTGAAGTGACGGGCAGGCAAGATAGTATGTTTTTGCTCAAATATAGAGGCAAAGAACAACTTACAGACTGTCTGAACCGTTTAGGTCATATGCCACTACCGCCTTACATCAGCAGGGAAGACGAGAACGAAGATCGAGAACGTTATCAAACCGTGTTTTCAGACAAACCTGGAGCGGTGGCTGCACCGACAGCGGGCTTACATTTCACGCAAGAAATTCTGCAACAACTCGAAGACTCTGGCGTTAGTAATGTTCGATTAACATTGCATGTAGGCGCAGGAACGTTTCAACCATTAAGAGTGGATGATATTGCCGAACATAAGATGCACAGCGAATACATGTGTGTTTCTGATGCGGTTGTAGAAAGAATAAATCAGACCAAAGCGGCCGGTGGAAGAATTATTGCTGTTGGCACAACGGTCGTTCGGAGTCTGGAAACAGCGGCACGAAACGGTCAACTTGCCAGTTATGATGGCGATACGGATATATTTATCTATCCCGGGTTTAAATTTAATGTCGTCGACCTGTTACTGACAAATTTTCATCTACCGAAGTCAACATTGTTAATGCTAGTCTGCGCCTTTGGTGGAAAGGAAAAAATAATGAACGCCTATCAACATGCTATCCGTGAGAAGTATCGTTTTTATAGTTATGGCGATGCAATGCTAATCAATAAATCTGAAGCCTAGATGAAATTCGATCTAGTAAATATACAGCATGCAGCTCGTAGAGGTCGCATAACTTTTCCACGCGGTACGATTGAGACTCCCGCGTTTATGCCAGTGGGTACTTACGGCACGGTTAAGGCGATGACGCCTGAAGAACTGGTTGGGATTGGTGCCGAGATTATTTTAGGTAACACGTTCCATTTGATGTTGCGTCCCGGCATGGAAGTGATTAAAGAATTCGGTGGTCTGCATGCATTCATGCATTGGGATAAACCGATTCTCACTGACTCTGGTGGCTTTCAAGTATTCAGTTTGGCTGAGTCGAGAAAGATCACTGAAGAAGGTGCGCACTTTCGATCGCCCGTGGATGGTTCCAAGGTGTTTCTTGGCCCGGAAGAAGCGATTCAGATTCAACACACATTGGGATCAGACATCGTTATGATCTTTGATGAATGCACACCATTCCCAGCAACAGAAAAAGAAGTGCGTGAGTCTATGGAATTGTCATTGCGTTGGGCAGAACGTTCAAAACTGGCGCACGGCACAAATGAAAACGCCTTGTTTGGCATTATTCAGGGCGGAATGTATCCAGCCTTACGCACAGCTTCTTTAAATGGACTATGTGATATTGGCTTTGATGGTTATGCGATTGGTGGTCTGTCTGTTGGTGAGCCGGTGGAGTTGATGATGGAGGTTCTTGATCACATCGTTGCGAGCATGCCGGTAGACAAGCCGCGTTATCTAATGGGCGTTGGCACACCAGAAAACCTTGTCGAATCGGTTCGTAGAGGCATTGATATGTTTGATTGTGTCATGCCAACCCGTAATGCACGTAATGGGCACTTATTTACTACCACAGGTGATGTTCGAATTCGCAATGCAAAACATCGTTATGATCAGTCGCCACTCGATAAAAGTTGCGCTTGTTATACTTGTCAAAACTATTCACGCGCTTATTTACACCATCTGGATAAAACCAATGAGATCCTCGGCGCACGACTCAATACCATACATAATCTTTATTACTATCAATTCCTGATGAAGGGTTTGCGTGACGCGATTGAAGCAGAAAATCTTGGTCAATTTATTACTGACTTTTATTCAAGACGTCAGAAGGATTAATTTCAGCTATTTATATTGTACGACTTGAGTCTTTCACCCCGGCATAGAACAATACCTCTATGAGCAACCGCATTGATGAGCTTCCAACCCTGGGTGTAGGCGCAAGTCTGAGTCTTTCATCTGATCCCGACCCAGTTTCTTTAGTTAAGGCTAAAGGCGGTCCCAGCTTTGTCGAGTATGCTGGTCTGGTTGATGTCGATGCGATTATTGAAGAAGTCAGTCGCGTGCGTGCCGCAGGCGTCCCGGTTTTATATCATCCGTCGTATATTAATTTTTGTGGTTCCTATCCTAATTCAAAAGTCTGGCTTGAAGAAACCGCAAAGCATATTGATGCCGTGGGTTCAGCCTGGTTTGCGCAAGACGTGGCTTATTGTTTTTGGGAAACAGGGGCCGCTTATTCAACTTCATTGGGTTATTTCGTTCCGCCCGTTTTTAATCAAGCCTCGCTTGAAAAAGCTATTGAGCGAGTAAAAGAAGTACAAGCTTTGGTGCCAGTAACGGTTGCTGTTGAACCGCCGCCGCTGACGTTTTATGCCGGATCCATGTCGTTGTTTGAATTCTTTGGTGAACTGGCGCAACGAACAGACTGTGCTATCTTGCTTGATATGGGACATCTGGTTTCGTATGAGATGGCGAGTGGAAAAAAAGTGAAAGATGCGCTCGATCAATTGCCCTGTGAACGTGTGGTTGAAGTGCACATTGCTGGCGGTCGTTTAAAAGAAGCAGTCGATGGTCCGATCTATGTCGATGCGCATGAGTGCACGATACTTGATCAAACCTGGAGCATGTTGGAAGCGATGTTACCTGAATTGTCGAATGTAAAAGCCGTTTGTTATGAATGCGAAGGGGTTAAAGAAAGTAGTGTGTTAACCACACTCAAACGTATTCGCCGTCTGGTAAAAGAACAAAGTGCCAGTGAAGCATTAGTAAAAAGTTTGGATGATGTTGCATGAGTTTTGAACAACAGGAACAGATATTGTTTGATTTGTTGTTTGATAAAGATCTGCGCGATCAATTTTGTGATGATCAAGAGAAAGCATTAAATAAATATGACCTTGATGATGCAGAGCAAAACGACTTTAAAAGCATCCGTCCAGAGGCATTACAACTTGATGCTGCGATGCGCGCCGATCTGGTTCTCTCTCATCTATGTAAGTCCTTTCCAATTAGCTTTAGTATTACTTCGTCGTTAGCTAATGGATTAGACACACTTAAACAATTGGTCGATACCACTACCATGCGTAGTAGGTCAATCGATAGGACGACTGTCTTTGGTAATCGTTTGCGCGAACGATACACAAAATTTATATTCGCATCAGAGAAAGAACAGGCAATTGCTACGGCCATCCTTGAAGTTGAATTGGGCATGGCCTGGACCAGCACTTCATTGAAACAAGTTGTGTTAGATGACGGGCAATTTTCAGCAGTAGAGACGGATTTAGATAAGGGCTGGTTAAAAAAACCAATCAAGCCTGCAGCCTATGTTTCGGCAGCAATTATTCCGCAACCTTATGGGCAATTAAAAAAAGCATTTTGTCTGGTAGATGACGATTGTCTATGGCGGCAACTTAACAAAACATCTTTTTCTACATCGGCTAGGCAAAGAATTCTGCAGGTCGAGGACCCAAGATTGTTAGTTGCACGGGCTACCATCAGTCGGATGTCAAAATGCGAACCAGCGGTGGATTTTAAAACAGTTGAACTGAGCGAGGGTTTTGCCTCCTTGTTTCAGCATGTGAACGGGTCGATGAGTGTGGTGCAAATATTGGCACAATTGAAACAAATTGGCGCGCCTGAACATTTGTTAGAGGGGGTTAAATCAGCCTTCAGACAGCTACTGGATTACGGTATGTTAGAGTTTGCCTAGATAAATTTACCTCAGAAATTAAGCGATCCCTTGAAATTTTGCTGCCCGGACCAAATGAATACGGTGTTAGCTGTACTGAATTTGGATGTCTTGTGTCATAATGCCGCCCTTTTCAAACATAGAGTCTTATAAATGCTAGATTTTTTCATAAATAGTGCTTGGGCAGCGCCCGCACAACAGGAAGCTGGTCTGGCCAGTTTTCTGCCGTTGATTATTTTATTTGTCATTTTTTACTTTTTTCTGATTCGTCCGCAGTTAAAACAGGCGAAACAGCATAAACAGCTCGTATCCAGTTTGGCCAAGGGCGACGAGATAGCCACTAGCGGCGGTTTGCTTGGAAAAATAACGGAATTGGGCGATAACTTTATCGTGGTAGAAATAGCTAAAGAAACAGAAGTTAAAATACAAAGACAGTCAGTTTCTGTGGTTTTGCCAAAAGGCACATTAAAAACTCTCTAGTTACATCAATATAATTACAATAATTTTAAGCGGGCTAAGGTCATGAATCGTTATTCTTCCTGGAAATACATATTAATATTATTTCTGATTGGTTTTGGGGTGTTGTTTGCTTTGCCAAATATCTATGGCAAAGATCCGGCATTACAAGTCTCAGCTTCACGCTCATCCGAGGTCAGTGAGTTAACTGAGTTTCAAGTCAGCGCTGCTCTGGAAGAAGCTAAAATACCTTATAAGTCGATAGATTTAGGCCTGGATAATCTAGTAATTCGGTTTAAAAACGAAGAGACCCAGTTAAAGGCACAATCAGTCGTCAAGAAATCATTGGGCAGAAGTTATGTCGTTGCACTAAATCTGGCACCTGCAACACCTGACTGGTTAAACAAGTTTGGTGCAGAACCGATGTTTCTGGGTCTCGATTTGCGTGGTGGCGTTCACTTCCTGATGGAAGTCGATATGGATGCGGCCATTAGTAAGGCAGAAGATCGCTATATCTCCGACATGCGTAGCAAACTGCGCGAAAATAAGGTTCGCTATAAAACAATTAGCCGTAACAAATCAGGTGGCTTACTGATCCGGTTTAAAGATGATGCGGAACGTACGAGTGGTCAGTCATTAATAGAAGATGAATTCCCGGATATGGATATTACTCAGCCCGAGACCGAGGTTGGTGAATATCAATTGATTACCAAATTAAAAGATCAGGTATTACGTGACACTCAAAAGTTGGCATTGCAGCAAAACATTACGACTTTAAGAAAACGTGTTAATGAATTAGGTGTTGCCGAACCAGTTATACAACAGCAGGGACTGAGTCGTGTTGTTGTACAGCTACCGGGTGTGCAGGATACGGCCAAGGCTAAAAATATTCTGGGTGCTACAGCAACTCTGGAATTCAGGTTGGTAGATGAAGACCATGCCCCACAGGATGCAGTCGATGGACGTGTGCCAGCGGGTTCAGCACTGTATTACGAACGAAATGGTCAGCCTATTCTGTTAGATAAAGAAGTTATGTTGACCGGTGACGCTATTATTGATGCGGCATCAGGTATCGACGGTCAAAGTGGTGGGCCGAACGTGACCATTACCCTTGATGGCAAGGGTGCAAAAAGAATGAGTCATGCTACGCGCGATAATGTGGGTAAACGACTCGCCGTAGTTTTTATAGAAAATAAAATCGAAACAGTAGAAAAGGATGGCGAGCTTGTTGAAAACAAGGTCGTGGTTGAGGAAGTGATTAATGCTGCTGTGATTCGGGAACAACTTGGTAAACGCTTCCAGATTACTGGTCTTGAATCGACCCAGGAAGCTCGCACACTGTCACTATTACTGCGTGCAGGCGCATTGGCAGCACCAATTTATATTATAGAAGAACGCACAGTAGGACCGAGCCTGGGTCAGGATAATATCGATAAAGGATTTAAATCAGTGTTAATTGGTTTTGCATTGGTACTTGTCTTTATGGCTGTCTATTACAAGGTCTTTGGTTTGGTTGCCAATGTTGCACTGGCATTAAATCTGGTATTAATCGTTGCGTTGCTATCTCTTTTGCAGGCAACACTGACCTTGCCGGGTATTGCCGGTATTGTATTGACCGTCGGTATGGCTGTTGATGCAAACGTGCTCATCTTTGAACGAATTCGTGAAGAAATTCGAAATGGTAATTCGCCTCAGGCCAGTATTCATGCTGGTTATGAAAAAGCATTTTCAACAATTGCTGATGCCAACATCACTACCTTGATTGCTGCATTAGTTTTATTCAGCTTTGGCACCGGCCCTATTAAAGGTTTCGCAGTTACATTGTCACTGGGTATTATTTGTTCAATGTTTACCGCCATCATGGTAACGCGTGGATTGGTTAATTTAATCTACGGCGGACGTCGTCTGGAAAAGTTAAAAATTTAAATACTCATATTCTGAAACGCATCAAGCAGAGAACGCTATTATGGAAACGCAAAAAACAAAATTCAATTTCGACTTTATCAGTATGCGGAAAGTAGGTTTAATAATTTCCAGCGTACTGATACTTATCTCGATAGTGTCTATATCGATGGAAGGTTTAACCTTCGGGATTGATTTTACGGGTGGAACATTGATTGAGGTCGGTTATTCAGAGTCTGTAGATCTGGATTTGATTAGACAAGCTTTGAGTAACTCGGAATTTAATAGTGCCGTTATTCAGTACTTTGGTTCAGCTAATGATGTTCTTATCCGAATCCCACCAAGCGAAGGATTGAACAGCGCCGATATCAGTAACAAGACACTTACCTTACTCGCAGACACCGGATCAAATATAGAGATGCGCCGGGTTGAATTTGTTGGTCCACAAGTGGGTGGCGAATTGAAAGAAAACGGTGGTTTGGCCATGATTTATGCCTTGATGGGTATCTTTATCTATGTTGCCTTACGCTTCCAGAGACGTTTTTCTATTGGTGCTATCGCAGCACTCGTACATGACGTGGTCATAACGGTTGGTGTGTTTTCAGTCACGCATTTTGATTTTGATCTAACTGTATTAGCAGCGTTGCTTGCTGTGATTGGTTATTCACTTAACGATACGATTGTGGTGTTTGACCGTGTGCGTGAAAATTTTCGCAAGTACCGTGACACATCGCCAGAAGAGGTGTTTAACATTTCTCTGAATCAGACGCTTAGCCGCACCCTGGTAACCTCATTGACGACATTACTGGTTTTGGTCGCCTTATTTATCTTTGGCGGAGAGATTATTCATAGTTTTGCTACAGCATTGATTATTGGTGTTTTAATAGGAACTTATTCTTCTATTTTTGTTGCCAGTCCAATTACTCTGGCATTAGGGATAACGAAAGAAGATTTGATGCCGGTACAGAAAGAGGGCGAAGAACTCGACACGATGCCTTGATTTTTAAGTGCATGTGAAAAGTTTATAGTCTTAAGGTGTAATCTTTGCCGTGTCTTCAGAAGTGTTCAAACCAAGATCGACTTATGCTAATAAGCAAATGACGGCTTCATAGATGAAGCTGTTCATTGTTTCGGACTGTGATACTACATTTTAACGGTACTAATGACTGCACCACTTTCTATAGTTGCTGATCAGCAAATACTTTTCGCCAAAGAAGTGTTCTCAAGTTTTGGCGAGGTTGAATTAGTTGATGGTCGTTCTATAAATCAGGCGAGTGTCAAAAATGCCGATGTTTTATTAATCAGATCAGTTACCAAAGTTAATGAATCCCTTTTGCAAGGTAGCCGGATTAGTTTTGTTGGTTCTGCCACCAGCGGCATCGATCATATTGATACTGACTATCTCGACAAAGCCAAAATAAATTTTACCCATGCCCCCGGCAGTAATGCGCGTTCTGTCGCTGAATATGTAGTCAGTAGTTTGTTTGCAACGGCTGAATATAATGGTTTTGATTTAACCCAAAAGACGATAGGTATTATTGGGTGTGGTCAGGTCGGTTCCAGAGTGCAGCGTTTTATGGAAGCGTTAGGCGTGCGCTGTTTGTTAAATGATCCACCACTTCAAGAGCAGCATCCGAATGCTGGTTACGTTGATCTCGAACGTATTATGGATGCAGATATTATCAGTTTGCATGTGCCATTAACGACAGATGGAAAATATCCCAGTCATAAGTTAGTCAATGAACCATTTTTAAATAAATTAAAGCCAGATGTCATATTGATTAATACATCGCGTGGTGAAGTTGTCGATGAAACGGCCTTGTTGTCATTTAAGGAGACAAATCCAAAATCGACATTGGTTCTCGATGTTTGGTGTAATGAACCTTTAATTAACATGGATTTATTACAACATGCATTTATTGGTACGCCGCATATTGCCGGATATAGTTATGATGGCAAGCTTAAGGCGACCAAAACACTCGCTGAGGCATTACAAAATAAAACGGGCATTACGTTAAGTGATGCACTGACATTAAGTTCAGAATATGTAAGCGATGCAATTCAATATAATGATGATAACGCAATTCAATTGGCGGTAATGCGAACCTATGATGTTAGAAGTGATGCCATTGCCTTGGGAAGTGTGTCAGGTCTCTCAGCAGCGGAGCGTGGCATGTATTTCGATAGCTTAAGAAAACACTATCCTATAAGACGTGAGTTTACTAATCGTGAAATCGATGCAAAGAATTTGAATATCGAGATGAAACAGAGTTTGCACAATCTGGGTTTTAAAGTGGACATGGCATGAAGAAGCTGGGCATTTTAGTCTCCGGGCGTGGGAGTAATATGGCCGCTATTGTTGATGCTTGTGAGCAAGGAACTGTATCAGCCACAGTGGAACTCGTAATTAGTAACAACAAGGATTCAATGGCATTGTGTCTGGCACAGGAAAAAAATATAAAAACGGCTCATTTAAGTTCAAGCATATATCCGGATGCCGATGCTTTGGATAGTGCAATGTGTGATGCACTGACTGCTAGCAAGGTCGATCTGGTGTTATTAGCCGGATTTATGAAGAAAATTGGCCCGAAAATGTTAGCCCGATACAAAGGTAGAATCATCAATATACATCCATCTCTTTTACCAAAACACGGTGGTCAGGGGATGTTTGGTATCAATGTGCATCGCGCGGTTCTCGATTCCGGTGATAAAGAAAGCGGGGTAACCATTCATTTGGTTGATGACGAGTATGATGAGGGTGCCATATTGGCGCAACGAGCGGTCGTTGTTAAACCCGAAGACTCGCCAGAGTCTTTAGCAGCCAGAGTTTTGAAGGTCGAACATCTTTTATTTACAGAAACAATACAAAAAATTATAGATGGCAGTATTATATTGCCTACTGATTAAGGTAAACGGAGGAGACTGATTATGCGGATGTTGCACACCATGTTGAGGATTGGAAATATGGAAAATTCGTTGGCTTTTTATCAAGATGTTCTTGGAATGACCTTGATACGAAAGCATGACTATCCCGAGTTTGAGTTTTCATTAGCTTATCTTGGTTATGGTGAAGAATCCAAAACTACGGTTCTGGAGTTAACTCATAACTGGGGTACTGATTCGTATGATTTAGGTAATGCTTATGGTCATATTGCAATTGGCGTCGACGATGTTTATAAGGCCTGTGACAAGATTAAAGAATTGGGCGGTAAGGTTATCAGAGAGGCTGGTCCTATGCAGGGTGGTGATACGGTTATTGCCTTTGTGGAAGATCCTGACGGATATAAAATAGAAATACTGGAAGACATCAAATAATTAAATTATAAGCTGAATCACAACTGCTTGAACGAGCCAGACTTAAAATAAGTTGCGCATTGATTTATACCAATTAAATAAAATAAAAAAGCTAATAAAATGATAACGCAAATAAAATCAATGTATTCAGCTATTGTCTTGAAACAGACTGTGTTGGTTTGTCTTTTGATGGCAATAATACTTGGGTTTTTTGCCTATCAGACAAAAGATTTTAAGCTTGACGCTTCGGCAGATTCCTTGCTGTTGGAAGATGATCAGGATCTCAAGTTATTCCGCGAGACTTTGGAACGTTATGCAACAAGGGATTTTTTGTTTGTGACGTTCACTCCTGATGAAGATCTTTTTTCTCAATCCTCTCTGGACAGAATTACTAGCCTGCGCGATGAATTTCGTACCTTGGAACCAGTCGAGTCTGTCATCAGTATGGTTGATGTTCCGCTGGTCAAGCAGATAGACGGTAGCTTGTCTGACATCGCTGATAATGTTCGTACCATTGAAGGTGGTGGTGTTGATATAGCAAAGGCTAAACAGGAGTTGTTGAACAGCCCGATTTATAAAGAATTGATAATCAGCGCTGACGGCAGGACAACTGCTATTCAGGTGAACCTGAAAGATAAACCTGAGTTTCTCAAGTTACAACGTGAACGCACTCAGTTATTAATAAAACATACAGCGGAAGGGCTGGATGAAAATGAGCAGCTAAGACTCGAGCAGGTGTTAGCCGAATATACCGCGCAAAAAAATGTAATTGATAAAATTAACCATGACAATATTGTCGATGTCAGAGAAATACTCGACAAGTACAAACAGTACGGCGACCTGCATATGGGCGGTGTCACGATGATTACTGATGACATGATCACTTACATTAAGAATGATTTGATTGTTTTTGGTGTTGGTGTGTTTCTGTTTCTGGTTGGTATGTTGTCAATTATTTTTAGAAAACTCAGGTGGGTATTATTACCCCTGTTAAGTTGTTTCTATGCCGGCTTGTTAATGATTGGCTTGCTCAGTCTGGTAGGTTGGAATGTCACGGTGATATCGTCAAACTTCATCTCTTTGATGTTAATTATTACTATGTCGATGAACGTGCATCTTATTGTGCGTTATCGTCAATTATTGAATGATTTTCCAGACCATACACAGCGTGAGTTGGTGTTGACCATGGCTAGCAAAATGGTCTGGCCTTGTCTTTATACTGCGCTTACCACCATCATGGCCTTCAGCTCATTAGTCGTTAGCGGCATTAAACCAATTATAGATTTTGGCTGGATGATGACAATTGGCTTAAGTGTGACCTTCATTACTTCCTTTATTTTATTCCCATCAATATTGGCAATGTTGCCAAAATCAACAGAAAAAATTAGTTCCAAAGACGAATTTCAATTTACCTCAAAATTAGCCAGCATGACTGAGCGACATGGCAATAAGATCTTGTTGCTTACTGTTATTCTGGCTGGAGTCAGTACCTATGGTATTACCCGTCTTGAAGTAGAGAATAGTTTTATTAATTACTTTAGTGAGAACACTGAAATTTATCAGGGCTTGCGTTTAATTGATAAAGAAATGGGTGGCACAACACCGATGGACATTCTCCTTAATCTGGAAAAAATAACCGATCAGGAAGAAGGATCTGATGATGAAGAATTTTCAGATCTTGATGCTTTATTTGGCGGATTTGAAGATACACAGGATGACATCTGGTTTACACCAGAACGAATAGACACGATCAAACAAGTACATGATCACCTCGAGACCTTTCCTGCTATCGGTAAAGTGTTGTCACTCGCGACAATTATACGTGTCGGCGAAGAGATCAATGGCAGTGAGTTTGATGCATTTGAGTTGGCGATTGTGAGCAAGAATATGCCAGATGAAATCAAAACAAGCATGATCGACCCCTATGTATCTGAAGATAAAAATGAGGCTCGGATCAGTATTCGGATACTGGATTCACTAAAGGATTTACGCCGCAAGGAATTATTGGAAAAAATCAAAATGGATTTAGTTGAAAAGATCGGCCTGGATGAAGACAAGGTACAGATTACGGGTATTCTTGTTCTTTATAACAATATGTTACAGAGCCTGTTCAAATCCCAAATTTTAACGCTGGGCGTGGTCATGGCCGGTATTGCCTTAATGCTGGTCATTTTGTTCCGTTCTATCCCGCTCGCAATTATTGGGATAATCCCAAATATACTCGCCGCAGCCATAATACTCGGATTAATGGGATTGCTCAGAATACCATTGGATATGATGACGATAACTATAGCCGCTATCACAATTGGTATTGCCGTTGATAACAGTATTCATTACATATATCGATTTCGCGAAGAACTACCCAAAACAGGCGACTACATCAAGACGATGCATTACTGTCATGCCAATATTGGGAAAGCCGTTTTTTATACGGCCATCACCATTATTATAGGGTTTTCAATTCTGGTGCTGTCTAACTTCATCCCTACAATTTATTTTGGTTTGTTAACGGCTCTGGCCATGTTTATTGCTCTGTTTGCGGCGTTAACACTACTGCCTAAATTAATCCTGTTATGGAAACCGTTTTGAAGAAAATATTATTATATACAATGGCTTAGTCCGTTTTAAAAAATCCAGTTAAAGATGCAAAATAGTTTTAAAGTTAGATTTAGCGCTAGTTTCAGCAGAATAAATACTATCTATCGAGGTATATTGTTATTACAATATTGCTCGTCATTAAATGACCAATAATGTTGATAATAATAATTACTGTTGAATCACAGATAAAAGACAGGTCATTTGAACTATTAAGGCCGATGTTGGGTCGACTAAATTAAAAACAATAATTCTTAAAGTAGAGGTATTACAATGAAAATCAAAGTCGTAAATTCGCTGATTTTGATGTTGTGTTTGATGGCTGGTATTGCCCAAGCCGCTATCGCAACTCCCGATGCAGTTGTTAAACAAACCGCAGATGGCGTGATTGATCGTATCAAAACCCAACGTTCGGAACTGGATGCAGACCCATCAAAAATTTATGATGTAGTTAACGAACTGGTTATTCCTCATTTTGATTTTACTAGCATGTCAAAATGGGTGCTCGGTAAAAACTGGAAGGCTGCCAGTGATGTACAGCGAAATGAATTTATTGAACAGTTTAAAACATTACTGGTTCGTACCTATGCACGGGCACTGCTTGAATATTCAAATCAACAGATAAAATATTTTCCTGTTGAGATGAACTCAAACTCAAAACTTGCTGTTGTTAAGACAGAGATGACGAGTGATGGCGCACAGCCTTTCCCGGTTGCTTACAGAATGCATCAAACAAATCAGGCGTGGAAAGTAGTGGATGTTTCTGTTGATGGTGTGAGTCTGGTATCGACCTACCGCGGATCATTTTCAACACAAATTAAAAAGAATGGATTTGATTCTCTTATCAATGAATTAACTATGAAAAACGAGAGGCTTGCCAGCAGTCTTACAAAATAAGCAGAATCAAGTTATAGATTTACAAGCAACCGGGCAATGCCCGGTTGCTTGCTTTATAGCACTGCCAAAAAGTATTTTCTAACATAGAATTGCAGTTTCATTTATCATAAACACTAATCAAGAACCGAATATAGTTATGAACCCTCAAATTATTAAACAGCTCATTGAGTCCGGATTACCTGGTGCCGATATTATTGTGGAAGGTGACGATGGGACGCATTTTCAGGCGCGTATTGTCAGTGAATTATTTGCCGGAAAAAGCATGATACAACAACACCAAATGGTCTATAAAACGCTGGGTGATAAAATGGGCACTGAAATCCATGCTTTATCTATAAAGACCTCTACCCCGGACGAGTTGGAAAAATAGAAATATACACCGGTGTCCTTTCTTAATTTTAAAGGTAATGAACAATAAATATGGATAAATTAATTATCCAGGGCGGCTTTCAATTAAATGGAGAAATCTCCATTTCAGGTGCAAAAAACGCTGCCCTGCCGATTCTTTCTGCCACTTTGCTGACGGACCAATCCGTTACTATCGGCAATGTTCCGCACTTACATGACATCACGACAACGATGGAACTGTTGGGTCGCATGGGATCGCAGATTACAGTTGACGAGCGGATGCGTATTGAAATTGATAACAGCCGCATTGAGAATTATTTCGCACCTTATGAACTAGTTAAGACCATGCGCGCATCGATACTCGTACTTGGTCCTTTATTGGCACGTTATGGAAAAGCGGATGTGTCTTTGCCCGGTGGCTGTGCGATTGGTTCGCGACCGGTTAATGTGCATCTTGAAGGTTTGGCAGCAATGGGAGCTGATATTGATGTTGAAGGCGGGTATATCCGTGCTACTGCTAAACGATTGAAAGGTGCTCATCTTACATTGGATATTGTCACCGTAACCGGTACAGAAAACTTGATGATGGCAGCAACTCTAGCTGATGGCGTGACGATTATTGAAAATGCCGCAAGAGAGCCCGAAGTCACCGACCTTGCAGATTGCCTCAATAAGATGGGTGCAAAGGTCTCAGGCGCAGGCACCGACCGTATCGAGATAGAAGGGGTGGAGTCATTGCACGGAACGAATTACGATATCTTGCCAGATAGAATCGAGACAGGCACGTATCTGGTTGCAGCAGCAATGACGGGAGGTAAGGTTCGTTTAAGAAACACCAGAGCTGAGTTGCTGGAATCTGTGCTGAAGAAATTAACAGAAGCTGGTGCAAAGATTGTAGTAGAAAAAAATGCAATCACGCTCGATATGGGTGGGCAAAGACCTAAAGCGGTAGATATACATACGTCGCCATTTCCGGGGTTTCCTACCGATATGCAGGCACAGTTCACAGCCATGAATAGCATTGCAAAAGGTGGTGGCGTAATAACCGAAACGGTATTTGAAAATCGATTTATGCATGTTCATGAACTACAGCGCATGGGTGCAGATCTCAAACTGGAGGGCAATACAACCATCACGGAAGGTGTTGAAAGCTTAACCGGTGCGCCAGTAATGGCAACAGACTTAAGGGCATCAGCCAGTCTGGTTCTGGCTGGGCTGGTTGCAAAAGGTGAGACGGTAGTTGATCGTATTTACCATATTGATCGTGGATACGAGACAATTGAAGAGAAATTATCGCAGTTAGGCGCGGATATACGGCGTTTACCAGACTAGTAAGCAGAAACAGATAAAATCTCGATTAGGAAACTTTTTCAGACAAACTGTTTCTATTGTATTCTGTTTATAATTAACCAAACTAATAATCAACCGACAAATGACTATGCCGGATAACATTACCATCGCCGTTTCTAAAGGTCGAATCTATGATGAAGCGATTCCTTTGCTAGCCAAGCTGGGTATCGTTCTTAAAGATGATCCGAAAAAGTCACGTAAGCTGATCCTGGATACTAATCAGTCCAATATCAAAATTCTTGTCATTCGCGCGACGGACGTTCCAACCTATGTTGAACGGGGTGCGGCTGAATTAGGAATCGCTGGTAAAGATGTATTAATGGAATATTCCGGCGACAGCCTTTATGAACCAGTTGATTTGGGTATCGCTAAATGTCGAATGATGCTGGCTGGTTTAAAAGACGGTAAGCCGGTGTTGGACCGTCCACGTGTTGTCACTAAATATACTACTATTACACGCAATTATTTCGCCGAGCGCGGTCAGCAAGTTGAGATAATCAAACTCTATGGTTCGATGGAACTGGGTCCTGTTTTAGGTTTGTCAGATTGGATAGTTGATTTAGTGGATACCGGAAATACCTTGAAAGCAAATGGATTGGTTACCCTCGATCACATTGCCGATATCAGTTCCAGATTGATAGTTAATAAGGCCGCAATGAAAATGAAGAATGGGCTTATCAAACCGATTATCAAGCAACTATCGGAAATCGTTGGCGATGGCTCATGATAAAACATCTCACTACAATCGCTGCGGATTTTGATTCATCATTACAGTCGTTGTTGTCCTCCAGCGATGAACCAAATCAATCTGTCCTTGATACTGTTTCTAACATTATTGCCGATGTCCGGGCGCGTGGTGATATAGCCTTACTTGAATACACGAATCGTTTTGACCGACGAACAGCAAGTATTGAATCACTTGAAATATCACAACAAGATTTAGATGCCGCTTTAAACCGCATTCCAGACGCCTTGCGAAGCAGCCTTGAACATGCAGCATCTCGTGTCCGCGAATTTCATGATAAGCAAAAGCAAACAACCTGGACCTATGAAGATGCAGTTGGCAATGTACTAGGACAAAAAGTAACGCCGTTGGATCGTGTGGGTGTCTATGTTCCGGGCGGTAAAGCAGCTTATCCGTCCTCGGTTCTGATGAATGTTATACCAGCCCATGTTGCCGGTGTTGAAGAGATCATTATGGTTGTACCCACGCCGGATGATGAACGTAATGATCTGGTTTTGGCCGCTGCTGCTATTGCCGGAGTACACAGGGTGTTTTCAATTGGTGGCGCACAGGCTGTCGCTGCATTGGCCTATGGTACTGAGCTCGTGCCGAAGGTAGACAAGATCGTTGGTCCTGGAAATATTTATGTGGCAACCGCCAAGCGTCAAGTATTTGGAGTTGTCGGCATCGACATGATTGCAGGGCCTTCAGAAGTTGTCATAGTGAGTGATGGTAGTGGCGACCCGGATTGGGTGGCTATGGATATGTTTGCTCAGGCTGAACATGATGAACAAGCCAGTTCAATTTTGATTACGCCGGATGCTGATTTTATTATCGCCGTTGAAAAAAGTATTGAAAAACTTTTGCCAGAGATGGAGCGTGCCGAAATTATAACGGCATCATTATCGAATAACGGTGCGATGATAAAAGTTGATGATCTCAAACAAGCAATAGAGATTGTTAATATTATCGCGCCAGAACACCTTGAACTGTCAGTCGATGATCCCGATGCATTACTGGATGATATTCGTCATGCCGGTGCAATTTTTATGGGACATTATTCTGCTGAATCACTGGGAGATTATTGCGCGGGACCAAATCATGTTTTACCAACAGCACGTACTGCTAGATTTTCTTCGCCGTTAGGGGTGTATGATTTTCAAAAACAATCGTCCATTATTAAATGCATCAGCTCATCGGTGAACACCATTGCTGAAACAGCATCGCAATTGGCAAGAGGCGAGGGTTTAACTGCACATGCCAGATCGGCTGAATATCGTATCAATTCAAAATAAATTTAGTGTAGCAACATGATTGAAGATCGCGTAAGCAAGCTTATAAAGCCCGCTATCCTTGCTGCTAAGGCCTACCATGTGCCAGATTCGAGCGGTTTTATCAAACTTGATGCTATGGAAAACCCGTATGTTTGGCCAGAAGAAATCAGGCGTGAATGGTCTGAGCAGCTTCAACAAGCAGAACTCAATCGATATCCTGACGCCAATGTTAGTCAATTAAGAACTAGACTTACTGAAGTACTTTCCCTGCCTGAAGGTACTGCAATGATGTTTGGTAATGGTTCTGATGAATTAATTCAAATTATTCTAATGGCGCTAAACAAGTCTTCTAATGTTGTGATGGCGCCTGAACCAACATTTGTCATGTATCGTTTACTTAGCACAATGATGGAATTAAATTTTGTCGGGGTGCCATTAAACAAGGATTTTTCTCTCAATCTTGCTGCGATGCTGAAGTCGATTGAACAAAATCAACCCGCAGTAATTTTTATTGCATGGCCTAATAACCCAACGGGTAATGCCTTTGAACAAGACTCATTGGAACAAATTATAAAGGCTGCGCCGGGACTTGTTGTGATTGACGAGGCATATCATGCTTTTGCACAAAAAAGTATGCTGCCCTTTTTGCTGGAATACGACAATGTTGTGTTAATGCGAACCTTATCAAAACTGGGTCTGGCCGGTTTGCGTTTAGGCATGTTGTTTGGAGCCAGTTCATGGATCACTGAATTTGATAAATTAAGATTACCCTACAATATTGGCACGTTAAATCAATTGAGTGCAAAGTTTATTATTCAAAATATAGATTTGCTTGAACAACAAGCGGCAAAGATAAGAAATAATCGGGAATCTGTTTTAACTGGTCTGGATAGTATAGCGGGTATCGAAACATGGCTGAGTGAAGCCAATTTTATTTTATTTCGTGTTTCAGGTAAGAACGCGAATGATGTACATAATGAGTTAAAAGAGAAAAATATTTTGATCAAAAATTTGCATGGCACACATCCGCTGCTTGAAAATTGTATGCGCGTAACGATAGGCACCGATGAAGAAAATCAGGCTTTTCTCTCCGCACTTAATTCAATCCTGTTGGGCTAATCTATCTCGCAGATAGATTAATCTTCTATTTATCACTCGGGCATTTTTGCGGAAGGTCTTTGCGCAATCTTTGCTGTTAATTCCTGTTGTTCCCAACCGCGTAATATTTTAATTTTTATATTATCGCCCGGAGTAAGGCCAGTGATCATTTCTATCGCTTGATCAGGAGAGCTGACATTATTTCCATCGATACTAATGATGATATCTCCAGGTATCATCCCTGAGCTTTCAGCAGGACCGTTGCGTATTATTGCGGTTACTAAAACACCACCTGTTTCAAGATTAGCCGTCTCAATAATATCGGCACTGAGTGTTTGCGCCTCTATCCCCAACCAACCACGAACTACCTTGCCGTTCTTGATGATTTGATTCATCACATCCAGCGCTTGATTGATCGGTGTTGCCAGACCAATTCCTTCTGACCCACCACTACTTGAAATTATGGCCGTGTTGATCCCGACTAATTGACCTTTTGCGGTCACTAATGCGCCACCTGAATTGCCTAGATTAATATCCGCGTCGGTCTGAATAAAGTCATCAAAGTATGAAATCCCACGCCGCTTGCGGCTTATGGCACTCACGATACCTTGAGTAACCGTTTGACCAAAGTTGTAAGGATTGCCAATTGCCAACACAATATCGCCGACCTTTAATGCTGATGAATCGCCAATCGAAATCATGGGCAGGTTTTGTAATGGAATCTTAATCACAGCTAAATCAGTGTCGGCATCCATTCCTATCAGCTGTGCCTGGCTCTGGCGACCATCATTTAAGGTGATACTAATCTCGTTCGCATCTTGCAAAACATGTGCGTTGGTTAAGATGTAACCGGTGGTGCTCATGAGCACGCCAGAACCAATGGAATTATCCCGGCGTTTCTTTGGTTTGGTTGGCGCTTCACCAAAAAAACGCCAAAACAAGGGATCCTGAAAGAGTGGATGAACTCTTTCCTGATATACTTTGCTGGCATAAACGTTAACAACAGCCGGAGCGGTCGAGGCGACGGCATCATTAAAAGAATATCGATTTGATTCGGATGATGAGAAAAATGCTACATTTGAGAGCAAATCATCTGATAATATTAATAAAAAGATGAAAGCTGCCGCCAGTCCGTAAGCTGAATAATGCAACATAAATGTGAATGTCTTGTTAAGTTTCATGATCTTAATCAATAAAAAATCAGTTTTTATATTATGATTGCCGTTTTGTTATTAATCATGTGTTTATCCAATTACCAGTTTAATTTATCATATAACATTAATGATTAATTCTGCTGATAATTAACTGTCAGTAATTAAGGGGAAAGAATGGACAATAGCAATGTTGACAAAAGTCGACGACGATTTCTTACTGCCGCAGCAACAGTGGTTGGGGGAGCCGGCGCAGCAGCTGGTGCTGTCCCGTTTATAGCCACTATGACACCTAGTGCCAAAACCAAGGCAATTGGTGCGCCGGTTGAGGTTGATATCAGTAAATTAAAGCCCGGTGAACGCATGATCGAGAAATGGCAGGGCAAACCGGTTTGGATCCTGCGTAGAACAAAGGAAATGCTGGCTGATATTGCCGCTCAGGATGGTGCTGTGAGTGACCCTAAATCAGAATCAAGTGCGCAACCTGAATATGCTAAAAATGAATACCGTGCACGTGAGGACGAGTTTCTGGTGGTCATTGGTATCTGTACGCATTTGGGTTGTTCACCGTCTTTCGTGTTAAAAGACAGTGACAATACGCCTGCAGATAATTGGAAAGGAGGTTTCTTTTGTCCTTGCCATGGTTCCCGTTTTGATTTGGCTGGCCGCGTCTTTAAAGGTGTTCCCGCACCAACTAATCTGGTCATCCCGCCCTATAAATTTATTACACCGAGTCGTTTAGTCATCGGTGATGACAGTGAGGCAGTATAATGGCAGATCTCGGTAAAAAAGTGGTAGATGGGCTTTACGGTTTAAGGGATTGGGTCGATGACCGTTTCCCATTAATGCAGAACTGGAATGAACATCTGGCAAAATATTATGCGCCAAAGAATTTTAACTTTTGGTATTACTTTGGTGGTTTCGCTCTTCTGGTTTTCGCTATCCAAATTCTGACCGGAATTTGGTTGACCATGAATTACAAACCATCAGCCGAGGAAGCTTTTGCCTCGGTTGAATACATCATGCGTGATGTAAATTGGGGTTGGCTGATTCGATATATGCATTCGACGGGTGCTTCAGCATTTTTCGTTGTCATCTATCTGCATATGTTTCGAGCCTTGTTGTACGGTTCTTATAAAAAACCGCGTGAATTACTCTGGTTATCCGGCATGGGGCTTTATCTTGTGCTTATGGGCGAAGCCTTTTTTGGTTACCTGTTACCCTGGGGACAGATGTCCTACTGGGGGGCACAGGTCATTATTTCACTGTTTGGTGCCTTACCGATTGTAGGTGAGCAATTATCACTCTGGATACGTGGCGATTTCGTGGTTTCTGATGTCACCTTGAATCGATTCTTTTCATTACATGTCATTGCCTTCCCACTACTTATCTTTGGACTAATAGGTGCCCATATCCTTGCCTTGCATGAGGTGGGTTCAAATAATCCTGATGGTGTTGAGATTAAAAAGAATAAAAATGCTGAAGGCATTCCAGTGGATGGCATTCCTTTTCATCCCTACTACACAGTGAAAGATATCTTTGGTGCTACAGTATTTCTTATTTTCTTTTTTGGTGTTGTCTTTTTTATGCCAGAGATGAATGGTTATTTTCTGGAGCATGCTAACTTTATCCCGGCTGATCCATTAAAAACACCTGAGCATATTGCGCCTGTTTGGTACTTTACGCCGTTCTACGCAATCTTACGTGCGGTGCCGGATCAACTTGGTGGTGTAATAGCGATGGGTTTATCAACAACCATATTTTTGGTATTGCCCTGGTTAGATCGTAGTCCGGTTAAATCAACTCGTTATCGTGGCAGGAACTTTAAATGCGCGTTGGTGCTGTTTGTTATTAGTTTCCTTACCTTAGGTTGGTTAGGTATGCAGCCAGTAACACCACTGTTTACCTGGATGGCGCGTTTCTTTTCACTTGTTTATTTTGCATTCTTTTTGTTAATGCCATTCTACACAGCGATTGATAATGACAAGACTGTACCAGACAGGGTGAAAAACTAATGGGAATTTTAATGTTGGGACATAAGCGAGTACATCAGGCAGCATTTACTTTGTTAATGCTGGTTTCTGCAACTGCATCTGCTGCTGGTGGTGCACATCTATTACATATGGATGTAGACCTGGGCAATGAAGCATCATTGCAACGCGGCGCCAAGACCTTCGTCAATTATTGCCTGAGCTGCCATTCGGCAAGCTACATGCGTTATAATCGTATGGGTAAAGACCTTGGTATCAGTGATGATGTCCTAAAGGCAAATTTCATGTTTGGTACAGATAAAGTTGGCGATACCATGACAGTCTCTATGGATAGTGAGGATTCACTCAAGTTTTTTGGTGTATCTCCTCCGGATTTGTCAGTAATTGCCCGAGCACGTGGTGCAGATTGGCTCTATTCCTACTTTAAAACATTTTATCTGGATGAAAATCGTCCCTTTGGCGTTAATAATTTAACGTTTAAAGACGTCGGTATGCCTCATGTTCTTTGGGAACTCCAGGGAGTTCAGCGTTTGGCGCATGTCGAAAGTGAAGATGGTGCTCACCACACACCTACCTATGCTGATCTGGAATTAATTACACCGGGAACACAAACCGAAAAGGAATATGACCAAACAATACGTGATTTGGTCAACTTTATGGTCTATCTAGGCGAACCAATCAAGCTGAAACGGGGCAAAATAGGTGTCTGGGTTTTACTGTATCTCTTTGTTTTTATGATAATTGCCTACATGCTGAAGAAGGAATATTGGCGCGACGTACATTAAGTACTACTAGAGCCCCATTATTTTTTGAATCTGGTGTATAATCCCGCGCTTTCGTAATCGGCTGGAGTATAAATAGTATGGCAAGTGTCGCCAATCGTCGTTCATTAATGGTGTTATATTCAGACAGTATTAGCCCTATCGGGCATGCTGTACGCATCGTTCTGGCAGAAAAGGATGTCAATGTTGAAATCAACTTTATTGATGAAGACAACAAACCGGAAGAGTTAAACGAGCTAAATCCATATAACTCGATCTTGACTCTGATAGATCGGGATCTGGTGCTTTATGATGCGCATATCATCATGGAATATCTGGATGAGCGATTTCCACATCCACCCTTAATGCCGGTTGATCCGGTCAATCGCGCCAGCAATCGCCAATTACGCTATCGCGTCATGCGCGATCTGTATTCAGTGGTTGAGGAACTGGATAGTGAAAATGAAATAGCGGCGGCCAATGCCAAGAAAGTTCTGCGTGACAATTTGACGTCAATAGCACCAGCGTTTGCACAAATGCCTTATTTCATGTCGGAAGAATATTCTTTAGTCGACTGTTGTATGGCACCGTTGATGTTACGCTTGAATGAATACGGTATTAAATTACCTATGTCGGGCAAACCATTACAACAATATGCCGATCGTTTGTTTGAACGAGAGGCGTTTAAAACGAGTTTGTCAGCCATCGAAAAGGAATACACCGCAGCTTGATCATAAGTAGCCTGTTATCCTTTAACAGGCATTAAGTTTATATGACTTCAAATCGACCTTATCTAATACGTGCACTATACGACTGGATATGTGATAACCAGCTAACACCCTATGTGTTAGTTGATGCCACGGGTGACGATCTGAATATCCCGCACGAGTTTGTTGAAGATGGCAAAATCGTACTCAACCTCTCACCGAGTGCAGTACGTGATCTTGAACTGAGTAACGATTATATCAACTTCAAGGCACGCTTCTCAGGCAAAAGCATGAATGTTTATTTTCCGAATCATGCTGTTCAAGCCATCTATGCCAAGGAAAACGGACGCGGCATGGTGTTTCCGGAAGAAGAAGTCGAGCCAACTGATGAGCCATCATCAGATTCTCAAACGCAGAAACCTGTTAAAAAGAAAGAAGAAAAGAAGAAGGATCGATCACATTTGACGGTTATTAAATAAAACAGGTTAGGTTTTATTTAGTTCTGCCGGTTGAAACTAAAAGTGTTAGTGTCAATTGATATTCTTTATTTCAAATCACCAATAATATTAATTGTTCCAACCATTCCTTTTTCAGCATGGCCTTGTTTTTGGCAGTAGAGTTTTAGATCTTTCCCTTTTGTCATTGGTAAGAAGAACCATTCTACTGTTGCGCCGGGCTTTAATTCGATGCCGTTCGTTGCACCATGGATTTCTGCAATGGTGTTGCCATCTTTATCCATGACTTCGACTTTGCGGGTAAAGATATGCGTAGCGAAGGCGTCTGAGTTGAAATAATGTTCATCTGGGCTGGGGTTGTTTAGAACCAATTTGTAATATTTGCCGCGTTCGAATGTGACTGTATCTGGGACAAATGCCATCTGGTTATCTTTTGTGCCAAGGCTAATTTTAACTTCAATTGTTTTTCCGCCATGTTTTTTGTCTGCGTATGCAAGTGGTGTGAACAAAACTAACGATAACATTATGAAGATAAGTTTTTTCATGATTCCCTCAGCCCTGTGTTTATATGCTTTATTATTGCAGTAATTATACGGGCTCTACTGAGCGATTACCAATCGTACGGCCTGTAGCTCGTATTTCGCGGTGTTGATAACTTCTGTACAAGCATGTAGTTGTTCTTCCATAAATTCGATTTCTTCCTGGCGTATGGTTTTGTTTTTCTTTTGTAGTTGTTTCAGGCGATCGACTTCTGCTTTTAGTAATGTGTTGACACGTTGTTGAGCCTCTTTACGCACTTCTGGTAACTTTGATTCGGTGAATTTAGAGGCAAAGTCGATCATGATTTCTATTTCGGGTTTTATCTGCTTGATGATCGCGTGTGCAGTCTGGCGTTCAATCTTTTGGCAGAGTGTGTTGAGCTTGTCGTGGCTTAATAACTTGGCGTAGTTCTTTCTGTCTTTGCTGATCAGTGTACGTAGTGGTGTGATCGGTAGATAGCGTTCGACCTGAAGTTGTTTGGGCGCAATAGCGCTGATGCTGGAGTAGGTTTCCAGCATTATGGTGCCGGGTTCTATGCCGTCCATTTCTATCGTAGTGATATAGGTATTTCCAATGTCACTTTTGACTACCATTTCTATCGCTTCAGCAACCATCGGATGTTCCCAACTGACAAAGGCAAGATCCTCGCGGCTCAATGCCTTGTTACGATCGAAGGTAACAGTGATGCTTTCGTCGCCGAGACCGGGAAAGTAGCCGGTGCGCATTTGATCGCTGGGGTGGAGTATCCAGGTGTTTTCAGAATGTTCTTCATGATCGACACCATAGGCATCGAACATGTTTTCCATATAGTCCATCAGCAGTGACGGTGTTTCTTCTGCGCGTATAGATTTAATGATGTCTTCGGCGATGTCTTTACGACAGGAATTTAATTCCACCAGCCTATCCCTGCCATCGTGCATAGCATGTTTAACCATATTCGTATGTGTACGGGTATCATTAATCAGCGATGTGATATCGGTCTTGGGTTTTTCTAACGCTGCATTCAGAGGTTCTTCAAATTTTTCATAAATGGCATAGGCTGCTGCACAACTTTCAGTAAAGATGTTGAGTCCTTCATCAAACCAGTTAAACAGTACCGCTTGTGCTGATTGTTCCAGATAAGGTACATGGATATTAATGATCTCGGTTTGACCGATACGATCCAGTCGGCCTATGCGTTGTTCCAACAAATCTGGATTGAGTGGTAGATCGAATAACACCAGATGATGCGCGAACTGGAAATTACGGCCTTCACTGCCTATTTCTGAACACACTAATACCTGTGCTCCACCTTCAGTATCAGCAAAGTAGGCAGCTGCACGGTCACGTTCGATAATACTGAGACCTTCGTAAAAGGCGGCGCAACGAATGCCGACCTTGAGTTGCAGGTGCTTTTCCAGGCGCGTTGCGGTATTGGCATTGGCACAGATGATTAATATTTTTTCTGTTTTTAAACCGCTTAATAATTTGATGAGCTGTTGTACGCGCGGGTCCTGTTTCAACCAATCATCACCTTCGATTTCCATTTCGGGAAATAATGTTTGTTTCCCCGTTAGCGATGTATAGAGATCAGGGCAGGGCAGAGGATAGGTGTGTAATTTCCGTTCCGGAAATCCTTTTATAGCCTCGCGCGTATTACGTAAGAAGACTCGTCCGGTGCCGTGTCGATCGAGTAGTTTACTGACAATACTTTCGCGTTCTTCAATATTGGGATTGTTATCTGTAGGCGCTTCGTCCTCCAGATAGATTTTTAATAATGACAGCATGTCATCACTTAATGGTTCGTCATGCAGATCGAGTAATACTTTTACTGTATTACTGAGTTGATGATAGCCCTGTTCTTCATTTATGAAGCTATCAAGGTTATGGAAACGTGCCGGGTCGAGCAGGCGTAAACGTGCAAAGTGACTTGCCGCACCAACCTGTTCCGGTGTGGCGGTGAGTAATAAGAGACCACGACATTTTTCGGCTAGTGCTTCTATGCAGCGATAATCATGCCCATCATCACCTTCATCCCAATGAAGATGATGTGCTTCGTCAACAACAACCATATCCCAGTCGGCAGCGAGAGCATTTTTGAATAAACCCGGATCGCTGGTAATACTGTCAAGACTGCAGATAATTAATTGTTCGCTTTCAAATGGATTACCTTCTTCTTCGCTTAAGGCATAAATGCGTTCTTCATTAAAAAGTGCAAAACGTAGGTTAAAACGACGCAACATCTCGACCAGCCATTGATGGGTCAAAGTATTAGGCACAATAATCAAGACACGATTCGCCAAACCGGTATGCAGTTGATAATGCAGGATCATGCCGGCTTCAATGGTTTTACCTAACCCAACTTCATCGGCGAGTAATACCCGCGGTGCGAAACGTTTGGCTACTTCATAGGCGATATAGGTCTGGTGTGGTAATAAGTTTGTGCGAGAACCTTGCAGACCTTTAACAGTTGATTGTTGTAGACGATGCAGTTGTAAGAGTGTTTCGCAACGTAGTTGATAAGCCTTGAGCGTATCCAGTTGACCGCTGGTAAGACGTTGTTTTGGTGAAGTGAGTTCGACAAAACTGTTTAAATCCAGCTCATCGATCTTGTGCTCCTGACCCGCTTCATCCCGGGCATGATATATCAATCTGCCTTGATGCTGTTCGGTCTTGAGTACCTGAAAAGAACGTTCATCCTGAGTGCGGATGGCTTCACCCGGCTTATGCTCGATTCGGGTGAGTGGTGCGGTTTGCATAGCATATAAACGTTGTTCCCCTACGGCAGGGAAGCTGATGGTGAGATGACGCCCATCAATACCGACTATAATCCCCAATCCAAGCTCTGTTTCTGTATGACTGACCCAACGTTGACCAATTACAAATTCTGACACATTAACTACCTGATTATTTAATTACAAAATGGGGCGAATGTTATCAGGCGTAGTCGCATTTGGGTAATATAATGCATTATTTATATTGGTAAGAAATGGATTATGTCGCTACTCGAAAAAATATACGATTTATCGCCAGAACAAAGCCAGATATTGCATACGGAGGTTTTGGGCGAGCAATTGATAGAGGTTCGGGAGTTTCAAAACTATCGTTGGTTGCAGATTGGTGGTGATTCAATACAAGGTCTGATGGATGTTAATTCGCCGGAACAGATCCTGCTACCTAACATACAAGCGTTGTTGGTGACCCTGCTCTTTTGTCCAAAACCGCTTCGGGTATTAAATCTTGGTTTTGGTTGTGGTTCAATTGAACGTTTTTTTATAGCGCAATATCCCGAGCTTGAAATAACTTCACTTGAATCTAGCGCTGAAGTCATTCGTTTGGCCAAAGATTATTTCTTTTTTCGAAATGAAAAATCTATAATTTATTCGTCTGCCGAAGAATATTTGTCTAACAAGAATAAAGTTTACGATATTGTTTTATGCGATATATTTGAAGGCGAAGAACACCCCGCCTGTTTATATGATCCGGCTTTTTATGCCAACATTGCCAACCATCTTGATGAATCGGGTGTACTAGCGATTAATTTATTGCCTGAATCAGAGGATGACGTACTCATTATTTTTTCTGCCATGAAGAATCATTTTAATCATATCTCTTTACTGGAAGTGCCCAACCATTTCAATGCCATTATTTTTGCATCAAACCACAAGTTGCCGAATACGATAGAATTGGAAACGGCAGCTCATGATCTATTCAAGGCAAAAGGCCTTGACCTGAAAGCGCTACCGCAAAGGTTGAATAGATTGATGGAGATTATGCAAGGCTGATATTCTTATGCCTGCCCGCTTACATTAATGACCAGGTTGATATGTTCAGGAGCCAGACATCGCTGTTCATCACAAGCTTGTATGCGTAATCTGAGTTTTAATAAATTATCAGGGAAGGCAAGCGATCCTGCATTATCATTTGTCACTTCAAATATTATCTTTATTCCATCCTCGTAAACATTAACAGGCTCCGATTGGAAACCTAATGTTTTAGTGAGTACCGCTGGATAGAGAATATTAACCGGGGACCAACATCCTTTTTTCTCGATATTTAACGGCACCATCAGGTTATCGTCATTTTTAATTTGATTAAGATGCCAGCCTGAATTGATTTTTATATTCAGTATTATTTGATAGCGATCATCAACAGGCGTGCATGTCGATGAAATAAAGACATTGCCTTCAGCACACCATTGTTGTGGTGACTGCTCTCCAGCAAACATCTCCAGCATGCCACACATAAGGTAACTGCAGATATAGGGACGTTGAGTAATGTCATGAGAATAGGCCATTATTAGTTGCTGCGCTGTTGTTTGATAGCGCGTATCCGCTGAGCGGCGTGCTAACCGAACCAGCGTTTTTAAGGCAACTGAATTACCCGATGAAGTTGCGTTATCATTGATCTCCTTTGGTGATGTTGGCAATAAACTATTTTCGCTTTGCTTGCCCATGAAAAAGCCACCATTAGTTTTATCCCAAAAGTTATCGATCATGTCATTAGTTAATCTCGATGCATGGTCCAGCCATTGTCTATCCAGTGTGGCATCATAGATTTGTAATAGTGCTTCTGCAAAGTAAGCATAATCTTCCTGTAAGGCCGGGATAGATGCTTGCCCTGCCAAACTTGAACGACTCAATTGTCCGTTATCAGTTTGATTCGATCTCAAGAGATTATCCGCCGCCCTGATTGCGGTGTCTAAATAGTCCTGTCTGTTGAGTTGTTGTCCGGCATAGGCAAATGATTTAATCATCATGGCATTCCAGGCAGTAATAATCTTGTCGTCACGCAATGGCGGGATACGTTTTTCACGAGTTTCCCACAGGATTCGTTTACTGTTTGCCAGTCGAGTTACCAGGGCATCATAATCAATATCATTTTCATCAGCATAGGTTTCTAAGGATAGATTTAAATTAAGGATATTCTTTCCTTCAAAATTACCAGTGTCAGTGACTTGGTAAAGTTTAATAAACTCATCTGCATTCTCTTTTAGCAAGGATTCAATTTTTGTTTTATCCCATATAAAAAACAGTCCTTCTTCGCCTTCACTGTCAGCATCGGTGGCGGAATAAAAACCGCCTGCCTCGTTCGTCATTTCACGAATGACATAATCCAGCGTTTCACAAGCCACACGTTTAAAATCCTTTGCGCTCGTAATCATGTACGCCTGTGTTAATACAAAGGATAAGTTTGCCTGGTTATAGAGCATTTTTTCAAAATGCGGAATCAACCAATTCTGGTCGGTTGCATAACGATGAAAGCCACCGGCAATCTGATCATAAATACCACCGCAACTCTGAATGTGCAGTGTTTTCGTAACAGCACTTAAGACATCTTCTTTGCCCGATAAAACTGCATAATCAAGCAGGAAATAAAGATATGGTTCATTGGGAAACTTTGGTGCCTGGCCAAAGCCACCATTAAATTCATCATGGTGATTCATAATCGTTTGAGCGGTGACATCGATCACGTTAGCACCGATTTCGTTCAACGATCGTCGTGTCTGCATGGCGCCTGCAACGCGTTCATTGATGCTATTGGATTGTTCAAGTAAATCAGCATTTTGTTTATGCCAGAGTTCATCAACCCGATTCATTAAGGTTATGAATTGCTCTGGTTGGTAGTAGGTGCCGCCAAAGAACGGTTTTCTTTCAGGCGTTAAAAAACTGCTCATAGGCCAGCCACCATGGCCTTGCATCATCATCACCGCCGTCATGTAGTAAGTATCAACATCTGGATGACATTCACGATCGACTTTGATACAGACAAAGAAGTTATTCATGTGTTTTGCAATTTCTTCATTATCGAAACTTTCTTCTTCCATGACATGGCACCAGTGACAGGTCGAATAGCCGATAGAAAGAAATACCGGTTTGTTTTCTTGAGCGGCTTTTTTAAACGCTTCGTCACCCCATGGAAACCAGTCGACCGGATTATGCGCATGCTGTAACAGATAGGGTGAGTCTTCGAGTATTAATCTGTTTATATAGATGGGTTGCTGATTCTCATCGAGATAACGTGTGCGTGGCTTATAAGCCGCGCCTTTATTTTCTAATGCGCTGGTCAGGGATTGTTTTAAATTTTCAGGGTGGTTAAACATAATAATTATTGTATTCGTTTAGTGCAGGGGTATACGGTTATTCGCTTGAAGCAAGAATGCAGATACCATATTATGACAAATCAGGATGAGACTGTCTTTAGTTGCATTATTGCGTACTGTTTTAGCGTAAACGATGTAGCAGTATACGCAAAAATAATTAACTTAATTATCGTGTTAATTGTTAATCGTTGTATTGAAATAATTTGACGACTTTTTGGACGCCGCCTGTTTGTCTTGCGATGTCAGTTGCTATCTCTGCTTCAGCATGACTGACAATGCCCATTAGATAAACTACGCCTTTTTCAGTAACCACTTTTACATCGAGTCCGGTTTGATCCTGATTAGCAAATAGTTTTGTTTTAACCTTGGTGGTGATATAGGAATCACTGGTCCTTGATACCATTGAGCTCGGTGCCGCAATTGTGATTTCATTATAAACATGTGTGACTTTGTCGATTGATTTAACTAACTCAAGTGCTTTTTGGCGCATGGCATCGGTCGGTGTTTCTCCACTCAACAGGACTACTGTGTTATAGCTAATTACGTTCAGATGTGCCTGTTCATCCAATTCCGGATCAGCATTCAATGCCTGAACTGCTTTAACCTCGATTGTTTGATCTTCAATCTGTGTGCCAGGTGTTCTTCTATCGATGGCCACGGTTGCTGCTGTTGCTGCACCACCGACGGCGATTACTGCACATCCGGATATATACGGCATCAGACAAAGTAGAATTAATAAATACAGTAATTTCAGTTGTTTCATTTTTAGCCGTCCTGTCCGAGTAATTGTAGATCCACCAGATCACATAGCGAATGGATGATCATGATATGGACTTCCTGAATTCGCGCCGTTGACCATGTAGGTACACGTATTTCAAAATCATTAGCATTTATCAAGTCGGCGATTTGACCGCCGTCTCTGCCGGTTAACGCGATAACGATCATATTCCGGTCATGTGCGGCATCGATAGAATGCACAATGTTATGTGATTCACCGCTGGTACTGATTGCCAGTAATACATCACCTTCCTGTCCTAATGCGCGAATCTGTTTTGAATAGATCTCGGCAAATTGATAGTCGTTTGCGATTGATGTTAAGGTCGATGAGTCTGTGGTTAGCGCAATTGCAGGTAAGCCCGGACGCTCCATTTCAAATCGATTCAACATTTCCGCCGAAAAATGTTGGGCATCAGCCGCTGATCCACCATTACCACAGGCTAATATTTTATGTTCATTTAATAAGGCATTTGCAATAGCAGCTGCGGCAGCAGCAATAACGGGTGCCAGTTTGTCTACGGCATCAGTTTTGACCTGAATGCTTTCATTAAAATTGTTTTTTACGCGTTGAATGGCATCCATAAACAAAGAGTTAACTACATGAAATTGAATCGCCAATATTATGCCTGAAATGCATTTTTAATCCACTCGATTACAGGTTTATTAAGTTCACCGGTAATAGCAATAACGTCATAACGACATTGGAAGTTCTGGTAAGCTTTGTGTTTGATTAAATAGTATTCGCTGGTGGCGACAAGTTTTCGGCACTTACGCCCATCAATTGTTTCAACGACAGCAAGAAAGCGCTCATTTTTTCTATAGCGTACCTCAATGAAAACAAGGATATGCTGTTGAATCGCGATCAAGTCTATCTCGCCAAAGCGGCTGTGAAAATTACGGGTAATTAATTTCAGCCCTTGTTGAGTAAGATAACTCGCCGCAATGTCTTCGGCGCTTTTACCAGCAGCGTTTGCCGGTTTTGAGATTTTTGTCATCCTTGATAATGGTTTAATTCAGTAAGACAGGTTTTCCTTCTACAAATTGAGCACGGCGTAATTTACGTTTTACAATATTTTCTGGTGTAATACTCAAATCGCCCGTTTCACCACTCAGGAAAGTATTTTTTTCAACGCTTAGACGACCAATTTGTGGAATCAGGTGATATGCATCAATACCCAGTGCATAGAGGCGGCGATATTGAGATTTTTCCTGTGACCAGTTTCGATTAAGAGCGTCCTGAATCATTGAAAGTTGATGCGATGTCTCCAGTATCCAGGGCATATCTAAAAATATAACGCCATTTAAATCGTTATCTCTGGTCTCGTCGATAATACCGCTAAAAATATGCGACGTTGCGTATACTGGTAGATCTGCTGCACGATAAAAACGAATTTGGGGGAACAGTTGTCGTGCATCATTCGGTACCGCTGCTGTGAATATAAAATCAGCATCTTCTCGACGGCGTTCGACGCTGTTGATTTTTATATTGAGTTTGTTGCGTAAGTTTCGGGCACGAGTTTCACTACTATCAATATTTAGTAGTGATTTGACCGTTAGACCATAGTCCTTAGAGTTGCTTTCGAATATTGATCGTTCCAATACTGCACCGCCCAGCTCGACCCAACGCGTCATAAAGGCTTCGGCAACACGCTCTCCCCATGGATTATCCGGTGACATAACCAGCGCCAGTCTATGACCATCGGACATTGCTGTTTCCGCAACCTGCATCGCTTCATCTTCGGGTGACAATCCAAATTGTATAAGTTTGTTACTCGTCTGTTCTGTATTCAGATCCTGACGATTAAGCGCCAATATTTGAACAGGAAGGTCACTAAGATTGACGAGTTGGTTAATGGCTTCTTTTTCCAAAGGGCCGACTACATAATCAACACCCTCGGTAACAGCTTGTTGATAAACATCCACAATATTCATGGCATTGGCATCATAGATTTCAATTTCTGAATTATCCTGATTATCCATGTACCAGGCGGCTATAAAACCATCACGAATGGCGGTTGATGATTTTTCATATTTTCCTGATAGCGGCAATAACAATCCAATTTTTTGCGGTCGATTGACAAATTGTTTGCTCTCGGCAATCAATTCCGGTGCGATAGACGAATACGCGGGATGTCCCGGATTACGCTGTACCCAGCCATCGATAGCACTACTAAGTCGGACCGGTTGATAGCGATATGTTCGATAAAGTGATGCGAGTTCAAACCAGCTTCTTAATTCTTCCGGTGCATTGATGCGTAAATCATCAATATCCGATTCGGGCATACTTTCCAATATTGCCCAAAGCGCACGATTATTGCTTTCTTTCTGAACAGGTGTATCCAGATAATTAGAGAGTTGTATACGTTCCGAGACAGCCTTGAGGTAGTCTCCATGCGCAAGATAAGCCTTGGCGCGTATATCGTGATAGGAGACTTTCAGGTTTTGTGGAATTTCTGCTTCGGTTACTTCATCAAGCAAAGCCAATGCCTGGACTGGTTGAGAAAATTCCAGTTGCAGACGAGCGCCAAGAATTTTCATCCTGATATATTGCAGAGAATCGGATTTCAAAACGGTTGTAGTGCTTAGAGTTTTTTGAGCTTCACTATAATCTTCAGCCTCTATATAGGCTGCTGTTGCTTTCAAGCGATAGATTGCCGTCTTTTTTTTGTCTTTTTCGCCGAGATTGATGTATTCAAGTGCAGCTGCAGAGAAATCTCCCGACTGCATCAAACTACGCACATTTTCTTCTGGATCGACCTGTACTTGTTGATTTGACTCCTTGGTGGGGCCACAGGCGGTCAGTAAAGAGAGTGAAATAAGTAAAATGATTAAAATTCGCATGAGTTATATTGTACATTGACGTAATAATTTCGACACCCGATTTAAATTAATGTTCAGGAGCAAGAATTGGCAGGACTCTTATATATAGTCGCAACACCTATCGGTAATCTGGGCGATATTTCAGAACGCGCGATTGAAACCCTGAAACAGGTCGACTTGATTGCTGCAGAAGATACGCGCCATAGCAAGACTTTACTGGAACGTTTTGCCATAAAGACAAATACACGCGCCTATCATGAGCATAATGAAGAGCAACTTACGATGCAGTTGATCGAGAAATTAATTAATGGGGAATCTATTGCCCTGATCTCCGATGCAGGGACACCCTTGATCAATGATCCTGGATATAAACTGGTTGCCGCCGCACATGACAATAATATACAGGTCGTCCCTATACCGGGGCCTTCGGCAATTATTACCGCCTTATCCGCATCGGGCTTACCAACCAATAAATTTATTTTCGAAGGTTACTTACCACCAAAAAGCGAAGCGAGAAAAATGCGTTTATCAGAATTAAAAAATGAATCTCGAACGCTGGTTTTTTATGAAGCACCGCACCGTATCGTTGAGTCTTTAAAAATCATGCAGGAAATATACGGTGCAGAAAGACGCGCAACTATCGCAAGAGAACTCACTAAACAATTTGAACAAATCGTTCGTGATACCTTATCTGCATTAAATAAAAAACTCGAAAGTGAAGAAATAAGAATCAAAGGCGAATTTGTTGTCATTGTTGATGGTGCACAGGAAGTATCTATCTCTGATGAAGAAGTCTTACGAATCAACCAAATCCTGTCAGAGAATCTTTCCCCCAAAGAGGCGGCAGGCTTAACAGCAAAAATAACTGGCAAGAAAAAAAATGAAGTTTATAAATTAGCACTGGAATCAGGCAAAGAAAATTAATGTCTGCTTTTATCAATAAGTTGAAATGTTAATATGCGGCCACCAATTGAATTCACAGCCGAAAGCAAATGTTTATAGTTAATTCCACGAAGTGGAATATATTAGGAAATTATCATTTTTAAACTATCTCAATTAGGTTGGAAATCATTTTTCAACGAGCAGCTTAACGCCGAAGAAGAAGCTCAATCCTATCCTGCGCGCATTTCAAAAATTTATCGTAGTCATTGCATCGTTTGGAGTAATAAAGGCGTTGAAGACTTTGAAATAGGGGTCTTCAGTGAACCTAAAAATTTAGCGGTTGGTGATTGGATGTTAATCCCCAACGAAGGTGAACGCCCACTTCGTATTCTTGATCGAGAAACAGTGCTTATTCGTAAAGCGGCCGGAAAACGGACACATGATCAGACCATTGCTGCGAATGTAGATACCTTATTTATCGTTATGTCTTGTGATCAGGATTTTAATGTCTCACGTATTGAGCGTTATTTAGCATTGGCTTTTGAAGCAGGCATAATCCCTGTTGTTGTACTGACCAAGACCGATAAGATTGATAATGCGGATTCGTTTAAACATGAAGTGCAAGGCTTACAAAGTGAACTTCGTGTTGAATGTGTGAATTCGAAAGATAAATCGAGTTTGGAATCGCTTGGAAATTTATGTACGGAAGGCCATACCATCGCTTTCGTTGGTTCATCCGGTGTGGGTAAATCAACATTGATTAATAGTTTAACTGATGCTGAACAATTAACCGCAGAGGTGAGTGTAGAAGATGGTAAAGGTCAACATACGACGACATCACGTTCATTACATTTACTTAACGATGGTGGCATTCTCATTGATACGCCGGGCATTAGAGAATTACAGTTAAGTGATTGCGAAAGCGGAATTGAAGATGCGTTTGATGATGTCATGCAATTTATATCGCAATGTAAATTTAATAATTGCCAACATGAAACTGAAATAAAATGCGGTATTAAAGCGGCTCTGGAATCGGGTGAACTTGAACGGCGGCGCTGGGAAAATTATCAGAAATTACATAATGAACAAAAACTTCGTAACACTCCACAATACGAAAAAGGCCGATCGCGTAAACAATAAAATATAGTCATTTATGACCTAACCTATATGTATCCAGATTGATTGCAAACTGTAATCATTTTAATTACACTCTGAATATGATCAAAAAGTTTCGCCACAAGGGATTGAAGCGTTTCTTCGAAGATCCGCGTTATACGGATAAACGCGGTATTCGTACCGAAATAGCGGATCGATTAATCGTTATTCTAGATGCATTGGATACGATTGAAATCGCTGAAGAAATGGATATCACAGGTTTGTATTTTCATGGCTTAAAGGGTCAGCGTAAGGGCGAATATAGTGTTCGCGTGACGGGTAACTGGCGCGTTACGTGGGTTATGGATGGCAACGATGTTGTCGATATTAATTTAGAGGATTATCACTAATGGCACGTAAACCTACTCATCCTGGTGCGTTAATTCGCAATGTGATTTTACCTGAGACGGGTCTTACGGTGAGCGATTTAGCTCGACGTTGTGGTATTGCTAGAAACACGGTATCGAAAGTAGTTAATGAACGTGGTGATGTGACCGAAGATATTGCCATTCGTTTAAGTCGTGTGTTGGGTAGTACGCCACGATTTTGGTTGAGTATGCAAACTAATTTGAACCTTTGGAATTTAGAGAATAAGAATAAGCAGGAGTATCAGAAAATGGAGCGCGTTATTGTTCATTAGTTTGCCTAAGTGTGTTTATTTATTTAATTAGTCTTCTTTTTCCTTGCATGTAACTCATCTGACCATAAACTACCACCCAGAGTCGGCCAGGCAGTCGCTGTTGGATTTATTCCAATAGAGGAAAGTCCGGGCTCCATAGGGCGAGGTGCCAGATAACGTCTGGACGGCGTGAGCCGATGGAAAGTGCCACAGAAAATATACCGCCTGTTTCGATAGGTAAGGGTGAAATGGTGCGGTAAGAGCGCACCGCGCTGTTAGCAATAGCAGTGGCAGGGTAAACCCCACCTGGAGCAAGACCAAATAGGGAAACAATGGTGTGGCCCGCACTGTTTCCGGGTAGGTTGCTTGAGGTGTACGGTGACGTGCATCCCAGATGAATGATTGCCCAAGACAGAACCCGGCTTATCGGCCGACTCTTTTTTATATACCTTTCAATAAGTTTTGAGGTTAAACAATGAACTGGACTGTGTATCTATCAGGTGAAATACACACCGATTGGCGTGAACAAATAAAACAAGGCACGGATAAACTCGGGTTACCAATCACGTATACTTCGGCTGTTACCGACCACGATGCGAGTGACGCGGCAGGTGATCATCTTGGTAAAGACGAGAATAATTTCTGGCGTGATCATAAGTCAGCCAAGGTCAACAGTATCCGTACGCAAAATCTGATTGAAAAATGTGATATTGCGATTGTGCGATTCGGTGATAAATATAAACAATGGAACGCTGCTTTTGATGCAGGTTATTGTGCTGCAATGGGTAAACCCTATATCACTTTGCATGATGAATCGATCATCCATCCTTTGAAAGAAGTCGATGCCGCTGCATTGGCCTGGGCACAAACACCAGAACAAGTTGTGGAGACGCTGAAGTATGTCATCAACGCCTGAAGTCGATGAGGTAAAAAAAGCCATAGAAATCGTCAGCCAGGCCTTTTCTGATAAGGACTATGGCACAGCGTTAACTTTGCTGAAACCGTTAGCCGATGCAGGTATTGCAGAGGCTCTTGGCATGTTGGGATTGGCCTATAAAGTAGGTGCTGGAGTGGAACCGGATGGTGTAAAAGCGGTTGAATTACTTCAAAAAGCAGTCGAATTAGGCGATGCGCTGGCGGCCCATAATCTGGCTGTTTTATATCAAACTGGAATGGCAAACATGGAGATGAACGAGCTAGCTAGCAGAAAATACAGTCAATTAGCACTAGAAATGGGTGCTGATGTTGAGGAATTTGAATAATTTACATCAATTATCTAAAAATAGAAGTTCCCACTCACTAACTTTTCTAGCACTTAAAGTAAACTATCAAGTGTTAATCCGAACATTATGAAATAAATAATGTTAATAATTAGCTTATCTAATTTATCCTATTCTTTTTCAACTTATTGATGCTAAGTTACTGTTACACAGCCAGTTTTTATATAAAAAAAAGACAAAGAAACCTTGACAGAGAAGACTCGAAATCCCTATAGTTCAAGAAGTGGGGAATTGTGGGTAAAAGTGGATTTTACCAGCAAAATGGGGATGACATTGTGTTTCGAGGTTTTAACAAAATCAGCATTGATAGTAAGGGTCGTTTAGCGGTTCCCAGCCGTTATCGCGATCTTATTGCTGTGCAAGCCGAAAATAATCTCGTCATTACCTTAAACCCGCTAGATCGTTCTCTCTGGCTATATCCCCTGCCGGAATGGGAATTGATTGAAGATAAATTGGCCACTCTTTCTGATTTCGATAAACAAAGCCGACGAACCAAGCAAATGATGCGTGGTTACGCCTCTGATTGTCAGCTCGATAGCCAGGGTCGCATCCTCCTCCCCAAGGAATTGCGTTCTTATGCTGAACTGAATAAGCAGGCCGTGATACTTGGACAAGGTAATAAATTCGAAATCTGGAATGAACAGGCCTGGGAAGCTCAGCGTGATGAATGGTTGCAATCTGTTGGTGATGATTCAGTCCCCACTCCTGAATCATTACAGACATTGTCATTATAACGTCGTGTTGACGTTAAGCGACTCATTACATTGAGCAATGGTCACAAACCAGTCTTATTAGATGAGGTTATAGAGGCACTTAATATCCGTGCAGATGGTTTCTACATTGATGGTACATTTGGTCGAGGTGGCCATAGTCGTGAAATTATTAAGCGACTTGGCCCAAAAGGTCGTTTGCTTGCCTTTGATAAAGATCCTGATGCCATTTTGTCAGTTGAAAATGATCTTACCCAGGATGAACGTTTTGAGATTATCAAAGGCTCTTTCACTATGTTGATGCAACATGTTAAGCGACATGCAGTGGAAGCACAGGTCGCTGGTGTCTTGTTTGACTTCGGTGTTTCATCGCCACAATTGGATGATGCTGAGCGAGGTTTTAGTTTCAGGTTTGATGCACCACTCGACATGCGCATGGATCCAACAACTGGACAAAGTGTTGCAGATTGGTTGAATGTTGCCAATGAAACCGATATTGCTAATGTTATTTATGAGTATGGTGAAGAAAGAGCCTCAAGACGTATCGCAAAATCTATAGTCAATGCACGTAATGAAAATCCGATAACGAAAACGTCTCAGTTGGCAGAACTTGTTCGCCAGGCTGCGCCATCCAGAAAACATGATATTCATCCGGCAACTAAAACATTTCAGGCATTACGAATTTATATTAACCGTGAGCTTGATGAGATAAAGCAAGCATTACCGCAAGCGGTTGAAGTTTTATGTACTGGCGGACGTCTTGCTGCAATCAGTTTCCATTCACTTGAAGATCGAATCGTGAAACGTTTTATGCGTGATGAAGCGACGCCTGAACAATACCCGCCTGAACTGCCGATCATGCCGGACAATACTAACGTGAGATTGAAGTTAGTAGGTAAAAAAGTACGAGCGAGTAAAGAAGAATTAGCACTAAACCCAAGAGCGCGCAGTGCAACCTTGCGTGTGGCGGAGCGCTGTTGATTATGAAGCTGCTATTACAGTATGGATTTTTTATAGCAATATTCTTATCAGCTTTACAGGTTGTGATTGCTCGCCATGAAACACGTCGTTTGTTTGTTGAGTTACAGGCACTGGAACGAACGCGCGATGAATTAAATGAAGAATGGGGCAGGTTGCAGCTCGAACAGAGTACATGGGCAATTAATGACAGAATCGAGATGTTTGCCCGTACAAATCTGGGCATGAAAATGCCGGAACAAAACGCAGTAGTCCTATTAGCGAAATGAAGTTACGTACTGTACAAGCACAATATCCAATACGCCGCTGGCTTATTCTGAGTCTGTTTCTTTGTGGCATGGTTTTATTATCATCGCGTGCTGTTTACCTGCAACTTCTGGAAAATGACTTCCTGAAAGACCATGGCGATGCGCGATCTATTCGTATTGTTGATATACCCGCACACCGTGCTGTGATTACTGATCGTAATGGCGAGCAATTGGCTATGAGTACGCCGGTAGATTCAATCTGGGTGACACCAAGAAAAGTAATGGAAGACGAAGATCGATTATCTGAATTAGCCAAGGTCATGAATATGACTGTTGATGAATTGCAACAGTTATTGCGTGATCGAATCAGTCGGGATTTTATTTATTTAAAACGACATGCTGATCCTGATTTGGTTGCAGCCGTAAAAGAGCTCGGTATCAAAGGTATTTCAACAGAACGTGAATATAAACGTTATTACCCTGCGGCAGAGGTGACATCTCACTTTATTGGTTTCACCAATATTGATGATAAAGGTCAGGAAGGTCTGGAACTCGCCTATGACGATTGGTTGACCGGTAAGCCTGGTAAGAAAAGAGTATTAAAAGATCGATTAAATCGAGTCGTTGAGAATATAGAAAGTATCGAGCCGTCCGAGCCTGGAAAACGGCTCACCTTGAGTATTGATCGACGTGTTCAATATCTTGCCTATCGAGAATTGGCAACTGCAGTTAAATATCATCATGCAAGAAGTGGTTCTCTGGTGATGCTGGATATTAAAACCGGTGAAGTAATGGCGATGGTCGGGTACCCATCATATAACCCGAATAATCGTAAAGTATTAAAGAGTCAGTATTTTCGTAACCGTGCAGTAACAGATGTATTTGAACCCGGTTCGACAATGAAACCGTTTACTATCGTAGCAGGGTTGGAGTCAGGTATTTACACACCGCATTCCGCCATCAACACATCGCCAGGTTATTTTAAGGTGGGTGATCATACCATTCGTGATATGCATAATTATGGAAACATCAATGTTTCCACAGTCATCACTAAATCAAGTAATGTTGGCGCGAGTAAGATCGCATTATCTCTGGAACCGGAACAATACTGGAGTACTCTGTCTAGTTTTGGTTTTGGTCAACTGGTAGGCAGCGGTTTTCCTGGAGAATCATCCGGGACATTAAGTCCTTACAACACATGGTCTGATGTCGAAATGGCAACCTTGTCATTTGGTTACGGTATTTCTGTTACTCCGTTACAACTTGCGCATGCGTATTCCGTTTTGGCAACGGGCGGTGTGATGTTGCCAGTCTCGTTTCTTAAAGTTACCAGTCCTGTTTCTGGAAAGCGTGTTATACCGGAAAATATTGCGCGACAAGTCAGAAAGATGTTGGAAACAGTCGTCTCTGAAGAAGGAACGGGGAAAAGGGCTGCTGTAAGAGGCTACCGTGTTATTGGTAAGACCGGCACGGTCTATAAGTATATTCGCGGTGGTTATTCTGACGATCGTTATCTATCAGTCTTTGCTGGCATTGCGCCTGCCAGTGAACCTCAGTTCGCTATGGTGGTATTGATCGATGAGCCCGGTGGCGACCATCACTATGGTGGTGTAGTTGCAGCACCGGTTTTTTCAAGAGTCATGGAAGGAACATTTAGATTACTGAATGTTCCGCCGGATGATTTACCCGCTTTTACCAGTCCAATTCTGGCTAAAAGCCACAAACCTCAACAATTAATGGGGTTCGAATGATGATGACTGTTGAAAATCTGAATTATTCAAAATCACTAAATGAACTGCTAAGGGACATTTGCAGTGTTGATACGTCTATTAATGTGACAGGAGTCGCTATCGATAGTCGGTCTGTTCAGGTTGGTGATCTGTTTTTAGCGTATCGTGGATCAACGGTGAATGGTGTCGATTATATCGATGCTGCAATCCATTCTGGCGCTGTTGCTGTAGCAATTGATAGTGATGTAATGCTTGATATCAAACCGAGCTCCGTCACATTGGTTAGAGTCCCCGGGTTACGTCAACGAGCTGGCGATATTATCAGTCGGTTTTATGATGAACCATCGAAAGCCATGCAATTAATTGGTGTAACTGGCACTAATGGTAAATCTACAGTTTCTTACATGATTGCTTATGCCTTGTATGCGTTGGGCAAGCAAAGCGCCGTGTTGGGGACACTTGGTTATGGACCATTCAAACAAATAGCAAAAGGTTCGACAACGACACCGGATCCCGTGACCTTACATTCACTACTATCCGAATGGCGAAATAAGATTGATTCTGTAGTGATGGAAGTATCATCACATGCGCTTGACCAGGGCAGAGTTGCAGGTACTGCATTTGACATTGCCGTCTTTACAAACCTGAGTCGAGATCATCTCGATTACCACCTAACGCTAGATGATTATGCGGCTGCAAAATTTCAGTTGTTTCAATTACAAGGTTTAAAACACGCAATTGTTAATATTAATGATCCTTATGGACTTAAGTTAATAGATAAAATACCGGCGAAGATCAATATCGTTGCATATTCAATTCAAGCAAACTCTGCGATGTTGAATGATAAAAATATTGCGCTGGTCTATTGCAAAAATATTGAGACTGAAGGCCTTCAAACAAAAATTAAAATAGAAAGTCCCTGGGGACAGTTTGCTATACAAACCAGTATGCTTGGTTCTTTCAATATAGATAATATCCTGGCTGCATTTTCCACATTGTGTGTAGCTGGCTTTAGCGCAGATAAAGTTGCTGAAACCTTATCTGGTTTCAGTGGCATACCTGGCAGAATGGAATACTTTACTGCGGCGGGTAAACCGCTGGTGATTGTTGATTATGCGCACACTCCAGATGCGTTGGAAAAGGCATTGTTAGCTCTAAGACCGTATTGTCGTGGCGAGCTCTATTGTGTATTCGGTTGTGGTGGTGATCGTGATGTCGGAAAACGACCACAGATGGGAGCAATAGCAGAAAAACTTGCAGATCATATTGTTTTAACCAATGACAATCCACGAACGGAAACGGCCGAAGGCATTATTGAGAATATTCTTGAAGGTATTCAGGATAAGTCCCGTGTGACGATTAAATATGATCGATCAGATGCCATAACCAATACTTTTTTAAACGCCCATGAAAATGATGTGGTTTTGATTGCGGGTAAAGGTCACGAAAATACTCAACAAATTGGCACATCTCTATTGCCCTTTAGTGATCGCGAATTAGCCAGACGACTGACGGAACAGCAATCATGATCAGTATGTCACTTTCCAAAGCAGCCAGGGCCATCGAGTCAAACTATCATGGTGAAGACATTACTTTTTCTGGATGCAGTACAGATAGTCGTACGCTTGAAAAAGGAAATTTGTTTATTGCTTTAAGTGGTGAACAATTCGATGGTCATGACTATGTCTCGCTAGCTGAAGATAAAGGTGCTTCTTCATTATTGCTTGAACGTGATGTGACTCATTGCAAACCGGTTTTAAGAGTAAGTGATACACGAAAAGCCATGGGATTATTAGCCCGATCCTGGCGTCAGGAAATGACCATTCCCGTAATTGCAATAACCGGTAGCAATGGCAAAACAACAGTTAAAGAAATGGTCAGTAGTATTTTGTCTGTAATAGCCAATGTGCATGCTACGTCGGGTAATTTGAATAATGACATTGGTGTTCCATTGACTTTATTTGGTCTGGATAAAAAGCATCAGTATGCCGTTATAGAAATGGGTGCTAATCATCCCGGAGAAATAGAATGGCTGAGTGCTATTGCGTGTCCGAACGTGGCAGTGATAACGCAATGTGCTCCTGCGCATCTTGAAGGTTTTGGTGATATCGATGGTGTAGCGAGTGCTAAAGCTGAAATATATTCAGGATTGCAAGCTTCTGGTACTGCAATAATTAATGCAGATGATACCTATGCTGAATTCTGGAGAAAAAAGTGTGAAGGTTTAAAACAATTAAGCTTTGGTGTGATTTCTGACCATGCGGATGTACGTGCAAAAAACATACAGCATGCCAGTCAGGGAGCAGCAACTGAGTTCGACTTATTTAACAGCGGGGATTCAGTCAAAGTTTGTTTACCCTTATCAGGTGAACATAATGTTATGAATGCTCTTGCCGCCAGCGCGTGTTGTCTGAGCCTGGGCATATCACTGGAAACAATAAAAAGTGGATTGGAAAAATTATCATCTATAAAGGGACGATTACAAATTAAACAAGGCAAGCAAGGCGCCCGGATTATTGATGATACATATAATGCAAACCCGACTTCATTGAATGCGGGGATAAACGTCTTAAAAAATTATGCAGGCTCACGTTATCTGGTGTTAGGTGATATGGGTGAATTGGGTGATACAGCTATAAGTCTTCATAAGGATGCCGGTGAATTAGCAAAGCAATCGGGCATAGAAGGTTTATTTACTATTGGTGAATTAAGCATGAATGCAACGCAGGGTTTTGGTCCAGGTGCAACGCACTTTGATTCATACGAAGCATTGGAAAAAGCACTTATTACACTACTGAATATGGATACGACTATTCTGGTTAAAGGGTCACGTGCGATGCAAATGGAACGTATTGTAAATACGTTAACAGAGGAGCACGTATAAATGTTGCTCTGGTTAGCAGAATATCTTATTCAAATTGATAGTGGCTTTAGTGTCTTTCGCTACCTTACATTGAGAACCATATTTGGCGTCCTGACTTCATTATTTATTTCTTTCATATTAGGACCTTACTTAATACGTCAATTAACCAGTAAGCAAATTGGTCAAAGTGTCAGAGATGATGGTCCAAAATCACATCTTGATAAGACCGGTACACCAACTATGGGTGGATTGTTAATACTGGTCTCTATTATGTTCAGTACACTGTGTTGGGCTGATCTAACTAACCGCTATGTTCTGGTTGTAGCGATAGTTACATTGCTTTTCGGGGTTATTGGTTTAATCGATGACTATAAAAAAGTTATTTACAACAATCCCAAAGGCTTGAGTGCAAAATATAAGTACGCATCACAATCAATTGTTGGTTTGGGTGCAGCGTTTTATCTTTATCAAACAGCAGTACTACCTGCAGAAACCCAACTAATCGTACCGTTTGTTAAAGTCTTGGTGTTTGATCTTGAATGGTTATATGTCGTACTCGCGTACTTCGTCATCGTTGGCTCAAGTAATGCGGTAAATCTCACTGATGGACTGGATGGTCTTGCGATATTACCAACAGTAATGGTTGCTGGCGCATTAGCAATCTTTGCTTATGCAACCGGCCATGTTCGTTTTGCTGAATATCTCGGAATTCCTTATGTACCGGGTGTTGGCGAAATTGCCGTTTTCTGTGGAGCAATAGTGGGTGCCGGTTTGGGTTTTCTTTGGTTTAACACTTACCCGGCGCAAGTCTTTATGGGAGATATAGGTGCTTTATCTCTTGGCGCTGCTTTAGGTGTGGTTGCCGTTGTTACGCGACAGGAACTGGCGCTCTTTATTATGGGTGGTGTTTTCGTTATGGAAACAGTTTCGGTCATTTTACAAGTCGGATCATTCAAATTAACCGGTAAAAGAATTTTTAGAATGGCGCCGTTGCATCATCACTACGAACTTAAAGGCTGGCCAGAACCTCGCGTTATCGTTCGTTTCTGGATCATTACAGTCATTCTGGTATTGGTTGGTCTTGCCAGTTTGAAGATTCGATGAGGGATGCCAGTTGCATTGTATTTTAGAAAAAGAGATAACCATGAAAGATACTGAACTTCATTATGATGCAGTTATTATTGGTCTTGGCAAGACCGGGCTTTCCTGCGTCCGTTATCTTTCACATAAAGGCTTATCTATAGCAGTGACAGATAGTCGTGTCACTCCGCCCGAATTAACATCCTTAAAAAAAGAATTCCCCGACGTTCCTGTTTATCTGGGTGAAATTTCTGCGCAAGTCTTACTGCTGTCAGATCAACTCATATTGAGTCCGGGAGTTTCCGTTGAAGAAGAATCAGTAAAACTGGCAATTGAAAAGGGCATTCCGGTAATGGGTGATGTTGAATTATTTTGTCAGGAAGCCAAGGCGCCAATCATTGCAATATCAGGATCAAATGGAAAGAGTACTGTTACCACTTTAGTTGCCGAGATGACACAGGCAGCAGGATTAAAGACAAGGGTAGGTGGCAATCTTGGAACACCTGCTCTTGAGCTTTTACAGGGTGCGGTTCCCGACGTATATGTTCTGGAATTATCCAGTTTTCAATTGGAAACAACGTTTTCGCTTAATGCACATGCTGCTGCAGTATTAAATGTGTCTCCAGATCATATGGATCGTTATTCAACTATTGATAATTACGCTGAGGCCAAGAAAAAAATTTATTCAGGCAATGGCTTGATGGTCATCAATCAGGATGATGGGTACACCAAAGCAATGATAGATGACACAAGAATGATAATTTCTTATTCGCTTACAAAGCCGAGTGGTAATAATTTTGGTGTCATAAAAGAAAACGATACAGTTTGGTTATGTCAGGGCGAGAATAAAATAATCAAACAAAGTGAACTGGGCATTAAGGGTAAACATAATGTTGCTAACGCATTGGCTGCAATGGCGTTGGTCAGTTCTGTTAATGTTCCGGAATTAGTCATGGTGGATACGTTAAGCAGGTTTAAAGGTCTACCACATCGATGCCAATGGGTCAGAACAGTAAATAAGGTTAGTTGGTATAACGATTCTAAAGCAACCAACGTTGGTGCATGCATCGCATCAATTGAAGGGTTATGTGATGTTGGCCCAATTATTTTAATTGCCGGTGGTGATAGTAAAAATGCAGATCTGTCGAGTCTAACTCAAGCTGTTCGACAATATGTGATACATGTTTTTTTATTAGGTGTTGATGCGAAAAGAATTGCAGATGTAATTGGCACAGAAGTGGCGTATGAATTTGTTGATGATATGGATACAGCAGTCGCCCGTGCAAATGAAATAGCAACGCCCGGTGATTTAGTATTACTTGCGCCTGCCTGTGCCAGTCTGGATATGTATGACAATTATCAGCAACGCGGTGATGTTTTTGTTAACGCCGTTAATAGATTGGAGTCCTGTTGATGTCTGCTCGATATAAACAACAGGCAACATTAGCTTCGCACTACCATGTGAAGAATAAATTGATGGCAGGTTATGACCTTTGGCTAATGGGTATTGCGCTATTAATTTTGTGTATTGGTTTGATAATGGTTGCGTCTGCTTCTATCTCAATATCTGCCAAAGAATTTGATGACCCGCTACATTATTTTTGGCGTCAGGGTTTTGCTGCCGTCATAGGTTTGTCTCTCGCTTTCGTGATCTTGAAAATCCCAATGAGTTTTTGGGAATTTATCAGTCTGCCATTATTGATAGGTGCAATATTTTTATTGATTTTGATTCTGATCCCGGGGATTGGTAAAGAGGTTAATGGCAGTATGCGCTGGGTACAGTTAGGGCCATTCTCATTACAGGCATCTGAACCGGTCAAGTTATGTGTGATTGGTTATTTAGCAGGTTATATGGTTCGTCATCGTCAAACTGTGCAAACGGACTTTGCCGGATTTATAAGACCAATAGGTGTCTTAACCTTGATTTCCGGCTTGTTATTACTTGAACCTGATTTTGGTGCAAGCGTTGTTCTATTTGCTACAGCGCTTGGTATGTTATTCATGGGTGGCGTTCCACTAGTCCGTTTTTTTGCATGGGTCTCTGTCGCAGTTAGTGCATTAATTACGCTAGCAATACTTTCTCCTTATCGAATGCAGCGCCTTATGAGTTTTGTTGATCCCTGGAAGGATCCCTATGACAGTGGATTTCAGTTAACGCAGGCGTTGATTGCATTTGGTCGTGGCGACTGGTTTGGGGTTGGACTTGGCAGCAGTGTGCAAAAACTTTTTTACCTGCCCGAAGCACATACAGACTTTGTCTTTTCTGTTTTAGCTGAAGAGCTTGGATTGGTCGGCACCATCACTATGATACTTTTATATTCATTTATTGTTTGGCGTGCGTTTGTAATTGGACATATAGCAGAACGGGTTGAAGAATATTTTTCTGCTTACTTTGCTTATGGCATCGGTTTGATCTTGGGTATACAGGCTTACATCAATATCGGTGTAAACATGGGTGTATTACCTACCAAGGGACTGACGTTGCCACTGATGAGCTATGGTGGTAATAGTTTAATTGTCTTTTGTATGTTACTTGGCATTCTCTTACGTATTGAATATGAGAGTCGGCAAGACAAACGTCATATTAATTCAGATGTGGTACCAGCCTATGCGTGATAAAAATATACTTATCATGGCAGGTGGTACTGGAGGACATATCTATCCGGCATTGGCTGTTGCTGATTACCTAAAAGACAATGGTTTTAATTTATTCTGGTTAGGTACGAAGAAAGGTCTTGAAAACAAGGTTGTTCCAAATCATGGATATCCTTTATTGAAGATCAGTGTCGCCGGGATTAGAGGTAAAGGCATACTTAGATTATTGATGACACCGTTCATGCTATTCATCGCACTGGCTCAGGCACTTTTGATCATGATTAAAATACGTCCTGTAGCTGTGTTAGGTATGGGTGGCTTTGCAAGCGGACCGGGTGGCATAGCCGCATGGTTAATGCGCATACCTCTTTTAATCCATGAACAAAATGCAATATCCGGTATTACCAATCGTTTACTGGCACCATTCGCTGTTACTGTCATGGCCGCATTCCCTGATGCATTTAAAGCCTCTAAAAAAGTCGCCATCACGGGTAATCCGGTTCGTTCTGAAATAGTAAGCTTACCCGAGCCTGAAGAGCGTTTTGCAAATCGTAATACTGATGTGATTAAAATTCTGGTACTTGGTGGCAGTCTTGGCGCAAAAGCACTGAATGAAGTCATACCAGAAACATTACTTATGTTAAGCAATGACTATCAGGTTCAGGTTAAACATCAATGCGGGGAACGACATTATTCAAAAATCAGTGATGCCTATAAAGATAGTAATGTCGAGGCAGAAGTGCTGGCCTTCATTGAAGATATGGCCGCTACTTATGCCTGGGCGGATATAGTCATCTGTCGTGCCGGTGCATTAACCGTTGCTGAATTAGCGGCATGCGGGGTTGGTGCGATATTGATTCCTTTTCCTTATGCGGTTGATGATCACCAGACAGCGAATGCAAACTATCTTTCTACTCAAGGTGCAGCAATTCAAATACAGGAAACACAGCTTAACGTAGAAAAATTGAAAGCAGTGTTACTGGAGTTATTGCACGCACCTGAACGAATAGTCCAAATGGCTATAAAAGCGCGTTCACTTGCAAAACCTGATGCGACAATGATCGTTGCAAAATTATGCATGGAGGCCGCACATGCCTGATATGCAAACACATGTAATGGGTAGAGTAAAACACATTCACTTCGTGGGTATCGGTGGTGCTGGTATGGGTGGTATTGCCGAGGTGCTGATGGATCTGGGTTATGAAGTAAGTGGTTCTGATATAAAACAAGGTGCCATTACAGAAAGACTGCAATCATTAGGTATTCCCATAACCATGGGACATTCTGCAGAAAATATTAAAAATGCGGACGTTGTTGTCGTAACAAGTGCAATAGACGATAACAATGAAGAAGTATGTGCCGCACGCGATAATAGAACACCCGTTGTACGTCGTGCAGAGATGCTGGCGGAACTGATGCGTTTCAGCCAGGGTATTGCTATTGCCGGCACACATGGCAAAACAACAACTACCAGTCTGGTTGCCAGCGTGTTGGCAGAAGGCGGCCTTGATCCCACCTATGTTATTGGTGGTTTATTGAACAGTTCGGGCGCTCATGCTCGTCTAGGTAGCGGTAAGTACATTGTTGCAGAAGCAGATGAAAGTGATGCTTCGTTTCTTCATCTTTATCCTATCATCTCTGTCATAACTAATATTGACGCTGATCATCTCGATACTTATGGCGGTGACTTTGCGAATTTACGACATAACTTTGTCGAGTTTTTACATCAATTACCTTTTTATGGTTTAGCCGTGTTATGCATTGATGATGAGGGCATAAGGAAAATATTGCCCGATGTCACAAAACCCGTTGTGACTTACGGTATTGATTTTGAAGCTGATTATAATGCTGAATTATTACGTCAGGAAAAAGCAAAAACCTGGTTCAGGGTTTCACGTAAAGATAAAAAAGACTGGTTAGAAGTCGAACTCAATTTACCTGGTAAACATAATATATTAAATGCTCTGGCATCAATTGCAGTTGCGCATGAATTAGGTGTTAGTGACGAGAACATCATAAGTGCGCTATGTAATTTTCAGGGTATATCACGTCGTTGTAATGTCAGTGGTGATATCAAGATTAATAAATGCAACGTTACATTGATTGATGATTATGCACATCATCCGACAGAAATTGAGGCAACTCTGGCAGCTATAAAAGGTGGCTGGTCAGACAGACGTCTGGTTGTGATTTACCAACCGCATCGCTTTACGCGTATGCGAGATTTGTTTGAAGACTTTAGCCGTGTGCTTTCCCAGGCGGACAGTCTATTGATTCTTGATGTTTACCCAGCCGGTGAAAAACATATCGCAGGTGCGGATAGTCGCTCCTTATGCCGTGCAATCCGACTCAGGGGTCAGGTAGATCCTATCTTTATTGAAGAGAAAGATGTTTTGCTTGATGTTCTTTCAAGTGTAGTTGAAGAAGGAGATCTGCTTCTTACACTGGGCGCCGGTGATATTGGTTCGCTTTCGAAACAGCTCTATGAAGACTGTTCGGGATTATCACATTAAGGAAATAACATTGTTAAGTGTACAAAATGAAATTCAACATAAGCAGGTAAGTTTAAATAACGAAATGCGTTTAGATATTGATACATCGATATTAAGAGGTGAATTGCTGGAGCAAGAGCCTATGTCGCGACATACGTCCTGGAAAACAGGTGGTGTGGCAGATTATTTCTATCGTGCAGCGGATATCGAAGACTTATCTGTTTTTATATCGCTAGTTCCTATCAGTATGCCTGTTACCTGGGTTGGGCTGGGAAGTAATTTACTTGTGAGAGATGGTGGTATTTCTGGCGTAGTTATTTCTATTGTAGGAGCGCTTAATCAACTTGAAATAATTAATAAAAAAGAAATGTTAATTGGTGCGGGTATCCCTTGTGTTAAAGCGGCACGTTTTGCAGCAAAACAAGGTCTTGCCGGTGTTGAATTTCTGGCGGGCATTCCTGGTTCGATTGGTGGTGCATTGGCGATGAATGCTGGTGCCTATGGTGGAGAAATATGGCGTAGTGTAAAACAGGCCGAGACAATAAACCGAAATGGCACACGTAAGGTATATCTAAAAGATCAATTCAAGATTGGGTATCGTAGCGTCTCACTCCCGGAAGGCGAGTGGTTTGTAGCTTGTAATATGGAACTTGAAGTATCTGATAAGGTTGTAGTTGAAAACAGGATAAAGACGATGTTAAGCGAACGCGCAGCATCGCAACCACTGGGACAAAATAGTTGCGGATCAGTATTTAGAAATCCGCCAGAGAATTATGCTGCAAAATTAATAGAATCATCCGGACTTAAAGGCAAACAAATTGGCGGTGCTGCTGTCTCTGAAAAGCATGCTAATTTTATTATCAATACGGGTACTGCTACCTCAAATGATATCGAACAACTGATTCAATTTGTTCAGTCCACTGTGCATGAAAAACATAATATTAATTTAATCCCCGAAGTCAGGATTATTGGCGAAGCCGGGGGTGAACAGTAATGCGACTACCCGAGTATAGAGCAAGTGATTTTGGCAAGGTTGCTGTTTTGATGGGCGGTGAATCAGCCGAGCGTCCGATTTCTTTACAAAGTGGTGAAGCGGTTACTACAGCGTTATGCAATGCAGGTGTGAATGCTCACGCGATTGATTTTAATAAAGGCACATTGAATCAATTAATAAAGGATAGTTTCGATCGAGTCTTTATCGCGTTACATGGTCGCGGTGGTGAAGATGGCACAATACAAGGAGCATTGGAAACAATTGGAATGCCTTATACCGGCAGTGGTGTACTGGGTTCTGCCACTGCAATGGACAAGATAAAAAGTAAGTCTCTCTGGCGTGATAATGGTTTATCTACACCGGCTGCAGTTGAACTATGTGCAACGAGTCAATGGCAGCAAGTAGCAGAAGAAGTCGGTTTGCCGATCATGGTTAAACCGGTAAGAGAAGGTTCCAGTATTGGTGCAAGCAAAGTGCTGGAAGCAAAAGATCTTTCTTCTGCATGGGCGCAAGCAAATAAGTTTGATGATCGGGTAATGGCTGAAAGCTGGATTGAAGGTAATGAGTATACGGTGCCAATTTTAAACGAAACAGTTTTGCCTGTTATTAAACTTGAAACGGCACGAGATTTTTATGATTACCAGGCTAAATATGAAGATGATGATACTAAGTATCTTTGTCCATGTGGACTCGATAACGAGTTTGAAAAAGCACTGGGTGAGTTGTGTTTAAAAGCATGTAAACGATTAGATGTCAGTGGCTGGGCACGAGTTGATGTGATGATCGACAGTTCTAGTAAAGTATGGTTGATCGAAGTTAATACTGTGCCAGGAATGACCAGTCATAGTTTAGTCCCAATGGCGGCCAAACACGCAGGAATATCTTTTGAAGAATTAGTGGTGCAGATATTGGCAACGAGTGGTTTAAATCTTGCCGACAAAGGCCTGCAAAGCTAATGGCTATCGATATGGCATTTGCCCCTGAAAATTTAAGTTTCGATACGCAACAAACTCATCACAGTGGAGGTTCAAGATTACTGGGTAGTGTGTTCGTGCTGATATTTATATCGCTATTGGTATGGGGCGGTGTGACCTTGTCAAATCCGGATACTCTGCCAATTAAACAAGTAAGAATTGAAGGGGACTTTACTAATTTATCACCGGTAGATTTGAAGTCACTTGTTACAGATAAGGTGCGGGGTGGTTTTTTTAGTCTTGATGTTGATGCGGTGAGGCTTGCTCTTCTGGATGAACCCTGGGTCAGAGAGGTTACAGTCAAACGAATATGGCCAGATGCGCTGCGCGTTATCGTTATAGAACAAACTCCGGTTGCAAGATGGAATGATTCCGGTTTATTAAATTCTTTAGGAGAATATTTTGCTCCTGAAATTCATACGATACCGTTAGAACTTCCAATACTCTCGGGACCAACAGGTTCTGAGCATAATTTATTAGATCGATATAACGCGATGCAGATTCGGACTAAGTCTATCGGATTAGATCTAGGCTCACTAACCCTGGATGAAAGACGAGCGTGGTCATTTCAATTTAATAATGGCATTAAAGTTATTCTGGGTCGACGTGATTTCGATGAACGTTTTAATCGCGTATGTACATTAATACCAGCGACGATATCAGATCGTATAGAACAAATAGAATCAATCGACATGCGTTACACAAATGGGTTTTCAATTAAATGGAAAAAATAAAATCAAACACTCTGCAAGTTAATATCAGGTGGACTAAACATGGTTAAAAAAGCAGATAAAAATCTAATCGTCGGACTGGATATTGGCACATCCAAGGTAGTCGCAATTGTCGGTGAGATTTCAATTGACAATGAAATTGAAATTATCGGCATTGGTTCTAATCAGTCGCGCGGTTTGAAAAAAGGCGTCGTTGTCAACATTGAGTCAACTGTTCATTCAATACAAAGGGCCATTGAAGAAGCTGAATTGATGGCGGGTTGCGAAATTCATTCTGTTTATACAGGCATTGCGGGTAGTCATATCCGTAGTTTGAATTCACATGGCATTGTTGCAATACGTGATAACGAAGTTACTTATAGTGATGTTGATCGGGTTATCGATGCTGCCAAAGCAGTTGCTATACCAGCTGACCAAAAAATTCTGCACATATTGCCGCAGGAATTCATTATCGATAACCAGGAAGGTGTTAAAGAACCGATTGGTATGTCAGGCGTCAGGCTTGAAGCAAAAGTACATATGGTTACTGGTGCCGTTAGTGCCGCGCAAAATATAGTGAAGTGTGTGCGTCGTTGTGGTCTGGAAGTCGATGATATTATTCTTGAGCAATTAGCTTCGAGTTATTCAGTATTGACCGAAGATGAAAAAGAACTCGGTGTTTGCATGATAGATATCGGTGGTGGAACAACCGATATTGCTGTCTTTACAGATGGGGCTATACATCATACGGCAGTTATTCCAATAGCTGGGGATCAGGTTACAAATGATATAGCAGTCGCTTTAAGAACTCCGACCCAACATGCTGAGGATATCAAGGTTCAATATGCTTGTGCACTGACACAGTTGGCTAAGCAAGATGAAAGTATTGAAGTACCAAGCGTCGGTGATCGTCCTTCACGTCGACTCTCCAGACAAACTTTGGCTGAGGTTGTACAACCGCGATACGAAGAATTATTTACGCTAGTGCAGGCGGAATTAAGACGTAGTGGTTATGAAGGTTTGATTGCCGCCGGGATTGTATTGACAGGCGGGAGTTCAAAAATGGAAGGTGCTATCGATTTAGCAGAAGAGATATTTCATATGCCTGTTCGTCTTGGTATTCCGCAGTATGTTTCAGGTTTATCAGATGTTGTTAAAAGTCCAATTTATGCGACAGGCGTAGGGTTGCTGATTTTTGGAAAAAAACAGAGTCAAGAAGGTAATACGCAGATTCATATTAATGATGGTAAGGGTATTTGGGAAAGAATGAAAAGTTGGTTTCAGGGTAATTTTTAATTAATAACTATATGCAATGTAGGAGGTTACAACATGTTTGAATTAGTCGATGCAACTAATCAGGCGGCTATTATAAAAGTAATAGGTGTCGGTGGCGGTGGAGGCAATGCTTTACAGCATATGCTCGGCGCTAATATTGAAGGGGTTGAATTTATTTGTGCGAATACAGATTCACAAGCACTTAGAAATTCAAATGCAAAAACTGTTTTGCAGTTGGGTAGTAACATGACTAAAGGTTTAGGCGCTGGCGCTGATCCTGAAGTCGGTCGTCAAGCGGCACTGGAAGATCGTGATCGTTTGATGGATGTACTAGAAGGATCTGACATGGTTTTTATAACCGCAGGTATGGGCGGAGGTACCGGAACAGGTGCTGCACCCATCGTGGCGCAGGTTGCTAAAGAAATGGGTATTTTGACGGTAGCCGTGGTCACAAGACCATTTGCATTTGAAGGTAAAAAACGAGCTGCAATTGCTAATGAAGGTATCATCGAGTTAAGTCAGTTCGTTGATTCCTTGATTACTATACCGAATGAAAAACTGCTCAGTGTGCTTGGTAGAGATGTTAGCTTGTTAAATGCTTTTGGCGCAGCAAATGATGTGTTGTTAGGTGCCGTACAGGGTATAGCAGAGTTAATAACATGTCCTGGCCTTATCAATGTGGATTTTGCAGATGTCAGAACAGTCATGTCTGAAATGGGTATGGCAATGATGGGTTCCGGTAAGGCACAAGGTGAAGAACGTGCAAAAGTTGCAGCAGAAGCAGCTATCTCAAGTCCATTACTTGAAGATGTTAATCTTTCTGGCGCCAGAGGTATTCTAGTCAACATCACTGCTGGCATGGATCTGTCCATAGGTGAATTTGATGAAGTTGGTCGAACCGTTAAGGAATTTGCCTCTGAAAATGCAACAGTTGTGGTTGGTACCGTTATTGATCCTGAAATGTCAGGTGATATTCGTGTCACTATAGTTGCGACTGGATTGGGAAATATTGTCAAAGAAGATGCATCTCGCATCAAATTGGTTCAAAATGATGCAATAAATGTTGATTATAAGGATTTTGAACGTCCTACAGTAATGCGTAACAAAGTAGTAGACTCAAATGACAGTAAAGTAAGTGGGGATTCGGATTACCTAGATATTCCGGCCTTCTTGAGGAGACAGGCAGACTAAATTTGAAGTGCACGTGGTATAGTAGCCCCCGGAATTGGGGAATTCCGGGCAAAAACTTGCTAATGGCATCATAATTGCCTATAAAACAAATAGATAACAATAACAGCTACCAATAGACAGTAAGTTTGAATAAGTAAACATGATAAGGCAACGTACATTAAAAAATGTAATCCGTGCGACTGGTGTAGGTTTACACACAGGTAAAAAGGTATTTTTGACCTTAAGACCCGCACCGGCTAATTCCGGGATTAATTTTCGTCGCGTTGATTTAGACCCTGTTTTAGAAATTCCAGCCCATCCTGAATATGTCGGAGACACTAGTCTTTCAACTACTTTAGTGAAAGATAATGTGCGTATTTCAACGGTTGAACATTTACTCTCAGCCTTGGCAGGGTTTGGAATTGACAATGCTTATATCGATCTTAGTGCTGATGAAGTACCTATTATGGATGGTAGTGCCGGTCCTTTTGTATTTTTAATACAATCAGCCGGTGTCGAAGAACAAAATTCACCAAAACAATTTATCAGGATAAAACGAAAAGTCCGTGTAGAACAGGATGAAAAGTGGGCCATGTTCGAACCATTTGATGGTTTTAAAGTGGGGTTTACTATTGAATTTGATCATCCGGCTTTTAACGATAAAAATTGTAAGGCAGAAATTGATTTTTCTACAACCTCTTTTGTTAAGGAAGTAAGTCGTGCAAGAACTTTTGGTTTTATGCGAGATGTTGAATTACTTCGAGAAAACAACCTCGCATTAGGTGGAAGTCTGGATAATGCTGTGGTTGTGGATGACTATAGAATACTCAATGAAGATGGTCTCAGGTACGAGGATGAATGTGTAAAACATAAAATACTGGATGCCATCGGAGATTTATATTTACTGGGTTATAGTTTAATTGGTTCATTCGAGGGATTTAAATCAGGTCATGCACTGAACAATGCTTTATTACGTGAATTAATTGCTAATGAGGATTCGTGGGAACTAGTGACTTTTGAAGATGAACACAAAGCGCCAATTTCGTTTATGCAGGCCATGCCTGTAAATTAATGTTCTCAGGAATGATTTTTTGATAACTTTAATATACATGCACGTAATTCAGGATCATTAAAATTATTTGCTACATCATTAAGAAATTGTGCTGAATTAGCAGAGATAGAATTCGGTTTTTTATTTAACACAGGATTTTCAGGAATAGCTTTTTTAATTTTAATCCTGACTGTTTTGATAGAAGTATAGTTTAGATCCTTGTTAAGGATATCAAGGATAATTGGAATATTATAACGAAGACGGGTTGCCCAGGCTGACGAGTTAACTAGTATTACTGCAACATCAGCGTTTATATTTGCGAGTTCAAACTTATCTTTTAAGGTAGGATCAAGTAATTTTTTTATTTTGCGATCTGTTGCCTGAATAGAACTTGCTTTTTCCAGCAAGGCAGCAAGAGAAGAATGTTTGTCATTTAAAAGATTAATAACAGGTATGGTTTTGTTTTTATTATCAGCGTTCATTTGATACGAGATTATAGATTTAAATCAGACGTAATTATATGCAATTATTATTTATATCGAAAACGAGGAAGAAGAGTCTGTCTCTAACACTGGGGCCTCTATCTCTTTGTCTTTGTTTTGTAATAAGTATAGTTGCTGGTCTTCTGATTTTTCATGCAGGAAGTCAGTTCTCATTGAATCTCACACGTGGATCGGTCGAAGACTTATATGCTCAGGCAGCACCTGTCTGGAACCAGGAAATTGGTATCCAGCAACAGATGCTTGATCAGGCACAAGAAGATGCATCAAATAACCTTGATGCTCTTGCTACAAGATTAAGTAAATTGCAGGCACACGTAATGCGTTTGGATGCGCTCGGTTCACGTCTTGCCAGCATGGCTGACCTTAATGAAATTGAGTTTGATATTACAGCGACTCCAGGTTTGGGTGGGCCACGACCCGTAAAAAATGATAAATCCATGAAAGTTAATGATTTTATTACTGCTTTAGAACAATTAAATAATAAAGTCCAGGATCGTGCCGAAAAATTAGCAGCGATGGAATCGATGTTGATTGATAGAACATTACAGAGTCAAACAATTCCTACTGGAAGCCCAACTATGGATGGATGGATATCCTCTTTATTTGGTGAGCGTACAGATCCGATAACAGGTAAAGTTGAGTTTCATGACGGCATAGATTATGCGGGCAAGCCGGGTTCACCCATACTGGCAGTTGGTTCTGGAATTGTAACCTGGTCAGGGGTTCGCTACGGTTATGGAAATATGGTAGAAATAAACCATGGTAATGGTTATCAGACACGTTATGCACATAACAAGAAAAATCTAGTTGTTGTTGGTCAAAAAGTAGATAAAGGTCAGGTTATTAGTCTCATGGGTTCTTCTGGAAGATCTACCGGTACACACGTCCATTTTGAAGTAATTAGTAATGGAAAAGCTGTAGACCCTAAAAAATATATTTCATTGAAGTAAGCGTTTCTCAGAGTTATCTTCTGATTATAATCCATCTTACGTTAGGCACGTGATTTCTCACGCTATATTAAAATAAAGATAGAAAAGAATGATTACAGAATTAGCAAAAAAAGTTTTTGGTACGCGTAATGATCGTGTGGTCAAAAAACTAGGCAAGAAAGTTAAGCAAATAAATGATTTTGAAGATGAGTTGAAATCATTACAAGACAATGAATTTCCTGTCAAAACAAATCAACTGAAAGAAAGAATTCAGCAAGGTGAAAGTCTGGATGATATTTTACCTGAAGCCTTTGCATTAGTACGAGAGGCAGGATGTCGTGTATTAAATATGCGTCATTTTGATGTACAGATGATAGGTGGCATGGTGTTGCATAATGGCAATATCGCAGAAATGCGAACAGGTGAGGGAAAAACACTGGTTGCAACTCTGGGAGCTACTCTTAATGCTTTGTCAGGTTTAGGTGTGCACGTTATTACGGTTAATGATTACCTCGCAAAACGTGATGCAGAGTGGATGGGGCAGTTATACAGTTTCCTCGGTTTAAGCACAGGAGTTATTGTGTCTGGATTGTCGATGGAGGAAAGAAAGTCTGCATATCAATGTGATATTACCTACGGGACTAACAACGAATTTGGTTTTGATTATTTACGTGACAATATGGCCTTCAGTAAAGAGGGACGTGTACAGAGAGATTTGAATTTCGCCATAGTAGATGAAGTTGATTCAATTCTTATAGATGAGGCCAGAACGCCTTTGATAATATCCGGCATGGTTGATGATAAGTCAGACTTATATATTACTATAAATAAGTTGATACCAGAATTAGTAGTACAAAAAGTAGAAGATGGCCCGGGCGATTTTACTTTAGATGAAAAATCCAAACAGGCTTATCTTACAGAGGAAGGGCACGACCATATAGAACAATTATTGAGAGATAATGGTGTTATTGAAGAAGGGCAAGGACTATATGACCCGGTTAATATTAGTATCCTGCATCATTTAAATGCTGCTCTTCGCGCCCATCACTTATACCAGAATGATGTTGATTACCTGGTTAAGGATAATGAAGTTGTAATCGTTGACGAATTTACCGGTCGTACAATGCAGGGAAGACGCTGGTCTGAAGGCCTGCATCAGGCTATAGAAGCAAAAGAAGCGGTGCCTATTCAGAATGAAAATCAGACGCTTGCTTCTATTACATATCAAAACTATTTCCGTTTATATTCGAAGTTATCAGGAATGACAGGTACAGCAGATACTGAGGCCTATGAATTTCAGACAATATATGGTCTTGAGGTAATTATGATACCTACTCACATGCCAATGATCAGAGATGATCAAAGCGATGTGATTTTCCTTACCGCGAAAGAAAAATATGGTGCGATTATTGAGGATATAAAAGTTTGCCAGTCTCATGGCCAACCTGTTTTAGTTGGTACAGCATCAATAGAAGTATCCGAATATCTATCGAATTTACTTAATAAAGAAAATATAAAACATCAGGTTTTGAATGCCAAGTTTCATCAAAAAGAAGCTGAAATAATTGCTCAGGCTGGTCGCCCGGGTGTTGTTACTATTGCTACTAATATGGCTGGTCGAGGTACAGATATTGTACTGGGTGGAAATTACGAAGTTGAGTTGAAACAGTTAGATGACGTAGATCAAAACCAGATTGATCATCTTAAGAATGAATGGGATAAGCGTCACCAACAAGTAATTGATAGCGGTGGTTTGCATATTATTGGTACCGAGCGGCATGAATCACGCAGAATTGATAATCAGCTTAGGGGACGATCGGGTCGGCAGGGCGATCCAGGTTCGAGCCGTTTTTATCTTTCGCTAGAAGATAATTTGATGCGTATATTTGCTTCAGAACGTGTGTCGGCGATTATGCAGAAATTAGGCATGGAAGAGGGTGAAGCAATTGAATCTAAACTGGTGTCGCGAGCAATTGAAAATGCTCAACGTAAAGTTGAAGCACATAATTTCGATATACGTAAACATCTACTGGATTTTGACGATGTAGCCAATGACCAAAGAAAAGTTGTTTATCAACAAAGAAATGAACTGCTTGATGGCGAAACAGTTGTTGAAGAAGTTAATGCGATGCGTTTTGATGTGATTGAAAATTTAATCGATGGTTATATTCCACGTGGAAGCATGGATGAACAATGGGATGTCAGTGGATTAGAAAATGCATTTCAGCATGAATTTGATGAATCGTTAGAGATAAAATCCTGGCTAGAACAGGACAAGACTTTGCATGAAGAAACCCTGCGTGAAAAGATTCATGAAAAAATGCAACAAGTTGTTGACGATAAAGAAAAAGCGATAACGCCTGATTTGATGAGGCGTATAGAAAAGCAAATTATGCTTGATGTTCTTGATAGGCACTGGAAAGAGCATCTTGTTAATATGGACTATCTAAGACAGGGAATTCATCTCAGGAGTTTTGCAGCAAAAAACCCAAAACAGGAATATAAGCGTGAAGCTTTCGACTTATTTGTGCAAATGCTCGAAAATATTAAACATGATGTAATCGTATTTCTCTATAAAGTAAAAATACGTACTGAAGAAGATATTGAAATTGCAGAAAATAAGGAAAAAAAGCAGGAGATGAGTTTTAATCATCCTTCAGCACCTGATAGCCTAAATGATTCACAATCTACTAACGATGCATCTGCAGAAAAACCTTTTGTTAGAAACAAACCCAAGATCGGACGGAATGAGCCTTGTCCGTGTGGATCGGGAAAGAAGTATAAGCAATGTCATGGAAGATTATCCTAAAATAAGAACTAGATTAAGAAACACCACCCGGATTAGAGCGAAGAGAAGATGTCGGTTGGTTTAAGCCCCCCCATTGTGGTTTTACCTGTTAAGGGAATTCGACTTTCGAGCGTATGTGCCAATATATATGCAAAGAAGAGGACAGATTTAACATTAATAGAATTATCTGAAGGCAGTCATGTATCAGCCGTATTTACCCGTAATTTATTTTGTGCCGCACCGGTGCAAGTTGCAAAGCTGCATCTGCAGGAATATAAGCCACGATATTGTTTGATTAATGCTGGTAATGCTAACGCAGGTACCGGCGAACAAGGAATAAAAAATACGAGGAGTACCTGTCTTGCTTTGGCTGGGCTTACCACTTGTTTGACAGGTGAAGTGCTACCTTTTTCAACCGGAGTGATTGGTGAAATATTACCGGTGGATAAAATTAATCTGGCTTTGCCGGAGTTAATCAAAAACTTATCATCTAATAGTTGGCTTGATGCTGCAAAAGCTATTATGACTACAGATACTATCCCTAAAGCAGTCTCAAAAGAAATTGTTTTTGGGGATACGGTTGTTACTATAACCGGGATTGTTAAAGGATCCGGGATGATACGACCCGATATGGCTACCATGCTGGCATTTATTGCAACGGATGTGAATATTAATAAAGACTTGCTTGATAAAATATTATTGAGTGCTGTTAATAAAAGTTTCAACCGTATTACAGTTGATGGTGATACTTCGACTAATGATTCCTGTGTTCTTATCTCAACAAGTAAGGCAAAAAATAAATGTATAAATGATGAAGCCACTACGGAATACAAACTCATAGAAAGTGAGGTGGTCAATATATTTTGTGAACTGGCTCAGGCAATTATCAGAGATGGAGAGGGCGCAACAAAGTTTTTGACTATCGAAGTGAAGAGCGGAAAAAACGAAAAAGAATGTTTGGCAGTTGCCTATAAAATTGCCGAATCACCGTTGGTAAAAACAGCATTCACTGCATCTGATCCTAATTGGGGAAGAATTTTAGCGGCAATTGGTAATTCAGGTATTCAGGATTTGGATATTAATAATGTTCAGGTTTATCTGGATGAATTATGTATCGTAGAAAATGGTCAGCGAGCACCGAACTATGCAGAAGCTGAAGGCAAACGGGTGATGCTTCAAGATGAGATACTGTTAACGGTAAATCTTGGTGATAGAGGTGAGTGTAACGAAAAAATATGGACAACGGATCTGTCACATGAATACATTAGAATTAATGCAGAATACCGAACTTAACTCATTTCTCCTTTAAATTATATATTGCCAAGCTAGCATAAAATGAATCAAAGAACACATGTTGCGGTGGGTGTTATATATAACGCAACCCGGGACAGAGTGTTAATTTCAAAAAGATCAGTTGGGCAACATTTGTCTGGTTATTGGGAATTTCCTGGTGGCAAGGTCGAAAATAATGAAGATATTCTTACTGCATTAACACGGGAATTATCTGAAGAATTAGGTATAGATGTTTGCAATGCAATATCATTTACAGGCATTAGTTATAATTATCCTGATAAAAATGTGTTTCTGGATGTCTGGAAAGTATTCGAGTGGAGAGGAAAACCTGTCAATCTTGAAAATCAGGAAATTCGCTGGGTTCATATAAATGATCTGAAACACTATAAGTTTCCTGATGCGAATAAATATATTATTCAATCAATATCGCTAGATCCGTTTTATGTGATTAGTCAGGATTCATATGCTGATTATGCGTATTTATTATCAGTGACTGAAAAATGCTTTGCAGCCGGCCTGAAGATTTTCCAGCTCAGATTAAAAGCAGAGAAAAATAAAATATTTGATAATGTTGTAAGCAGTCTAAGCGAACAAGCAAGACAATATAATGCAAAATTGATTCTTAATGGGACTACCGATGATTTAAAAAAATATGCAATAGATGGCCTTCATATGAATTCCAGTGAATTAAAAAAATATGAAAGTAGACCTGTCAGTGAAGATTTTATATTAGGGGCATCCTGTCATGATGAACAAGAGCTTATCAAAGCAGCAGAATTAAATGTAAATTATGCCTTTATTTCTCCTGTGCTAATTACTAACAGTCACCCTGACGTTGCTGCCATTGGGTGGGATAAATTCGCCAGTCTTACACGGAAAGTTTCTTTTCCGGTATACGCACTTGGAGGTATGTCACCGGAGGAAATGAAAACTGCATTAGATTATGGTGCTTATGGAATAGCGATGATTGGTGCTATATGGAATTCAGATTCGCCAGAGAGGGTTATATCTTCTTATCTATAATTAGTGTTTTTCAGAATGGGTCTGTTCAAAGTCAGGCATCATTGGATCGGCAATACTGTATTTTTCCTCAACCCATTTACCTAAATCTATCAGATGGCAACGTTCAGAACAAAATGGACGGAATAAATTTGAACTACCAAGTTCGGTGACATTATTACAATTCGGACAAGTAATTATTTTATTCATAAAATGCAACAATGAAGTTCAAAGTCAACATCATTTTTAGTTTGAACTGGTCTTGCTTCGGTAGAAGTTTGTTCCATAAAACGTACCGTAAATCTTTGTTTACCACCACTAATTTCAGGGTAATATAGACTCGCTGATGGTAAAAATACCCTAATCATCTGACAGGATAAATTTGATTCTATCGGTTTTTGATAAAACCCAGTCTCAGCTTTTTCTTTAGCGGGATGTGTGCTGTTCCTCACCATATCTAAAGCCATATAAATTGATCTTTTAATTGGGTCAAGATCAGCAGACCATTTTTTTATATCTTGTTTGCGGTTGGTATCTGGTTGATTTAGCCAATAATGGAATCTGGGTAAATCAAAATTACATGTTCCTCCCGGGATACTGATTCGTTGTTTGAAACTGGTTACCACTTCATCATTTTTTAACAGTGCCCCTGGTTGATATGATTTGTCACGTAATAGTTTTAATAATGAACATATTTCGTTATTAATACTATTTAATCTACTTTCATCTACTGCAGGATTATTTTTCAATAATACTAGTATTGAAGAATGTCGTTCCAGTTCTTTAATTAATTCAGCCTTTAAATCGGAACGACTCAATAAATCGTTTATTTCAAGCAGAGACTCAAGAATACTTCTGCAATTCCATTCATGTGTATCTTCTAATCGAAATTCAATGAGATCGAAAAGGTGTTCTAAACGTAAAAAATTACGCATTCTTTCGTTTAGCGGTTGTTCAAATATTATCTTGTTTTGCATTTATTTTTATTGATGAGACAATTTCAAATATTTCTTATGTAAATTCATAACAGTTTTACTAAGATCATTAATTTCCTGATTATTATCAATGACATCATCGGCATATTTTAGCCGTTGTTCTCTACTTGCCTGAGTTTTAATAATATTCTCTATCAACATGCTTGTTGTTTTATCTCTTTCGGCAGTTCTTTTTATCTGGATGTCTTCTGGTATATCGACAACCAGAATGCGATCAAATTTATCTTTCGAATCAGTTTCAATTAATAAAGGTATAACAATCAGACAATAAGGATATTTTACACTATTTATCTGATCTTCTATTTCCCTATATATAACAGGGTGTAGTATTTCCTCTAACTTTTTTTTGGATTCCAGGTTATCGAATACAATATCGCGTAATTTACTTCTGTTGAGACGCCCATCACTACATAAAACATCATTCCCGAATTCTTTTGTGATAGCTTCTAAAGATGCGCTCCCAGGCTTCACAATTGCTCTCGAAATTATATCTGAATCTATAATGGGGACACCTAGAGCTTGAAATGTTGATGCAACAGTCGATTTTCCAGTACCTATACCACCAGTTAAGGCAATGCGTAATGGTCTTGCCATTTAAATTACCGCATTGAGATAAGCAGACATGATATAGGGCCCCCATAACATTGAGATCCAGCCTGCCATCGCCAGGTATGGTCCAAACGGGATAGCTGTATTCCTGTCGTGGGAATTAAAAATCATCAGTAGGATCCCTACTATTGCTCCCACGATCGAAGATAAGATGATTATAACAGGAAGAGACTGCCACCCAAACCAGGCACCCAGGACAGCTAATAATTTAAAATCGCCATGCCCCATTCCTTCCTTACCGGTAATTAACTTGAAGGTCATATAGACTGACCAAAGTGAACCGTAACCAAATATAGCACCAAGCACACTTGATTCTAGATCGGTAAATACGCCAAAAATATTGATTACGATGCCAAGCCAAAGTAGCGGTAAAGTAATATCATCGGGTAATAATTGGTGGTCAAAATCGATCATGCTCAATGCAATAAGCGCCCAGGTTAGTAACAGTGCAAATAGAGCCTGAAGTGATACACCAAAATAGAAAGCAACAATGACTACAGATATACCGCTAAATAATTCAATCAAAGGATAGCGCAAAGAAATTTTAGTCTTGCAGTGTTTACATTTACCTTTTAGAAGTAAATAGCTGATTAAGGGAATATTTTCTAATGCGCTTATTTGATGTTCACAAACAGGACAACGTGAACGGGGTAGAACCAGATTGAATTTTTTTTGATCTGTATCGTATTCAGAGTTATCAAGCTCAAGCAGTTCGCAACATTGTTGTTTCCAGTCGCGTTCCATCATTACAGGTAATCTTAGTATGACGACATTTAAAAAACTGCCAATTAGTAGTCCCAATGCAAAGACTATACATAAATAGACAGTTGGATGAGTTATAAATAATTCAAATATAGATGACACGAGTTGCCTCGAAATTATGGTAATTCACTAAATAAAATTTAGTAAAGAAAGAGACGGATTACGCTTAATAGATTTATTGTTATTAAACAACAGAACCCATTTTAAAGATCGGCAAATACATACCAATAACGATGCCGCCGATGACCACACCTAAAAACCCCATAATTGCTGGTTCAAGTAAACTTGTTAACGCTTCGACAGCATCATCAACTTCCTGTTCGTACCAGTCTGCAACTTTACCAAGCATAGTATCAATGGCACCTGACTCTTCACCAATAGCAACCATTTGTACAACCATATTCGGAAACAGACCGGAATCACGCATACAAGCTTGTAGTTGTGTTCCCGTAGCAACTTCATCTTTCATCTTCATCGTGGCATCGTAAAATACGATATTACCGCAAGCGCCCGCAACTGAAGTCATAGCTTCAACCAAAGGGGTCCCCGCAGCAAACATGGTTTCGAGAGTTCTGGCGAATCGGGCAATAGCTGATTTCTCCATAATTTCACCTAATACTGGCACTTTTAGAATGGCGCGATCCAGAAATTGCTGTACAGCGGTAGAACGTTGTTTAATTTCCATAGCACCAAATACTACACCACCCATAACACCAAAAATGATGTACCAATAGGCTACAAAAAAGTCAGATGTATCGACTAAAAACTGGGTTAATGCGGGTAAATCAGCGCCAAAATCTGAAAATAATTCAGAAAATTGAGGGATTACGAAGATCATTAAGATAGAAACAACGATAACGGCAGCAACGATAACGGCAGCTGGGTAAAATAAGGCCGATTTAATTTTCGACTTTAATGCCTCAGTCTTTTCCATATAGGTTGCAAGCTTGTGCAATATAGCTTCCAGAATACCGGCATGTTCCCCTGCTTCAACCAGATTGCAATACAGATCATTAAATTGTAGTGGATGTTTTTTCAGCGCTTCAGTTAAATTATTACCTGCTTCGACATCACCCTTAATGGCTAAAATCAATTCTTGCATGCCCGCATTTTCATGCCCCCGGCCTACGATTTCAAAAGACTGTACTAATGGCACACCAGAAGACATCATAGTGGCTAATTGACGACTGAATACAGTGATATCTTTCGGAGTAATTTTTGCGTTGCCGCCGCCCCCTAACAGAGGTTTTGGTTTCTTTTTACACTTGAGAGGATTGATTCCTTGCCGCCGCAGCATAGCTTTTACCAGAGCTTCACTTTGCCCACTGGTTTCGCCTTTAACGCGTTTACCTGATTTGTCTATGCCCTCCCAGGTATACATTTCTGCTTTTTTTGCTTCAGCCATAATATTTACTCTACAGTTACTCGGTTAACTTCCGTCAGGCTAGTTACACCACTGGCAGCCTTCATCAATCCTGATTTACGAATATCCCAGATACCTTCAGATGCAGCTTGATCTGCTAATTGAACTGCATTTGCACCCTCTATAATTAAACGTTTCATGTCATCTGATATAGGCATAACCTGATAGATTCCTGCTCGGCCTTTATAACCCGGATTATCTTCAGTTTCTTCACCAGGTTCAAATAAACTGATTCCTTTTTCAATCATATCCTCGGGGTAGCCTTCGTCTCTCAAGGCGTCGTCAGGCATTTCAAATGGCACCCGGTTGTTTGGATTAAGACGACGTAGCAATCGTTGTGCTGTGATCAGATTTATACTGGTAGCAACAGCAAAAGCCTGTATTCCCATGTCCTGAAGACGAGTTAGAGTCTGCGGACCATCATTGGTATGTAAAGTAGACATTACCATATGTCCTGTCTGCGCGGCCTTTACGGCAATTGATGCGGTACCAAGATCTCGAACCTCCCCAACCAGAATAATATCCGGATCCTGTCGTAAGAAGGCCTTCAATGCTTTTTCGAAGGTCATGCCTGTTTTTTCATCCACCTGAACCTGATTTACACCAGGCAGGTTAATTTCCACCGGATCTTCAGCGGTAGAAATATTGATATCGACCTGATTGAGGATGTTTATGCCTGTATAGAGTGATACCGTTTTGCCGCTACCGGTAGGCCCGGTCACTAAAAACATACCATAAGGTTTATGCAGGTTTGATAGAAACATCTCTTTTTGATGATCTTCGTAGCCAAGTTGGTCTATTTGTAGCGCAGCAGCATCTGAATTCAGGATACGCATACAAGTCTTTTCACCGAACAACGTTGGGCAGGTATTAACACGAAAATCGATTGATTTTGTCTTTGAAAGTTTAAGTTTGATACGACCATCCTGCGGGATTCGTCGTTCAGAAACGTCAAGTCTTGACATAACCTTGATACGAGCAGCAATCTTACTGGATAGGCTCATTGGGGGTTTGGCGACTTCCTGTAAAACACCATCAATGCGAAAACGCACTCGATATATTTTTTCGTAAGGTTCAAAATGAAGATCCGAAGCGCCTTTCTTGATGGCATCGAGTAAAACTTTATTAACAAAACGTACAACTGGTGCATCATCAACTTCAGTATCGTCTTGTTGCTGTGGACCATCTTCAGCGACTTCCAGATCATCCAGATCGTCAAAATCTTCGTCGTCCATATCACCCAAGCCGCCTTCTGCCGCTTCGATGGCTTTTTCAATATTTTTGGTCAGTTTATCTTCTTCAACAATAATGGCATCAGTTGTTAGCCCCGTTGCGAACTTTATTTCATCTAATGCTTGAATATTGGTTGGATCTGAGACGGCAACAGAAAGTCGCTTACCCCGCTTGAAAATTGGTAAGGCATGATGTTTTTTAATTAATTCTTCTTTAACTAACTTGATGATATCAGGGTCTATTTCCAATAAATCTAAATCTACAAGTGGTGCCCCGAATTCATTTGCGGCGGCTAATGCAATGCTACTACTGGGGACTAGTTTATTTTCAACTATAAGACTGACGAAGGGCCGTTTCTTTTTCAGTGACTCTTCAAAGGTAGCCTGGGCCTTTTCTTCATCGATCAAACCATCAAGCACGAGCTTTCGTGCTAACCCACTGAGATTTATTTTTTTTGTTGGAGCAGCCATTTACCGTATTCTTGACCTTTTGTTATCAAGTATTTAGGTTAAAATATTAGATTATATGACGTAAATAACCAACTGTTTTAGTTCAGAAATAGGGTTTAATCTGACTTAATATTTATAAATTCTGATTTTTTACCAAATAATTATCAATATCCGGTTCAGGCTGTATCTATTTCAAGTTCGGAAAAATGTAATTTTTCATTTACGACGTCTATTTTTATCAAAGAACCTGGCCCATATTTACCGGAAAGTATTTTTTCAGCTATAGGAGTCTCAAGTTTGTCCTGTATGACGCGTTTGAGTGGTCGCGCACCATAAACCGGGTCAAACCCGGCCATACCCAGCAAATTTATAGCCGCAGGACTTAATTGCAGGTCGATATCCTGTGCTTCTAACCGTTTGCCTAAACGTTCGATCTGAATTTCGGCGATAGCCATGATTTGGTTTTGTAGCAGGGCATGAAAAACAACAACCTCATCGATCCGATTTAGAAATTCGGGCCTGAAATGATTGCTGACTTCATGCAAAACGACTTCTTTCATATTGTCATATTCCGAGTCAGTAGACATTTCCTGTATCAAATTAGAGCCAAGATTTGAGGTCATCACTATTACCGTGTTACGAAAATCAACAGTACGTCCATGCCCGTCTGTCAAACGCCCGTCATCGAGTACTTGTAACAGAATATTAAACACATCCGCATGCGCTTTTTCAATTTCATCAAGTAATATCAGACTATACGGACGACGTCTTACTGCTTCTGTTAAATAGCCGCCTTGTTCATAACCCACATAACCGGGTGGTGCCCCAATTAATCGGGCAACCGCATGTTTCTCCATGTACTCAGACATGTCTATGCGGATCATCGCGTCTTCGCTGTCGAATAAAAATTCAGTCAGGCTTTTGCATAATTCGGTCTTACCTACACCCGTTGGGCCAAGGAAAAGGAAACTGCCGTTGGGTTTATCCGGGTCTGAAAGCCCCGCACGTGACCGACGAATTGCATTTGAAACAGCTGTTATGGCTTGATCTTGTCCGATCACTTGCTGATGCAATACGTCTCCCATAGCCAGCAACTTTTCACGTTCGCCTTCCAGCATTTTGCTCACAGGAATACCGGTCCAGTTTGCAACTACCTCTGCAATCTCGTTTTCAGTTACCCTATTACGTAGCAACGTCATCTCTTTTACATCTACCTCAGACTCTTGTGCCAGTTGTTTTTCCAGTCCAGGAATAACACCATATTGAAGTTCTGACATCTGGTTTAAATCACCGGAACGTTTCGCAGCTTCAAACTTGATTCTGGCTTCTTCAAGCTGTTCTTTAATATCATGAGAACCCTGTAGAGCCGCTTTTTCCGAGATCCATATTTCTTCCAAATCATTATATTCACGTTCGACTTTTTTAATCTCTTCTTCAAGTAATGAGAGTCGTTTTTTCGATGCGGGATCGGTTTCTTTCTTTAAGGCTTCACGTTCTATTTTCATTTGAATCAAACGACGTTCAAGTCGATCCATGGACTCTGGTTTTGAATCCATCTCGATGCTGATTCGACTGGCAGATTCATCAATCAGATCTATTGCCTTGTCGGGTAATTGTCTGTCAGTGATATAACGATGTGATAATGTTGCAGCCGCGACGATGGCTGGATCGGTTATCTGAACATTATGATGTACTTCATAGCGTTCTTTAAGGCCTCGCAGGATTGCGATGGTATCTTCAACAGTAGGTTCATTGACTAACACTTTCTGGAAGCGGCGTTCCAGAGCGGCATCTTTCTCAATATTTTCACGGTATTCATTGAGCGTAGTGGCGCCGATACAATGGAGCTCACCTCTGGCAAGAGCCGGTTTTAGCATATTTCCGGCATCCATTGCGCCTTCTGCCTTGCCAGCACCAACCATGGTATGAACTTCATCAATAAAAAGGATAATTTGACCTTCTTGCTTTGAGAGGTCATTCAAAACGGCTTTTAAACGTTCTTCGAACTCACCGCGAAATTTGGCACCGGCAATCAGCGCCCCCATATCAAGAGACAAGAGCCGTTTATGTTTTAATGATTCCGGTACTTCTCCATTGAGAATACGTTGCGCCAGGCCTTCTACAATTGCAGTTTTCCCAACACCTGGTTCACCGATTAAAACGGGATTGTTTTTAGTTCGTCGTTGTAAAACCTGAATGGTACGACGAATCTCTTCATCACGGCCTATCACCGGATCCAGTTTTCCCTTTTCAGCACGTGCTGTCAGGTCAGTAGTATATTTTTCAAGTGCCTGCCGGTTTTCTTCGGCGTTTGAGTCACTTACTTTTTCGCCACCGCGTAATGCATCAATTGCATCATGCAACTTCTTTTTATCAGCACCACATTGCCGAAATATATCTCCTAGTTTAGCCTTATCTTCCAATGCGGCTAATGCAAAGAGCTCACTAGCGATATAGTCATCGTTTCTATCCTGGGCAATTTTATCCATTACGTTTAGTAGACGGTCAAGATCGCGACTAATATGTACATCTCCCGCGGAACCGCTGACGGTAGGCATTGAAGCGAGTAACTTATTCAGCTCAGACCCAAGCCTGTTCAGGTCTACTCCGGCACTGGAGAGGACGTGAGACAGGACACCACCTTCCTGTTTTAGCAGGCTATATGCCAAATGTACGGGTTCTATATATTGATGATCACGGCCAACGGCGACGCTTTGAGCCTCTGCCAATGCCAACTGTAATTTTGTTGTTAGTTTATCTGGTCTCATTATTCCAACTCTGGTTCATAGATATTAGCTAATAGATGAGGCCATTGTGCAGATATTCAAGTGGTATCAGGGATTACGGTATGTCAGTAAGGACAAGAAAAGTGTGTTATCTGCTAGCAGATAACACACTACATTTACTTAAATATATGGGGCTTTAATAAACACCAATATCAATATAGGAACGAAGCAGTTTCTGAACGGCGACAACGTAGGCTGCGGTTCTAAAATCCTTGACCTCTTCATGAGAATCAAGTACTTCTTTTAATTGCTGATAGCTATTACGCATTGTGTCATCAAGTCCAGACCTGACCAGGTCGAGTTCATCTGCGCCTCGAACTATCTCTGCTTGCATCCAGTCGTTTGCTTTTTCACCGGTCATCGACTCAATTACTTTTAACATTTGTGCACCGCGCATTTCATCATGGCGTCTTTCCATTCGACCGAAACGGATATGTGAAAGGTTGCGTACCCACTCAAAATAAGAGACGGTCACACCGCCAGCATTAACATAGGCATCAGGTAATATTGTAATGCCTCGCTGTCGCAGGATGTCATCGGCTCTGAAAGTGACAGGGCCATTTGCAGCTTCAACAATTAATTTGGTTTTTATATTGTTGGCATTGTCAGTTGTAATCTGTGCTTCCATGGCGGCCGGGATCAAGATATCACATTCTATTTCTAATCCTGATGCGCCATCTTCGGAAAATTGAGCGTCTGGAAAACCTTTTATAGTCTTATGCTCATTGATATGACATCGAACATTTTCAATTTTTATTCCTCTATCATTAGTCAGCACACCATCCCTTTCTACAATGGCAATAATTTTACAGTTATCTTCTTCATCCAGTAATTTTGCTGCATAGTAACCCACATTCCCCAAGCCCTGGATGACAACACGTTTGTCACTCAACCCTGGTTGTAGTCCTGCAGCTTTAACATCATCGGCATTGCGAAAAAACTCACGAATTGCATAGACTACTCCTCGGCCTGTTGCTTCAGTTCTACCGCGAATTCCCCCGTGTGCTACCGGTTTACCAGTGACGCAACCGAGGTAATTAATGTCTTCGGGATGTAAATGTTTGTATGTGTCTGCTATCCAGGCCATCTCGCGTTCACCCGTTCCCATATCTGGCGCGGGTACATTGGTTGCCGGACTGAGGTAACCCTTGCGTACTAATTCGCGTGCAAACCGTCGCGTAATTTTTTGTAAATCGTCGCGACTATATTTTGAAGGATCAATTAATAGACCGCCTTTTGAACCTCCAAAAGGCACATCGACGATAGCGCATTTGTAGGTCATCAGCGCTGCTAGCGCTTCGACCTCATCTTGATTAACTATAGGTGCATAACGAATACCGCCTTTTGAAGGTAATCTATGGTCACTGTGTACCGAACGCCAACCGGTAAAGACTTCTATACTGCCGTTAATGACTACTGGGAAACTAACTTTTATCGTGGAGTTACAAGTCTTTATAGATTTTGATGTGCCAGGGTCAATATCGAGAACAGTTAACGCACGGTCGACCATAAAATTGACACTTTCGCTAAAGCTTAGTGATTTCTTCTTTTTTTCCATTTTCTTTCCCCCGAATTATTATTTTATTTCACGTGGGCTCATGTTTGAAAAATATAAATGTCATTCCATCCATATTAATGTAGCTGTACGCCCGGTATTACCATCACGCCTGTATGAATAGAATAGACTATCATTTGCGTAGGTACATAGTCCGCATTCATAAATAGATGCCACTCTTGAATTTTCCAGAATAATTTTAACTATATTCACCAAATCACAGTACCAGTGACATTCGCTAGTTTGCTTAAACGCAATTTTGAGAGACGTTGAGTAATGAATGAATTTCTGATAAACATCCTTACCTACTTCATAGTATTGAGCACTAATACATGGGCCAATCCAGACGAACAGAGATTCCGGGTTTGAAAATCCATTGATAGTTTTTTCAATTATGCCTCCGTAGATCCCTTTCCAGCCAGCATGGATAGCGGCTATCTTTGTACCATTTGCATCGCAAAATAAAATTGGAACGCAATCAGCAGTCATAATTGCGCAAACTTTGTTTTGTACAGTTGTATAACTACCATCAGCGATTACATGCTCGCAAGAAGCATCAATTGATATGATGTTTGAACTATGAGTTTGTTCTAACCAGACTGGTTTTGAAGGTAAATTGAGGTATTTGGTTAAATATTGCCTGTTTGTAATTACGTTTTCAGGGGTATCGCCCACATGTAATGCGAGGTTAAGTTCATCATAAGGTGTTCGGCTGATCCCGCCGACTCTGGTTGAGGTTCCGGCATGTATATTCTCGGGTACTGGCCAGTCTGCCTTAATCCATGAGCTTTTTATTTCATAAGTCATAAGTATTTAAGGTGTCAATCAATGCGCACAGATCAGTCGGTAAATCAGCATTAAACGCCATTATTTCCTTTGTGAGCGGATGTGTCAGTTGTAGTGCATAGGCATGTAAAGCCTGGCGATGAAAGTTTGTGATTAAATGACGTAGTTCCGGATCCAGGCCTTTTCTAACCGAGTTGTTGTTACCATACACAGGGTCGCCAAGTATCGGGTGTTTTAGATGGGACATATGTACTCGAATTTGATGTGTTCGGCCTGTCTCTAGTTGCAGATATAAATGCGTATAGTGTTTATATTTTTTTAAAATCCTGTAATGAGTAGTGGCTATTTTACCGTTATTTGTCACAGCCATTTTGATTCTTTGTTTCGGGTGGCGCCCCATTTTATTTTCAATTGAACCACCCGAAGTCAGTTGACCACAGACTATTGCCTGATATTCACGTTTGATTTCACGTTGTTGAAGTTGTTTAACTAATAAGGTGTGTGATTCCAGCGTTCTTGCGACCATTAGAAGCCCGGTCGTGTCCTTATCCAGCCTATGAATAATCCCTGCTCGTGGTAATTCATCAAGATTTTTATCAAAATTTAATAATGCATTAACCAGCGTATGGTTTGGGTTTCCTGCTCCAGGATGAACAACCAGACCAGCTGGCTTATTAATCACTATTAATGACGCGTCTTCATAAACGATATTCAGGTCTATTGCTTCAGCATGGTGCTTATCAAAATGATTGATTTCAGTTTCAATTTCAACAACGTCTCCATGATTGACTTCACTTCGTTGTTTATAAATGGTTTTATTAACGCTAACGTCCCCGGCTTTTATCCATGACTGGATTCGTGAACGAGAATGTTCCGGGCATAACTGAGAAAGCGCCTGATCAAGGCGTTTGTTTTCGAGTTCCGCAGGGATAACTATTTTTAAATGAAGTTTTGACATGTATTATTCAGCTTTGCCCTCATCATGGCTTTGAGCTAACCTACATACTATGCGACATTCAATAATATTTTTACTGCTTTTTACGATTTTCGGCTGTTCAATGTTCACAGATAAAGGTGACGACACTGAAGGCTGGAATGCTGATCGTCTTTATACTGAAGCTAGAGGCGAATTGGACACAGGTTCTTATGGTAAAGCGATTGATTATTATCAAAAGCTGGAAACCAAATTCCCGTTTGGGGTACATGCCCAGCAGGCGTTAATGGATTTGGCCTATGCTTATTATAAGGATGACGATCCAGATGCAGCTATTGGAGCCTGTGATCGCTTTATAAAATTATACCCTCAGAATATTCATGTTGATTATGCATATTATCTTAAAGGACTGGCAAATTTTAATAGAGGGAAAGGAATTGCCCAGCGTTATTTACCGACAGACGAATCACAACGTGATCCCGGCGCTGCATTTGCCGCTTTTCAGGATTTTTCAGAACTGGTTAAGCGATTTCCAGAGAGTCAATACGTTGCAGATTCTGCTCAACGAATGCGTTACTTACGTAATGTTCTGGCGAAAAATGAAGTTCATGTAGCTAATTATTATATGCGTCGTGGAGCGTTTGTTGCTGCGGCGAACAGGGCACGATATGTTATAGAAAATTATCCAAAGACCCCATCTGTCCCTGATGCTTTGGTTGTCATGGCCAAGGCATATAAAGTGCTTGAAATGGAAGATCTGTCTAATGATGCGCTACGTGTGTTGGAGCTTAATTACCCAAATCATCCTGGACTTTATGAAGTTAAAGAGGTTGAAGTAGTTAAGTAGTTAATCTTTTTCTATATATCCTGAAGTAATCGGGTAACGCCGATCCCGGCCAAAGGCTCGTTCAGTGATCCGTACGCCTGGTGCCGCCTGTCTTCGTTTATATTCATTCCTGTCTACCAGACTAATAACCTTATACACCGTATCAGCATCATAGCCTTGAGAAATAATTTTTTCGGGATGGCTATCAAGCTCAATATATTGCTCAAGAATAGGATCCAGAACGTGATAATCAGGGAGTGAATCTTGATCGAGTTGATCATGACGAAGCTCTGCGGTTGGTGGTCTCTCAATGACTCTCATTGGTATTGACGGGGACTTGGTATTGCGCCACCTGGCCAGTTTGTATACAGTGGTTTTCCAGACATCTTTAAGTGGTGCATAGCCTCCTGCCATATCACCATAAAGTGTGGCATAGCCCACCGCCATTTCACTTTTGTTTCCAGTTGTTAAGACTAATTTACCGCTTTTATTCGATACAGCCATAAGCAAGACACCTCTGCAGCGGGCCTGTATATTTTCTTCGGTTGTATCCACTTGCAAATCTTTAAAACGATTTTCAAGCACATTGAGAACTGCCTCGAATGGTTGTTCAATAGATATAATTTCATATTCTACGCCAAGCATTTTTGCTTGCTCACAAGCATCTTCGTTACTCATGTCAGCGGTGTATCGTGATGGCATAATCAATACTTCTACATTTTCAGCGCCGAGCGCATCAACAGCTACACTTAGTGTCAATGCAGAATCGATACCGCCGGAAAGCCCTATGATCGCGCCTTTAAAATTATTTTTATTGATATAATCTTTTACTCCCAGTACAAGCGCGTTATAAATACTTTCTTCCTCAACTAATTGTGAATTATCACCGCTAGTAAATTTATGATTGGTGGTGAAACTTAAATCCAGATTTACACTGTATAAATTATCTTCGAACTGTGGCGCATGAAAAATAACCTCACCATGATTATTAACTATCATGGAGTTACCATCAAAAACGAGTTCATCTTGTCCTCCAACCAAATTGGTATAAACAATATACATGTCAGAGTTTGAGGCTCTTTTTGATATTATATTTTCACGCTGGGATAATTTGTGTTTGTGATACGGTGATGCATTCATGTTAAACAATATTTTTGCCCCAGTCCTTGCAACGGCCCCTGTGAATTCAGGGATCCATACATCTTCGCAAATACTGATAGCTGCTTTAATACCATTTATCTCGAACAAACTTAGTTCAGTACCTTCTGTGAAGTAACGTTTCTCATCGAACACACCGTAGTTTGGAAGGTTTTGCTTATAGTAGGTTTGTATGATTTTTCCATTACATATAAGACTGCAAGCGTTATAAATTTTATCATTATGCAAACTGGGGTATCCCAGTAACACATGAATATCTTTAGTCGCCATTACAATTTCATTTAGAGCCTGTTTTACATAATCATAAAATGCAGGTCTTAATAACAGGTCTTCAGGCGGGTAGGAGCTAATCGTAAGTTCAGGAAATTGAATAATATCAGCGCTGTAATGGTCATTGGCTTTTTTTATAGATTCAATTATCTTACGCGTATTACCTTTTATATCGCCGACTGTAAGATTAAGTTGGGCAATGATTATATGAATATTCTTTGTAGACATTTTAATTAATAGGTTAAGGTCAGGTTTTATGTATTATAAGCATTGGTAATGTTTCTCTATACTCAATCTATTTTATTTGACTATATAAATGTATTCGAGTCGCGAGGAGGAAGAGTATTTCTTTTGCGTTTCCCCAGAGATAAGTTGCTATGGGAAATAGACCCAAAAAGATATTCCAGAGAGTTATTCTGGAGTATGTATGTTGCCAGTATTGCATTGTAAATCAGAAATATTTTTCTGACTGTTTCGAACTATTGAGATTCGACTTATGATCGCGAAAAACGATTATCTACAAAAGCGCTTATAAAAATAGTTATGCAAAATTTTTAACTGAGCACAAATGTATATAGAATTTACAATCTACTGGCAATAGCAGAACCGAGTTCGCTAGGAGATCGAACAGTTTTTACATTAGCCTCTTCGAGTGCCGCAAATTTGTCATCTGCAGTCCCTTTTCCGCCTGAAATAATAGCGCCAGCATGTCCCATTCTTTTTCCTGGTGGTGCTGTAACGCCTGCGATGTAGCCTACAACAGGTTTAGTGACATTATCTTTTATAAACTGTGCCGCTTCTTCTTCTGCTGTTCCGCCTATCTCTCCAACCATAATAATGCCTTTCGTGTCAGGGTCTTCTTCAAATAACGCGAGACAATCAATAAAGTTGGTTCCATTAATGGGATCGCCGCCAATACCAACGCAGGTGGTTTGTCCAAGGCCATTCATTGTGGTTTGGTGTACTGCTTCATAGGTCAGTGTTCCTGAACGTGAGACGACACCGATACTGCCCACTTTGTGAATTTGGCCAGGCATAATACCAATTTTACATTGGCCTGGAGTAATTACACCTGGGCAGTTAGGTCCAATTAGTCGAATATTGGGGAACTGATCGATATAAGCCCTTGCTTTCACCATATCGAGAACGGGAATGCCTTCTGTAATACAAACAATAATATTAATTCCCGCTTCGGCTGCTTCAGTAATAGCTTCTGCAGCGAATGGTGGTGGAACCATTATCATGCTGGCATTGGCCCCAGTTTGATGTACTGCATCAGCAACGGTATCAAAGACAGGCTTATTTAGGTGTTTTTCGCCACCTTTCCCTGGAGTAACACCTCCAACGATTTGAGTCCCATATTCAATTGCTTGTTCGGCATGGAATGTACCTTGTTTGCCAGTAAAGCCCTGAACAATAACTTTGGTGTCTTTATCGATTAAAATTGCCATTACTTAGTGCCTCCCACAGCTGCAACTGCTTTTTGTGCTGCATCAGAGAGATCGTCTGCTGCAAGTAAATCAAGTCCGCTGTCTGCGAGAGCGGCTTTACCTTCGTTAACATTAGTACCTTCCAGTCTTACAACAACGGGAACTTTAACACCAACCTCTTTCACCGCTTGAATAATACCTTCGGCAATCAGGTCACAGCGCACGATACCGCCAAAGATATTAACCAATATGGCTTCTACATTTTTATCCGATACGATCAGTTTAAATGCTTCTGCAACTCTTTCTGCAGTTGCGCCACCACCGACATCAAGAAAGTTGGCAGGTTTGCCGCCATACAATTGAATAATATCCATTGTCGCCATCGCTAGACCGGCGCCATTCACCATGCAGGCAATATTACCATCCAAGGTGATATAGTTGAGATCGAACTGCCTTGCGATATTTTCTTTTTCATCTTCTTGGCTAGGATCCCTGAGCTCTTCCAGGTCTGGATGCCTGAACAGGGCATTGTCTTCGACGCCAATCTTGGCATCGATAGCTTCCAGATTACCTTCCTTATTAATTATGAGCGGATTGACCTCAACCAGACTCAGGTCTTTTTCGATAAATAATTTATATAAGGCTTGCAGTATGGATGATAGTTGTTTTCTTTGTAACGCATCGAATCCAAGGTTAAAACCAATTCGTCGACATTGATGAGCCTGCAAACCAATAACGGGGTCTACGACGACACTGATGATTTTTTTGGGTTGAGTAGCGGCAACCTCTTCAATATCCATACCGCCTTCGGTAGATGCCATTATTGCAACCCGCCTGCTTGCCCTATCTACGACAAGACCGAGATATAATTCTGAAGCGATATCAGACAGGGACGCAACGAGTACACGATTGACGGGTTGTCCGTGCGGTGCCGACTGTTTAGTGATTAGTTGGGAGCCAAGTAGTGATTCGACGACAGATTTTAGTTCGTCTTCTCCTTTAGCTATCTTTACCCCTCCTGCTTTCCCTCTGCCACCGGCATGAACCTGAGCTTTGACTATCCAGCCATCGCCGCCAAGTTTAGATGCACACTGCAATGCTTCCTCTACAGTTTGAGCCGATTCACCAGCAGGGGTAGGTATGCCATAGTCTTCGAATAGTTGTTTAGACTGATATTCATGTAGGTTCATGATTTATCCTTAACAGATATAGATTGATATGTATGGAAAGTGCTTATTAATCGAAATAATAATCAATATAGTCATTCATTTGAATTAATATATGTCGTTTTTGCAGAATTTTAGCTGTATTTATTATTATTACTAAGTCGTTCAAGCATAATCTTATATCATAAGCATAATAGATTCGACTCTAAATTAAGTAGAATTAACGTATCAAATCCATCCGATGATAAAGAGCACATGTGAAGAATTTAATGGCTGATATTAAGAACAATCATCAATCTCAGAATGATCAAAAGTCCATTAATTGGCAGGCATTAGCCTATTTTAATTATTACCGGATTTTACTGGCAGGCCTGTTTCTCTTATTAATATATATCGGACAATTGCCTCAACCTTTGGGCATATTAGATGAGAATTTATTTTCTATCGTGTCCCATACATATTTTTATACCGCGATTGTATTTAGTTTTTTCATTCACAAACAAACTCCCAGATACAACCTTCAAATAGCAATTCATGTCTTGCTGGATATTATTATATTAAGCCTGCTTATGTATTCGAGTAATGGACTTAGCAGTGGTTTTGGTATGCTAATTATTATTGCTGTGGCCGGCGGTAGTATTCTTCGTGAAGGCAAAATCGCCATATTATTTGCCGCTATTGCTACTCTGGCGGTATTAAGCCATGAATTATATGTTCAATTCTTCATATACACAGATACTTTTAACTACTTGCACGCGGGGATTTTAGGGGCAACTTTTTTTATTACTGCCATCATCGGTAATTTATTAGCGGCCAAAGTTCGTCAAACAGAAGAGTTGGCCAAACAACAAGCGATAGAAATTAATGAGTTGGCGAAATTAAATGAGCATATTGTGCAGCGTATGCAGTCCGGGATAATTGTATTAGATAGTAATATGAATATTCTTTTGATAAACGAATCGGCTAAAATTTTACTCGGAGAACAGGGGGAAGACACGAATAAAATCTTTCATTTTATAAGCCATTATATGGAAGGCTATGTTAATGAATGGTTAAATAATAACGGCAAACAAAATGTAATAATCAAGATTAAGGATGATGAGGTTGAGTTGCAGGTATCATTTATAAAGCTAAGCCTTGTTTCTAATTATCAAATATTGGTTTTTCTGGAAGATATTGCGCGGTTACGACAACATGCACAGCAACTTAAATTAGCTTCACTTGGTCGTCTAACTGCCAGTATTGCACATGAAGTAAGAAATCCTCTGGGTGCGATTAACCATGCGGGTCAATTATTAAGTGAATCCGAAGCTTTAAGTTTTGAAGACAAGCGTCTCACAGAAATAATTAATGATCATTCGCTTCGTGTAAATAACATTATTGAAAATGTATTGAGCGTTAGCCGTAGGGAACAAACCTCGCCAGAGAAATTCCAGATTGAACCATGGATGAAAAGTTTTATTGATGAATTTAAAGCGCGTTATAATTTATCTAAAAACAGTATTTCTTTAAATATAAATAAAAATAATATTTTCGTAAGAATGGATCCTTCTCAACTATATCAGGTGATCTGGAATCTTTGTGAAAATGCAATCCGCTATAGTCAAGGAGAACCGATGATTACAGTGGTATGTGATATAAGTGATGTAACCGAACGCCCATATATAGATATAATCGATTATGGTAACGGTATGTCAGATACAATCAAAGCCCAGCTTTTCGAACCATTTTTCACAACAGAAGTGAAAGGTTCTGGTCTAGGATTATATCTTGCACGAGAACTATGTGAGTCAAATCAGGCTGCCTTGAGTTTACTCACGACTTCAACAGAAGGTACAACGTTCAGGTTAAGTTTTATGCATCTAAGTAAACAGGATGATTTGATATAACTATGACGCAACTCGTATTAATCATAGATGATGAGCCTGATATTCGGGAGTTATTGGAAATAACATTGCAGCGAATGCAGGTCAGTAGTCATTGTGCGGCAGATTTAACAACGGCCCGCTTGCTATTAAATAAATACGATTTTGATCTTTGTTTAACGGATATGAAACTACCGGATGGTAATGGCGTTGAGTTTGTGAATGAAATACAAACTAACTTTCCACAATTACCTGTAGCTGTTATTACTGCCCATGGAAGTATGGATAGTGCCATTCAAGCATTGAAATATGGTGCATTTGATTTTCTAACAAAGCCTATCGATTTGAAGTCATTACGTACGGTCGTGCAAAGCGCGTTAAAGATAAAACCAAAGCAGGATTCTATAAAACCAACCATTATTGGTGATAGTGCGGTAATGCATCATTTGCGAAATACAATTCAAAAAGTCGCCCGAAGTCAGGCTCCTATCTATATCAGTGGTGAATCCGGGACGGGTAAAGAGTTAGTAGCGCATATGATTCATGACTGCGGGCCGCGTGCAGATAAGCCGTTTATACCAATAAACTGTGGAGCAATTCCAAATGACTTGATGGAAAGCGAGTTTTTTGGACATAAGAAAGGAAGTTTTACGGGGGCTTTGTCTGATAAAGAAGGCCTGTTTCAGGCGGCTAATGACGGAACCTTATTTCTTGATGAAATAGCCGAGTTGCCACAGCATATGCAAGTTAAACTATTACGTGCGATTCAGGAAAAGGTTATTCGTCCAGTTGGTTCGCAGAAGGAAATAAAAGTAGATGTCAGGATATTAAGTGCGACTAATTATGATTTGTCCGAACGTGTTGAACGAAATCTATTTCGACAGGATCTGCTCTATAGAATTAATGTCATTGAATTGAAAATACCGCCATTAAGAGAAAGGATCGATGATATACCATTGCTGATCGATCATATTATTGAAAAAATGTTTCAAGACTCAGGCAATACAAAACCACAGTTAAGCAGCGATTCAGAAAAGCTACTCAAATCCTATCAATTTCCTGGGAATGTAAGGGAACTGGAAAATATCCTTGAACGTGCGGCTACCTTATGCAGCGATAATACTATTCAGGCCGAAGACATCCAGCTATCAGAAGTATCTAAAACAACAACATTAAATAATAATGCGCTTGATTCTATGTTAGATGATATTGAAAAACAAAAGATTATGGAGGCATTAGAAAAAACTCGCTGGAATAAAACAGCAGCAGCGAAGTTGTTGGGTATAAGTTTTCGTGCGTTACGATACCGTCTGGATAAACTGGGGTTAAATTAGATTTTCTCGCAGTATTATTCAACAAGATAAATCGTTATATTATTCCAAAGCTGGTTATACATTTGTTAATTTAAACGAAGCTTAGTTCTGGTAATGGATATACGAGATTCAATTCAGAGTATTTGTCTTGTGAGTCAAAATATTCTCTGAAATGCCAAGGTAACACAATGACATAATCTGGTTTGCTAGCAATTATTATCTCTTCATTGACAATGGGAATATTTGTACCTGGTGTATAGGCGCCAAATTTATCCAGATTAACTTCCCCTATAGATTCAATCATCGATGGGCCAATACCACAGTACTGTAGTATTACATTGCCTTTTGTGGAAGCACCCAGTGCCGAAATAGTTCCGCCATTGCATTTTATTTTTTCAATAAATTTTAAAAGAGCATTCTTTGATTCCGTTATTCGTAATGCAAAGTCGACATAGGTTTGCAAATCGTCTAGGTTTTGAGTTATCTCTGAATCCAATACCTGCTGCACTGATGTTGTTGCAATCATACTCCCCATTTTTTTTTGTGCTATTACAGAAAAGCTTCCCCCATTCACATTATTTAATTCAACATCAATAATCTTCATCCCCACCTGTTCAGTCATCCACATTATCTGTGAAAGAGAATAGTACTCGAGATGTTCATGGCATACCGTGTCATAAGAGTTAGTGGTTAACATTAGCGGCATATAGCTTTGTTCAAATACCCAAACCCCATCATCTTCCAATATGTCTACAATTTCTCTCATAAACGCTAATGGATTCTCAAGATCATAAAACATAGAAAAAGTTGTAATTATTTTAGCTTTTTGACCATTGCTTATTGTTAAGTATTTAGCAGAGCTGAAAAAATCGGAAAGCAATTGAATATTGTCAGTATAATATTCTTTGAATTTGTTAGCTGTAGGATCAATGCCCACCAGGTTACAGTCATCTAAATTGTAATGTTTAAGCGTTGTCGCATCATTACTGCCTATATCTACAATAAAGTCTTGTTTGTCGATTATTCCCAGGCTTTTAATTTTTTCTACTTTCGATTTTAAATGGTTGACCATAGAAGGGTTGAGCCCAGAGCGATACCCATAGTTTGAACCATAAATTTCATCCATTGGATATGTATGAGCGAGCTGCAGGAGTCCGCACCGTCCGCTACCTGCACACTTTACTAATGTAAGCGGTCCACTCGTAATTTGTGTGTCGATACTTTTTGGGAATACTCCGGTAAGCGCTTGTTCGCCTAATTCCAGTACAGCGACCAGATTACTATTTCCACAAACTCTGCATTTATTAATTGATTTGAACATGCTAAATCTTCTTTAATATAATTAACTACTTTAAGGATTCATATTCATACTCAACAAGTTCACTCATTATTTCTCTTATTGATTTTTTGTTGACCCAGTCCAGATCCTTTTTAATTTTCGAGGGGTTTCCAAGCAGACTCATTGATTCGGTAACTCTCGTATCTGTTTTTTGAGTTTGTACATAATCATTGTAATCCAACTCAACGAATTCGAAAGCAGCTTCGCATAAATCACGAACAGAACTAAGTTTACCCGATGCCACAATATAATCGTCCAGACTTTCAGTGCATGTCATTTTATACATTGCATCTACATATTCTGGCGCATAACCCCAGTCTCTTTTGGACTCCAGGGAATTCAAGGAAAGTTCATTAACTAAACCAAGCTTGATGCGTGCAGCAGCATTTGCAATTTTTTTTGTAACAAAATCAGTCGATCTACGAACGCTTTCATGATTAAAAAGTATCGCTGAACAACACCTAAGGCCATAGATAGAGCGATATATTTTTATCATATTATGAGCGTATAGTTTAGCAGCTCCATAAGGACTTTGGGGGTTGAAAGGAGTTTCTTCTGTTTGCGGTATGTCTCTTACCGCACCATACATTTCACTGCTTGATGCTTGGCAGAATACTATTTTATCTGCACGCTTAGACTGTCTGATAGCTTCCAGTATTTCTATAACAAAGACTCCATTTAATCGATGTATTTCATGCGGATGATCAAACATTCCCTGTCCTGATGACTTTGCAGCAAAATTGAAAAATACCTGTGGTTTATATTCTTCTATGATTATTTGTATTCCGTTAGACAACGTATAATCAAATTCAAGCAACTTAAAACTTTCGGCATCGCCATCAAACACCTGTTCTTGTGCATGGATCAGATTGGAAGTTAGCCCCAGAACCTCGTATCCTTCTGCTAATAATTTTTGCACCATGTAGTATCCATCTTGACCTGATACTCCAGTAACAATAGCTTTCATCTTTGGCCTATACCTTTATCGTGTTTATATGTCTGGAAATGTCTGTTGAGTCGAAGACATTACCTTCGCCAAAATTCTAATTTCAAAACATTACAAATATGGTTTTTCAAAATGGTTCACAGCTTAGTCAGACCCAGCGGCTCTTGCTGCGGTTAATGCTACCAAGCCACTTACAAAGACTATACAGAGCAGCCCAATCGAAGCGATGGGAAAGGTATCTGAATTCAAACGTAACACGACAAGACTCAGGCCGGCTAAGCCAAGCAGTAATCCGAGAAGACCTTCATTACCGAGCGATGAGGCTACGGCTAATTTTTTTTGCGTCGCTATTAATACCAATATTCCGGGTAGTATCAGGATGAGATTATAAGAGACGCTCAGACCTGAAACACCCAGCATCGCTGTAAGGCTGGCGCACGCAAACAAAACCATCCACATCGGTTTAGTCTCCGGCTCAGCTCGAGACAGACGCCACCATACCAGTGCAGCTACACTTGTCGTCAGGGCGAATAACAAAAAATTCCCCACTGCTGCAAATTCAGTAGACACATTATATATAAGATTTTTAAAACCGTGGTTGTACCAAATATTCCAGAATTTGTCCGCCCTGTATATAGTAGCCTCTACCCCCTTGGGAAAATGCTCCAATACAGGTACTACTAAAATTAATATAGGTAAAATCGCACCAGCAAAAATAGGCAAAAGACGTCTACCTTCGATCAAACCTAACAAACACAACCCTAGTGCGAAAAGTATTGCGTAACCCTTAAATAACGCTGCTGTAACTACCAGCAGTAAGGGCAGAAAACGCTTTTCGCATAGCCATGCCAGAACACCCACCCAACAAAGCGTGGCAGTGAATATATCGCTTTGACCGCGTTCTAATCCAATTGCGACACCCTGATTCATACATAGGGCAAATAACATACTGGGAAACAACATAGCCCCATACATTTCAAATGTGTATGACCATCGGAATACACGCGCTACCAATAGACAACTGACCAGACTGAGTGTCAATAAACCCAGAAGATTGAGGTGGAACCACAATCGGCTAGCTGCGCGAAAGTTACCGTCAGTGATTAGCACGAGTGGTACATATGCAGCAAGGTGTGATGGAGGATAGAATTGACGAAATATGATCCCGTTAACAGGTTCATCTCTTCCCCACGGATCAAATAATTCCGGGACATCGTGTGTGTAAGGATCGACACCAGCAAGTAAAGCGCGTGCTCCGTTATAGGGGTAGACAAAGTCACCTCCACCCGGATACATATGAAAGAAAAACTTATCTCCCACAGGGTCAAGGTTACGTACAACGCCCGTATAAAACACCCCCAACAACACAAGCACTATGCCGAACCAGGCCCATCGACCTAAGTGTGGACTAATGTTAGATACCGGATTATTAGTGTGGTCTATGGCTGCCATCCGAACCATAAAATCATGTTGGCGAAACGATGATCTTTTTGTGCGTTGAATTCATAATCTGGAAACTTATCATGCAGGAGTCTCTTCGAAAAAACCTCTTCGTCTGCCCAGGTTCCGCTACGTTGCAGGATGCGTTTGTTAAAATAGAGGATACTGTTCATGACCCAACTATCAGCAGGTACCATCAGTACCACATAGCGTTTTGCATAGCGTGCATGTATGTCCAATAATCGTATTTGATCTTCATGTGAAAAATGCTCAAACAATCCTACAGAGTAAACAAGGTCGAAGGACTTGTCTTTAAATGGCAGATTAAAAATATCACCTTGTTGGTAGGTGACTCCCGGATAATCATGCTGGGCGGTGTTGATACATCCCGGATCTCGATCCACTCCCACTGCGTTGGCATTCATACGTTTTGTAATTACATTTAGGACGGAACCCGTTCCGCATCCGAGTTCCAACACTGAAGAAACTGGACCAGACATTTGCAGAATCTTATTCGCAAACATTTCGCAGACTAGAGAACGCTTTAGAACATTCAGTGCATGCGTTGGTGTGCCCAGACGTTTGGCATGATACTCCGCCCAAATCTTTGGATCGTTACTTTCTTCGTTACGCTTATCATTCATTACGATTATTTTTCACTGAACCAGTTAAGAATTGCATGAGCGCATTTATTACGCGTTGAATTGCTAGCTTAGCCAAAGCAGTTAAACCATTGAAAATTTCGATATGCGAAATTTTTGATTTTCCCTGATTACGACATGGCATCTCGACGCCAACATGATCGATTTTCAAACCGCACTGCATACACAACATGAGCATTTCAAACATGAACGAATAGCCATCTCCTTTCACAGCTTTAAAAGGAACTTTATTTAGTGCATTAACACGATATGCTCGAAATGCACTTGTAGCATCTACCGGGATACCTAACAGATAGCGCGTACTCATATACGCTGTACGGGAGATGAGTTGGCGCCATATTGGCCATGCGCGAATACTATCGGTACTGACATAACGTGAACCGACGACCAAATCCAGATTCTGTTTCTCTAGCGCATCTAACAACGGTTGTACGTCTTCGGGTCGATGAGTAAAATCCACGTCCATAGTTAGTAGCGACTGATAACCTTTATCGATTGCATATTGCATAGCATATTGATGTGCTGTACCCAGACCAAGTTTGCTTCCTCGATGTAGTACCTCAATTTTTGGATCCGACTCTGCAAGTTTATCAGCCAGCTTTCCCGTTCCGTCTGGACTATTATCATCAACCACGAGGAACGACCACGCAGGGTTCTGAGCTTTTAGCTCGTTGATTAGTTGAATTAAATTTCCTGCTTCGTTATAAGTCGGAAGCAAAATAATAGTGCTATGTAATGTATTCATATGCTGTCGTAGCTATCATGGTGAATATGTAAATATAAGCACTATATCGGATAGTTCGTTGATTAAGTATAGATATTGCGATCGTGGTTCATATGATGGGGCACCTGATTTGACGGAAGTTTTCGATAAAATATAAATATTTTTTTCAGATATTATTGTCAATATTACGGGGGTTAAAATCAAAAAAGTTTCCTTCGGCTGCTTTTGTAAATATTAATATATCCAAATTTTAACTTAATTATTTGATGATCATTGATAAATTTATGGGTAACGTTAGACAGAATTACAAGATATTTGACTTTAAAATTTCGACTTACCACCTCAATTTACTCAGACAATATAGATTAATCATATTAATAGAAAAAGTTTTGTCGGGCTAGAGTAGCGCGCATTTTTTGCTTTATTATGTGTTTATACTAAATGTATTTCGGCATATATCTGCCTATGACTTTTATGTTTAGTTGCGGAACAATTAAATTGAGAGTAAACCTCACAGTTTCGATAAACTTAGGTATAGTATCCAGATATTCTACGAATAATACAGAGCCGTTATGTTGCCATTAAAACGTAAAGAAAATATCAAGAATCTAGCTAACCAATATGCAGATAGTCGTTTAAGTTGGAAAAAGAAGAGTGCTTATTTTCATGAACAAGATCAACGCTATTTATCTTTTTTGATACCTGAAGGTTCTAAAATTCTGGATTTAGGTTGTGGTGCGGGAGACTTGCTAAGTACTCTTAAGCCCGCATTGGGTGTAGGTATTGATTTTAGTGAGAGGATGATTGCCCTCGCCAGAATAAACCATCCAGAACATACATTTTATGTTGGAGATATTGAGGATTGTAAAACGATAAAGGCGATAGATGAAAAATTTGATTTCATTATCCTGTCTGACACTATCGGTTCATTGACAGATTGTCAGGAAACCTTGTTTCAACTCCATCAGTTATGTACGAGAGAGACAAGAATTATCATTAGTTATTATTCTTACTTTTGGGAGCCCGCTTTAAAATTGGCAGAAGTACTCGGCTTGAAAATGCCACAAGCTGAGCAAAACTATCTCTCTACTAAGGATATTATAAATTTTCTAAAACTATCAGATTTTGATGTTGTGGGTTGCGATTGGCATCAACTGATACCATTAAACCTGTTAGGTCTAGGCAATTTTATAAATAAATATATTGCGACATTGCCATTAATACGTCGTCTTAATCTACGAAATTATGTCATAGCACGTTCACTTAAACATGTCGTTATGGAAGATAAAAGCTGTTCTATTATCATTCCTTGCCGAAATGAAAAAGGAAATATTGAATCTGCTATACAACGTATTCCACAATTTTGTGATGATATTGAAATTGTTTTTGTTGAAGGTCATAGCGCTGATGGAACTTATGAAGAAATAGAACGTGTTATAGCTACCTGTCCGAGCCGCAATATTAAATTGTTACAACAAACAGGCAAAGGCAAAGCAGATGCAACATTTATGGGTTTTGACCATGCGCAAGGTGAAGTACTAATGATACTGGATGGTGACCTTACTGTGCCCCCGGAACAATTGGGGAAATTCTGGAATGCTATTGTCTCGGGCAAAGGTGAATATATAAATGGCTCGCGACTTATTTATCCGATGGAAGATGAAGCGATGCGTTTTTTGAATTTAATCGCCAACTGGAGTTTTTCATTGATTTTTACATGGCTTTTAAATCAGCGATTCACAGATACATTATGCGGTACAAAAGTTTTATTAAATTCAGATTACAAGAAATTAAAGAAAGAAAGAGAATACTTTAGTGGTGATGATCCTTTTGGTGATTTTGATTTACTTTTTTGTTCTTCAAAACTCAATTTAAAAATGATCGAGATTCCGGTTCAATACAGAAGAAGAGAATACGGAAATACCCAGATACAGAGATTCAGAAATGGTTGGCAATTGCTAAAGCTGGTAATACATGGCTATAAAAAGCTGAAGATATTCTAGTGATGGTTTCATAATTTACGGTCTTGATGCCATCGGTACTGCATTGAGGTGTAATTAGACTGCTGGTTGTGACAATTTACGTCACATTTTGACGTAAAGGGTTAGCCTATTTGCGTTTACAATATAATATTAGAAATCATGGAAACAATAAATATAATTATTAAACAATGGCATATATAATATTTTAAGTTTTTTAATTCATTGGCATCGATCATGCTGATTTAGAACTAGTTTGAGATGCTTTTGCTATGTAATACATAATAAGTATTTCGAACAAAAGTAGTCTTTGCAAAGATTGTTATAAATAAAAATCAATACACAGGAGTTAAGCTATATGAAAAACGTACAACAGGGTTTTACCCTTATCGAGTTAATGATCGTTGTGGCAATTATCGGTATTCTTGCCGCAGTTGCTATTCCTTCTTATCAAGATTACACCAAACGTGCACACGTGTCTGAAGGTTTGTCTTTGGCGGGTGCCGCTAAAACAGGTGTATCTGAGTACTATGGTTCTCAAGGCACATGGCCTGGTAGTAATGCGGAAGCTGGTATTGGCGCTGCAGGCAGTATCACTGGTAACGCTGTTACTAGTGTGACAGTTGGTACTAATGGCACAATTACTGTCGTATATAATAATAAAGTGGCTGGCGCGGGCGCGACACATTCACTTTTATTACAACCCAGTGATGGTGGTGGTTCTATTGAATGGGACTGTACCGCTGGTGATACTCCATCAAAATTGAGACCTTCAAACTGCCGTTAATCTCATAACTGTATAAGAAGTTATCAAAAAACCCCTCCTCGGAGGGGTTTTTTTATACGTGAAATAAAACTTGATTTACGATTGGTCCTGCTCTTAATTCAGAGGTATATAATCAGCTAACTTTCTTATCAGATAAGACTTTATGATTCCGAATATAAAATATAAATGGTGTTATATTTTTTTGCTGTTACTCGTAGCCGTATTAATTTATTTGCCCGGGTTGCCCGGCGGATTTATTTATGATGATTATTTTAATATCTTACAAAATTCAGCAATAAATAATTCTGATTTAGCGCTCTCTAGTTCATGGTCAGCAATGCAGTCGGGTGTATCCGGGCCATTGGGTCGGCCGTTGGCAATGTTGAGTTTCTATCTGAACTACCATCTTAGCGGTTTTTCACCAGCATCTTTTAAAGTCTTTAATATCATTGTTCACGCAATAAACGGGGTTCTTGTTTTTATTGTCATGAGCTGTCTATTGAGTGTGATGCAAAGACGTAAAAGTCTGGTGATGAATAATATAAAGATGGAACATTTGGCATTTTGGGTAGCATTGTTATGGGCGGTGCACCCGATCAACCTAACAGGTGTGCTTTACGTAGTGCAACGCATGACTAGTATGGCAGCGACGTTTACCTTGTTAGGAATTTATTATTATATTGATTTACGCGATAGCAAAATTAAAAGCATTAAAGAAACGGTTATAAAGCTTGGCTTTATTCTGTTATTAGGGATTCTGGCGGCGTTATGCAAGGAAAATGGGGCGCTTCTATTTTTATTCCTGTTCGCAATTGAATGCTTCGTATTTCAATGGCGTGTTATCACAATTCAAGAACGCTGGTCTTTATATGTGTTTTATGTTTTTGTGCTTGTGTTGCCCTCGATTATTGCAGGAATTTTACTGTTCAATGGTGAGCTAACTGCAAATTATAATAGTAGAGATTTTAATCTAGCAGAGAGAGTACTAACCGAGTGTCGAGTTCTATGGTTTTATATATTCCAAATATTATTGCCCCAGGCAAATCTCTTTGGCTTGTACCATGATGACTTTGCTGTTTCCAGGAGCCTTGTTCAACCGATTTCTACTTTATGGTCAATTCTGGCATTTATTCTGATTACCGCATCCGCAATTAAATTTCCAAGGCAATTGTCATGGCTTGCTTTAGGGCTATCATTTTTTATAATCGGCCATTTATTAGAATCGACTATATTTCCACTTAATCTGGTACACGAACATAGAAATTATTTTCCCTCTATCGGCATAATATTTATCTTTGTTATTTCCTTGGTTTTGTTGGTAGAAAAAGTAAAAACATTAAAAAGTAATGTGATCTTTATTATTATTACTATACTTTTTTCTTCGATAACAATAAGCCGCGCTCATGATTGGGGTGACATGAGATTATTGGGAGAAAGGTTGGTGCAGCGACATCCCGAATCTGTAACTGCAAATTATGAAATGGGTTATATCTATTCAAAAATATTTGAACAGACTGGCGATTCTTCTTTTGGATATGTTGCGCAGAAGGCATTGGTTAGTGCAAATTCGTTAAGCATTAGTAATTTACAGCCCGCTATAGCGCTTGCGCACATTAATGCTTTATTAGATGAGGTTGAAGACAATAATCTCATTAAAAAGATAGTCTCTGGCTTTAAGGATAAAAAAGTAACGACTGTACCCCGTCAGCCCCATGTGGACCAATTAGCCTAATTGCCTAAGAGATAGTTTTCGTTCATCGTTAACCGAAGAGGAAACGATGATGACAAATAAAAGAAGTGCAGAACAAACCGTACGTGATATTCGTCGACGTA
>JAURNW010000023.1 GCA_030829985.1 Gammaproteobacteria bacterium | reverse complement strand
CAACGTGCATTGATTAAACAAAATACCTTGGCACTACGTAAACAGATGCATTACGATAAACAACACATTAACTAACCCGATGAACCGATCTGTCTCTTAGTTTATGCCGCTCTTTGTCCAAAAGGTTTTGACGACGTACAAATGAACTCGAGGTTGAGATTAAAAAGCAGGTGTCTTCAGTTAAATGGTGTTTTATCGAGCCTGATATTAAGGACTGATATCTCTATTCATCATATGATCAGCTGTCTGGGTAAATGAAGACATAAGCTGCTGCTTGAACATCGTATCAATTTCCATTCCTTCCAATGCCTTACGCATGCACATCAACCATTGATCTCTCTCATCTACGCCAATTGAAAAGGGAAGATGTCTGGCACGCAAACGTGGATGACCGAAGGCTGCAATATAACGGTCTGGACCACCCATCCAGCCACTTAAAAACATAAACAACTTTTCTCGTGAACTTCTCAAATCTTTGGGGTGTAAATCACGAATTAATTTTGCTTCTGGCAACGATTCCATATTGTCATAAAATTCCTTAACTAACTTTTGCAAGCCCTCATCACTACCAATACGTTCATAACTTGATGTGGGTTTGAACAATTTATCTTCGTTACTTTTCACAAATAATGACCTCTGTTCCAACGTCTACCAATTCAAACAATTCGATGATTTCTGCATTCCTCATTCGAATACAGCCGCGTGAACCGGGTCGCCCCATGAGCACATCATCCGGTGTACCGTGGATATAAATATAACGATCATGGCTATCTAGATTCTTACCTTTATTCTGTCCCTTGTTTTTTCCTTGTTCTTCACCACTTAACCAGAGTATACGTGTCAGTATCCAGTCTCGCTCAGGGTGCAATTCCCGTAATGCCGGCTCATATATTTCACCGGTAGGCATTCTGCCAATAAAGACTGAATTTGGTTCACAGTCGGCGCCAATCTTTTCTGAGACTATATGTTTTCCTCGTGGGGTACATTCGCTATCCATTTCTTCGCCAGCACCGTTTTTAGCCGTAGAGATCAAATACTGTTTAATTGTCTCTTCGCCATCCAGAAGTGTTAACAACTGCGCTGAAATTGATATCTGAATATGCATATTAATTATTTACTCTAATCGTGTGCACTAATGAATCAAAGTTACCATCGGTACTAAGGATATAACCTTGTATGTTATTTCGCATCGCTACGACATTATCCTCATACCATAATGGAATATAAGGCAAATCATCAAATAGAATTTGTTGTAGCTCACGATAATATTCTGCCTGTTTTGATAATGATGACTCTACCTCTGCCAATTCTATAAGTGAGTCCACACGTGCATCGACAAACCGTCCACGATTGGCGCCATCAGGTGGAACGGCAGTGCTATGAAATACATAACGAAATATATCCGGCATCTTCAGACCTACCCAGGACAGACTATACATCTGAAAACGACCCGCCTTGATATCACCGTAAAATGTACCCCAATCATAGCTGCGAATATCCACCTCTATCCCGACTGACTTTAATTGGTCCTGAATAATTGTCGCAAGGCGTAAACGAAAAGGATCGTTTGACGTTTTATAACTTAACTTGAGCGGCGAAGCAGTATCAAATCCAGCTTGTTTAAGCAAACGCTTTGCCTGATCCGGATTATATTCAACTCCAGTTAAGTTCGAGTTTCCAGCCCAATGGTCCGGCGTGAACATGGACCCCGCCTTACGCGCCGATTCACCCATGACATATTTAATAATCGTAGCACGATCAATTGCCATTGCTATTGCATGTCTGATATTACTATTCCCTGTTATATTATCTTCCAGATTAAAACCGATATAGCTAAAAGTATTACCCTGTTTTTTATGTACAGTGATCGATTCATCCTCATTCAGCCACTGTACTATCTCTGGAGATAAATTACCTTGAACCAGATCAATTTCGCCTCTTAATAATTTCAAGACTCTTACAGTTGGATCTTTTAATGCAATGAACTCTATTATTTGATTATCATAATCACGAATCAATCTTAATCTGGAATCATCAATCCATTTTGAAAAACGCATAGGACCACTTCCAATGGGTTCACGATTAAAGTCATGTTTTTCACTAATCATGTTTTTTGGCAAAATACCTATCACTAATCTGCCCGGAAACAGCGGATCGGACTGGGTCAATTTAAAATCAATTGTGTCTTCATCAATCAATTCCATTGCCTGAATCATCTCTACCGAACCTTTATGCGGCGATACATTTTCCGGGTTTAATACCGATTCATAAGTCGCCTTTATATCAGCACTGGTTAGACGAGAACCATCATGAAACTCCCTGTTTTGTTCATTTAAGATAAATCGATAATGGTTTAGTGCCAGTTGTTCCCATCTGGCCAGATCCGGCACTGCATGAAATTGTTCATCAAAGTCGACCAGACTTTTATATATCAAGCGTGTAATTCTGTAAGAGACAGCATCAGTCGCGTAGCGTGGGTCTAGCGTAACGGGGGCTGCATTTAAGCCAATAGCAATGTTTTGTCGATTAGAATCGGAACAGGCAGTTGATAAAGAAAGTAGAAAACAAAAAAATAAAATGATACAGCAGGGTTTATTAATGATTCGCGTCAAAATCATTTTTTATCGAAGACAGCTATCGACTCAACATGGGTAGTATGAGGAAACATATCCATCACACCTGCTTGTTTTAGCTTAAAACCTTTTTCATTGACCAGTATACCCGCATCACGCGCCAAAGTTGCCGGATTACATGAAACATAGACGATGCGTTTTACGTTTTTTGTATCAAGCGCTTCAATAATTTCCTTTGCACCGGTACGAGCTGGATCCAACAATATTTTATCGTATGTCTGCTGCATAAACTCATTTGAATTATTCAACTCAGCCAGATCAGCAGCAAAGAACTTAACATTATCAATGCCATTTTTAATGGCATTATTTTTTGCACGTTGAACCAGACCCTTGTCACCTTCGACACCCGTTACTGACTTCGCCCTGCGTGCGAGTGGCAAGGTAAAATTACCAACACCACAAAATAAGTCCAGAATGGTATCTTCCTTATCAGGTTCAAGCAATTCGATCGCGAGATTAATCATCTTTTTATTAATCTCGACATTGATTTGGGTAAAATCTACCGGCTCAAAATAAATCGTGATGTCATGGTCTTCGAGCTTGTAAAACAGTTCCTCATCATCGTTTTTATTCAAGCGATGCACGCTGTCATAACCACCGGGTTGTAAAAACAACTTTAATTGATGTTCTTGTTCGAAAGTATTAAGTTTGTCGATATCGTCTTCAGTAAATTCTGCCAAATGTCTGATAACCAGAGCGCTGCCATTATCACTTACCGCTGCTTCCATTTGTGGAATCTGATTAAAATTGCTCAGGCCTTCAATCAATTGCTGTAAGGCTGTGAATTTCAAACCTACATCTGGATGCAACACTTTACATTCTGTTATGTCTGCCACATAAGGACTGCGCTTCTCCCGGAAACCCACCAGCACTTTTTCTTTTTTAATAACATGTTTAACCGCAAGACGGGCTTTATGTCGATACGCAAAACCGGGGCCTTGTAAAGGTGGTAAAATTGATTCCGGTTGAACCTTGCCAAGATGGGTAAATTGTTCCAGTAACACACTTTGCTTATGTGCCAGTTGCGACTCAGGTTTCATATGTTGCAGACTGCAACCACCGCAATAACCAAAGTATTCACACTCTGGCTCAATTCGTTGTGTATTAGCAGTGACTATATTTTCCGCAACACCTTGATCAAACTTTGCACGTTTGCTGATATATTTAAATTCAACCTGCTCCCCCGGTAATGCGTTTTCAATGAAGACAGTCTTGCCATCTATATGCGCAACTCCGCGACCTTCATGTGATAAAGATTCGATCTCCGCTGTAAATAGTCCTTCCGGTATCTTGTTACGACGGCGTTTACTCATGGAGATAAGATATTATTATGGGTTCAAGCCTGCCAGGCTTGAAGGAATTCTTTCAGGTGTGGTTTGCTTTCATCATCCAGCATGTCCCGTACTTTTTGACATTCATTCTTATAGGCATTCTCTGTTAAACGACCACGTATTAATTCATAACGCAGATAGACCAGATAGGTATTCAGGACATCTGTCTCACAATAATCACGAATCTCTTCAATACCTCCATTCACATAACAGTCCCAAACTTTATCACCACTCATGCCCATCTTTCCGGGAAACCCCAGCAGTGTTGCGATTTGATCAAGTGGCGCTTTAGTTCCCGGCATATAGCCCGCTATAACATCCATTAAGTCAGTGTGGCGACTATGAAAGCGGGACAAATAATTATTCCATTTAAAACTCTGATCATCCTCACCATTCTCCCAATATCGTTGTGCTACAACGCCATGTAACAAAGAACGATAATGTAAAACCGGTAAATCAAAGCCGCTACCATTCCAGGAAACAATCGTTGGAGTATAACGTTCAATACCTTCAAAGAAACGTTGGATAATTTCTTTCTCATCGGCATCAACATCACCCAATGACCAAACACTGAGTTTATCTTTTGTTTTTAAGACAACAGAAATTGCCACAATCTTATGCAAATGATGGCGTAAGAAATCAGATTTGCCATCCGTTTCCTGACGGCGTTGACTAAACATCAACTCAGCAGCATCCTCATCTTTAAGTCCTTCCAGATTATACAGTTTTTTACCTGACTCGATGTCTGGCACAGTCTCAATATCAAACACGAGAACGTTCATAATAATTTATTCACCAGGAAATATGTTAGTGGATAGATAACGATCACCGCGATCACAAACAACCGAGACAATCACAGCATTTTCTACTTCCGCGGACAATTGTAATGCGGCGGCCATGGCACCGCCGGCAGAGATGCCAGCAAAAATGCCTTCTTTTGCACCGAGTTCACGTGTTGTTTCTTCTGCCAATTCCTGTCCAATATCAATAATTCGATCGACGCGTAGCGGTTCATAGATCTTCGGCAAGTATTGTTCTGGCCAACGACGGATGCCGGGTATCTTCGATCCTTCTTTTGGTTGAACCCCAATAATTTGTATATCAGGATTCTGTTCTTTTAGATAACGGGAGGTTCCCATAATGGTCCCGGTTGTGCCCATGGAACTGACAAAATGAGTTATCGTGCCATCGGTATCACGCCAAATCTCTGGTCCGGTACCCTCGTAATGTGCTCTCGGATTATCCGGGTTTGCAAATTGATCAAGAATTCTACCTTCGCCTTTTGCTTCCATTGCCCGAGAGACATCAATTGCCTCTTCCATACTCCCTTCAGCTGAAGTTAATACTATTTCAGCACCAAATGCCTTCATAACTGCACGACGTTCTACACTCATACTTTCCGGCATAATTAATATCATACGGTAACCACGAATCGCCGCTGCCATAGCTAATGCAATGCCGGTGTTTCCACTGGTAGCTTCAATTAATGTATCACCGGGATGAATCTCGCCACGTTCTTCAGCATGTTTAATCATGCTTAATGCAGGTCGGTCTTTGACTGAACCGGCAGGGTTATTGCCTTCCATCTTGCCGAGAATCACATTACTGGTCTTGCCTGGTAGACGTTGTAACCTTATCAACGGTGTATTACCGACAAAAGATTCCAGCGTTTGAAAATCAGGTAATTTATTTTGTTTGGAATTCATGGTCATCTCTAACAACTGTCTTGGCCAATATTAGCGCATCTTCACGACCGACTTTTGCCGGATAGTAATTTCGACGTACACCAATTTCATCGAAACCGTTATCAAAATACAGTTTTATTGCAGCAAAGTTTGATGGTCGAACCTCAAGAAAAGTCATGAATGCATTATGCTCCTGTGCCAGTTCCAGTAAATGCTTTAACAGCACTTTTCCCAAGCCAATGGACTGATAGTCAGGATGAACACACAGGTTTAATAAATGCGATTCACCAACAGCAACTGACATAACACCATACCCAACCAGCGTCTCGTCGCGTTCAAGTACCCAACAGCAATATCCCACATGCAGACAATCCTGAAAAATGGTTTTAGTCCATGGATATTCATAAGACTGGTTTTCAATTGCTATCACAAGTTCAACGTCTTCTTCGCGCATTGGCCTGATATTTAACAGCGCTTCCTTGATGACGGCACTCATGTTATTGCCTTATAGGTTTGCATAGCAAACTTAAGGTCTTCCCACACTTTTCGTTTTTCACGAGGAGAGCGTAATAGATAGGCCGGATGGTAAGTAACAATCACAGGCAACTCGCTATCAGGATATTGATAACGTTGTCCACGCATCTTGCCGATGGGTGTCTCGAGTTTTAATAAATTTTGTGCGGCGATACGTCCAACAGCCAGAATGATTATTGGTTTTATTAAATCAATCTGTTGGCGTAGATAGGACTCACAGGCAGTCACTTCTTCCGGTTTTGGATCACGATTATTCGGCGGTCTACATTTTAATATGTTCGCAATGAACACCTGCTCTCTAGGCAAGCCCATTGCCAACAGCATTGAATTTAATAATCGACCTGCACGACCTACAAAGGGTTCGCCTTGACGATCTTCGTCCGCGCCAGGCGCTTCACCGATCACCAACCAGTCTGCATCAGGATTACCAACCCCAAACACAGTTTGCGTACGTGATTCATGCAAACTACATTTTGTACAAACCGCGATCTGTTTCGCCAGAGTATCCAGTTCTACAGGTAACACAGACGGCTGATTTTCTGGTTGGACTGAAACTTTATTCTGGCTAATACTTTTTTCAACAACACTTTCATTTATAGAGACAGGGGTATTTCTGTCTACCCAGACATCAATACCCATTTCCTTTAAATATTGTCGTTGATATGATTGCATACGTTATCTCAGACCTGCGGATGCGCGCGTTCACTCTCGCTAAACACTTTGTTTAAGGCATTGATATAGGCCTTGGCAGACGCCGTCACAATATCAGTATCAGCACCCAGCCCGTTAACAATACGTCCCTCACGATCAATCCGCACAGTCACTTCACCTTGTGAGTCTGTACCGGTGGTTATGTTGTTGACTGAATAAAGTTGAAGATTGCAACCACTATTGATCAAGCTTTCTATAGCCTTAAAAGTCGCATCAACTGGACCACCACCTTCGGCGTTGGCACGTTTCTCTACTCCATCTATAGAAAGTGTAATCTCTGCTTTAGGTATCTCACCGGTTTCAATACTGGCTTTAAGTGAAATCAATTTAATCCAGTCATTAGCACCTTCCTGAATCGTATCGCTGACCAATGCTTGCAAGTCGTCGTCAAAGATCTCATGTTTCTTGTCAGCTAAATCTTTAAAGCTGGAAAACGCAGCATTTAAATCCTCTTCCTTATCGAAGGTAATGCCCAATTCTTCCAATCGTGTACGAAACGCATTACGACCGGAGTGCTTACCCAAAACCATACGGTTTGCATTCCAGCCAACATCTTCGGCACGCATGATTTCATACGTCTCTCGACTTTTTAATACACCATCCTGATGGATACCCGATTCATGTGCGAAAGCATTAGCACCAACAATCGCTTTATTGGGCTGTACCGGAAACCCGGTAATAGTAGAGACAAGACGCGAACAATGCATAATCTGGGTGGTATCAAGATCCGTGTCGCAACTAAAGATATCCCTGCGTGTGCGTACGGTCATAACTACTTCTTCAAGTGCCGCGTTACCAGCGCGTTCACCCAAACCATTAATCGTGCATTCAACTTGTCGTGCACCATTCAAAACCGCCGCCAATGAATTGCCCACGGCCAAACCTAAATCGTTATGACAATGTACTGAAAAGACCGCCTTGTCAGAGTTTGGAATATTTTCAATCAGCTTGCCGATCAAATCACCAAAATACTGCGGTAAGTTGTAACCCACTGTATCAGGGATATTAATCGTCGTTGCACCAGCATCGATAGTTGCTTCTATTACACGACACAAAAAATCAAATTCTGAGCGACCCGCATCTTCGGGGGAAAATTCAACGTTATCGGTATAGTTTCTGGCGCGCTTTACCGCACGCACAGCATGTTCAACTACCTGATCCGGTTCCATACGTAATTTTTCCCGCATGTGTATTGGAGACGTTGCAAGAAAAGTGTGAATACGCGATGACTTAGCCGGTTTCAAGGCTTCAGCTGCACGATCAATATCCTTGTCCAACGCACGAGCTAAACCACATACGGTACTTTCCGTGACCATTTCAGCAACCGCTTTCACGGCTTCAAAATCGCCCTGGCTTGCAATGGGAAATCCCGCTTCGATAATATCGACACGCATCTTCTCAAGGGCCTTGGCAATACGAAGCTTTTCATCCTTCGTCATCGAAGCGCCGGGGCTTTGCTCACCATCACGCAAAGTGGTATCAAAAATGATTAATTTGTCCTTCATTACTCTCTACTCCAAAACTTATGCGCAGTCTAAGTTGATAGACTGAGCAATTCAAACAGGAAAATCGCGCTTTAATAAACGCAATATAACAACAGATTTTTAAATACGGTTATGTGCCCCTCAGGGCAGGAGAAATGACAGGCGAAGCAGAACAAACTGTGCATTTGCACAGTGAATAACATTGATGTTTTGACGATTTAAACGCATGACTTGAATATAGCGATATTCAAACGAATTTCAAGTGTTTCCGGCATCCACATCACTAACCTTTCTCGATTCGCGATGTTTGCGTATTAATATCAGAGTTAATATCGGCCCGGAGATAGCATATAACGATGTTATTAAACAAAGTACCAATGGTGGCTCAACAGCTATTAATACAAATATCGGAACAATAACCAATACCGCCATGAAAGGTACGCGTCCCTTCAAATCTAGCTGCTTGAAACTGTGATAACGAATATTACTGACCATTAAAATGCCAACAAGTAAGGTTATGGGTAAACAAAACACAATGACGCTAGCACCATCTTCTAAACCATAGCTACTACCAAACCAGATCATACCGGCTAAAACTGCTGCCGCTGCTGGACTAGGCAACCCCTGAAAATAACGTTTATCAATACTGGTCGCTTGTGTATTAAATCGGGCGAGTCTCAATGCTGCTGACGCGGTATATACAAATGAGGCTAGCCATCCCAATTTGCCTATATCAGACAAGGCCCATTGATACATAATCAGAGCAGGCGCAAGACCAAAAGAAATCATGTCCGATAAACTATCGTATTGCATACCAAACTCACTGGCTGTATTAGTTAAACGCGCAATACGCCCATCCATACCATCCAATACCATAGCGACAAAGATGGCAATCGCTGCTGGTTCAAATTGTTCATTCATTGCAGCCACGATGGAATAGAAACCCGCAAACAACGCACCGGTTGTAAACAGGTTGGGTAACAAATAAATTCCACGCTTATATTCCGTCACTTTGTTCTAATCCCATCGGTTGATGTAGGTAAACCACTATAGAGTGTACCTATGAAATGTGTTTACTTAAAGGAAGTGATGATTTATTTGACAGACTTCAGGTGTTATTGTCATCTTGAATAACACTAGTGGCCTTGGAATGGATTAATCGAGCTAGCACTGAACTACCTGATTGGACATATTGACCAACCTCTACCTGTAGCTTGGATTCGAGCGGCAAAAAAACATCGATAACGCCACCAAAATAGAAATAACCGCAACGTTGACCCTGACCCACTCGTTCTCCAGAAAATAAATATACATGAAAACGACGGATTAAGTTTCTAAGTCTGATAGCGGTAACAACAATGTCGCCTTCATCTGATTTTATATAAAAATCGAAATGCCGACGTGATTCATTTTCATTCGGTGCTGAACACCATTGGTCCATGACCTTCCCTTCAATCGGGCTGCGAAAAGAATAAATATCATGGAAACGCATGGTTATCTGCACACGAATTGCCTTGTTATGTAAACGTATTTCTTCCGCTTCTTCAATCAGTGTGACTACACCATATACCGGACTGACGATTGCCAATGGTTGAGATGGGATGATTCGGTCAGGATCACGAAAGAGATATACCGTAACGAATAAAACTGTAAGTGCTAAAACGAATGCAACAGGTCCAATAAATAGTTGTGCAAGAACCGCTAGTCCAAGCAATACAAATAATATTGACCAGGTTTCGCGCGCAATTAATGGATATCGATTACTGGGCATAATATGACAAGGCGCGAAATTTCAAGAAATTAAAGTGAAACGTATTTATTTTTATACATTACTATTTACTACTCACGTTTCACTTTATTTCCTTTATACACCTCTATCAATTCTTGTCGTGGTCAACCAGCTGGTTAGCCTTTATCCATGGCATCATTGAGCGTAACTTTTCTCCAACAACTTCGATCCCGTGTTCACGACTGATTCTACGTTTAGCTTTAAGACTTGCTGCACCACTCTGGTTTTCCAAAATAAATTCTTTTGCAAATTCACCATGTTGAATCTCTGTCAGAATCTTTTTCATCTCACGCTTTGTTTCTTCAGTAATAACTCGTGGACCGCGCGTGAAATCACCATATTCCGCTGTATTTGAAATCGAATAACGCATATTGGCTATGCCACCTTCGTAGATCAGATCAACGATTAATTTTGTTTCATGCAGACATTCAAAGTAAGCCATTTCCGGTGCATAGCCTGCTTCAACCAATGTTTCAAAACCGGCTTGTATCAGCGCCGTAATACCGCCACAAAGAACCGCTTGCTCACCGAATAGATCAGTTTCGGTTTCTTCCTTGAAAGAGGTTTCGATGATACCGGCACGACCACCACCATTTGCTGAAGCATAGGAAAGTGATAATTCTTTCGCTTGACCAGATGCATCCTGAAAGATAGCAATCAATGATGGTACACCACCGCCGCCAGTATAGGTCGCACGCACAAGGTGACCAGGGCCTTTTGGTGCAATCATAATGACATCAAGATCAGGACGCGGAATGATTTGTTGAAAATGAATATTAAAGCCATGCGCAAATGCCAAAGCCGCGCCTTGTTTGATGTTTGGTTCAATCTCATCCCTGTAAAGAGCTGCTTGATGTTCATCAGGCGCGAGTATCATGACAACATCAGAACTGGCAACTGCATCTGCGATTGACTTTACATCCAATCCTGCAGTTTTAGCTTTAGCGGCAGAAGCAGAACCTTCACGTAAACCAACGCAGACTTTAACCCCGGAATCCTTGAGGTTATTTGCATGGGCATGACCTTGTGAACCATAACCAATGATGGCAACTTGTTTGCCCTGAATTAAAGATAGATCTGCGTCTTTATCGTAATAAATATTCATATACGTGCTCTCGTAAAAATAATAGTGTTAATAAATCTTAGGATTGAATGGCTTTATCGCCACGTGATATACCGGAAACGCCAGAACGAACAACTTCAAGTATTATGCTGTCATCCAGTGCTTCTATGAAGGCATTAAGTTTTTCACCTGTGCCTGTCATTTCGATAGTGTAGGTATTCTCTGTCACATCAATAATACGGCCGCGAAAAATATCGACCATGCGTTTAATTTCATCACGATCTGTTTTTTGCGCTGTTAACTTAATTAACATCAGTTCGCGTTCTATATGACGATACTCATTCAGATCGACTACCTTTATGACGTCGACCAGTTTATTTAGTTGTTTTGTTATTTGTTCAATAATTGCATCTGAACCACTGGTAACAACAGTCATACGTGAAATCGTTGGATCTTCTGTTGGCGCAACAGTCAGTGATTCAATATTAAATGCACGTGCAGAGAATAAACCTGCAACTCGTGACAAAGCCCCGGCTTCATTTTCCAGAAGTAAAGAAAGAATATGGCGCATAATTAAGCGAGTTCCCGATCAGGCTGCAAGTGCATCTCATGATGGCCTTTACCAGCGGCTATCATCGGATAAACATTTTCTGTCTGGTCTGTAACGAAATCCATCAAGACGGTACGATCTGTCATTGCCAACGCTTCTTTCAAAGCACCTTCGACATCACTGGTTTTTTCAATGCGCATACCGACATGACCATAGCTTTCCGCCATTTTGACAAAATCGGGTAAGGCTTCCATGTATGAATGTGAATAACGACTGGAATAGAAAAACTCCTGCCATTGACGAACCATCCCCATATAACGATTATTCAAACTAATAATTTTAACCGGCGTGTTGTATTGCAGGCAGGTCGATAATTCCTGAATACACATAACCAGACTCGCTTCGCCGGTTATGCAAGCAACAGTCTCTTCAGGAAAAGCCAGTTTGACACCCATAGCAGCAGGTAAACCAAAGCCCATGGTGCCTAAACCACCGGAGTTGATCCAACGTCGTGGTTTATCAAACTTATAAAATTGTGCTGCCCACATCTGATGTTGACCCACATCTGATGTTACATAAGCATCACCTTTTGTAAGCTCCCACAGTTTCTCAACAACATACTGCGGTTTAATAACATCAGTCGTTCGATCAAATTTCAGACAATCAATTGCAGCCCAGTCATGCATCTGCTGCCACCAGGATTTAAGCGCCTTGGCATCAGGCTTTTCCTTATCATTTTTAATGAGATCAATTAAATCTGTCAGAACATGTTTGACATCACCAACGATAGGAATATCAACAGGAACATTCTTCGCAATAGAAGAAGGGTCCACATCAATATGTACAATCTTGGCGTAGGGACAGAATTTTTCCAGATCACCAGTTACACGATCATCGAATCGGGCGCCTATAGCAATAAGTACATCACAATGATGCATACCCATGTTCGCTTCGTAGGTACCATGCATACCAAGCATGCCAATAAACTGTTTATCAGTCGCTGGAAACGCGCCAAGACCCATCAAGGTATTGGTTACGGGATAACCTAACAGACGTGAAAAATCGATAAGTTCCTGACTGGCTTCACCCAGAATGACGCCACCACCGGAATAGATCATCGGCTTCTTGGCGGACAGAATCAATTTTGCTGCTTTCTTTATTTGTCCTGGATGCCCTTTGACTACCGGTCGATAAGAACGCATCTCAACTTCCTTAGGGTAATCATACTCACAGGAATCTGCCGTAACATCTTTTGGTATATCGACCACAACTGGACCTGGTCGGCCACTGGTAGCAACATAGAAAGCTTTCTTAATAGTCTTGGCCAGATCTTTTACGTCCTTCACCAAAAAATTATGCTTAACACAGGGGCGTGTGATGCCGATCGCATCGACTTCCTGAAAGGCATCGTTTCCAATCATGTGAGTCGGTACCTGCCCGGTAAAAACAACCAGAGGAATTGAATCCATATAAGCTGTCGCAATACCTGTCACTGCATTAGTAGCGCCAGGACCTGAGGTAACCAGAACGACACCTGGTTTACCCGTCGCACGCGCATAACCATCAGCAGCATGCGTCGCACCTTGTTCATGACGGACCAGTATGTGTTGTACAGCATCTTGTTTGTAGAGCTCGTCATAGATATGCAATACAGCACCACCAGGGTACCCAAACAAGTGTTTGACCCCTTCATCTTTGAGCGCACGACAGAAAATTTCTGCGCCGCGAAGTATTTCTCTCTTTTTAGCCACTGGACTTCCGATTACCTGTATTTTGTTACGTCGAAACTGCGGGAAGTTACTGAGATTCCGGGGTCAGGTCAAGTCATGTCTGAAATATTAAGGATAATATACAGAATCAGAGGCATTCCACCTCAAAACAGCAAAACATTATCTGAACAATCAGCTACTACTTACCCTGCAGATTAATTCCGTTTATAGTGCCCTGCCTGATAAAATCAAGCTTTGCAAACACTTGGCCTGAATCAGAATCAGGCTACATCAACATTATTTATATCAAAGTATAGACGCGTATATGAAAACATCACAGTTATTAACCGCTACCTTACGTGAAGCCCCTGCCGATGCTGAGGTAGTTAGCCACCGTTTAATGCTTCGGGCGGGCATGATCAGACAATTAGCCGCCGGAATCTATACCTGGCTACCGCTAGGATTACGTGTCTTGCGCAAGGTCGAGAACATCGTTCGAGATGAAATGAACCGGGCCGGGGGACAAGAAATACAAATGTCGGCGATTCAACCCGCCGAACTATGGCAAGAATCGGGACGCTGGGAACAGTACGGTCCTGAATTGCTCCGCATCAACGATAGACATGATCGTGAATTTTGTTTCGGCCCAACACATGAAGAGATCATTACTGATTTAGTCCGACGCGAGATCCGAAGCTATAAGCAACTCCCGGTTAATTTTTATCAAATACAAACCAAATTCAGAGATGAGATACGACCGCGGTTCGGTATTATGCGTGCTCGTGAATTTTTGATGAAAGACGCCTATTCGTTTCATCTTAGCGATGAGTCTTTGCAAGAAACCTATACCCAGATGTATGAAACATACACGAATATATTCAACCGCCTGGGTTTAAATTTTCGAGCAGTTATGGCGGATTCGGGCAATATTGGTGGAAGCAAATCACACGAATTTCATGTCCTGGCTGATTCCGGTGAAGATCAGATAGTCTTCTCTGAAAACAGTGATTACGCCGCTAATCTGGAAAAGGCTGAGGCCTTGATTCCTGAATTATCGCGGCCACAAGCTGAACTAACCATGCAAACAGTTGACACACCAGGACAACATACTATTGACGAGATCAGTCAATTTTTAAGAGTAAAACCTGAACAATGTCTGAAAACCTTGATTGTGAAGTCTGATGATGATGGCTTGGTCGCACTTGTATTAAGAGGCGATCACGAATTGAACTCAATCAAGGCAGAAAAGCTGGCCGGAGTTATGAGTCCACTGAGTTTTGCAGATAATGCGGAAATAAAGGCCACCTTAGGATGTGAGGTCGGTTCAATTGGGCCTGTAGGACTCTCTCTACCGATATATGTTGATCATAGTGCCGGGAATATCAGCGACTTTATCTGCGGTGCTAATATCGACAATAAACATTTAACCGGTGTTAACTGGGAACGAGATGTTGCACTTTCGTCCACTGTTGATATACGTAATGTCTGTGATGGTGATATGGCTGTCGATGGCACAGGGGAACTAAATTTTGCGCGCGGAATTGAGGTTGGTCATATCTTTCAACTCGGCACAAAATACAGCGCTAGCATGAAAGCGAGTTGCCTTGATGAACAGGGTAAATCAGTCACATTAACCATGGGCTGCTACGGTATTGGTGTATCTCGTGTGGTCGCGGCTGCGATAGAACAAAATCATGATGACAAGGGCATCATCTGGCCAACAGCAATTGCGCCTTTCCAATTAGCACTTATCCCCATCAATATGCACAAATCAATACGCTTGCGAGAAGCGGTGATGGCTTTTTATGAATCACTGCTTGCAGCTGGCATCGATGTAATTCTTGATGACCGACAGGAACGTCCTGGCGTTATGTTTGCTGATATGGAGCTAATTGGTATACCACATCGCTTCGTTTTCAGTGAACGTGGTCTTGATGCCGGACAAATTGAATACAAATCACGAATTGACACAGAAAATCAAAACATAGCGTTATCTTCAGCACTGGAATTCATAAGCGGTCGACTTGCCTGAATTTCTGAGAATCAACGAACTGAAAAGTCGGAATATTCCTGAAAATCGAGTTCTATACATTCAAGTTTGATTACCTTTGCCATAGTTGGACCATGGTTCAGCCATTGCTTGAGTTGCTCTAATAATTGGGTTTCTCCACTTGCCAGAACTTCAACTCGTCCATCATCCAAATTCCTGACCCAGCCAGTTAAACCTAATAACTTGGCCTGTTGGTTGGTCGCCATACGAAAAAAGACTCCTTGAACCCTGCCAGATACAAAACAATTTATTGATTTTTTCATATAATTCAATATATTAGAAAGATAACAGTGATGTCTCAGAGAAACGACACGATTAATTAATACATAATATATCACCATGTACAGGACATCATAAGAAATACTTAAGAATCAACAATATTGACTTATCTTGTTGTTATATAACATATTTTAATCTAATAATTTTAAAAATCTTAAAAATACCAAACAAATATTTTTATACAATTTATGACTACTTCATCACATTAATTTGTTATTTAAAACAGGTTTCTGGAACGAAGATTGCTGAAAATACATTAGCTTTAATGACCGATTACAGACTTAATCAAGCCAATTAATTATAAAGACTAAAAATAATAATTTTATGAATCAATTGCCAACAAGAAAAACCGCACGTGGTGACGAGATTGAAACTCGACCGCTTTATGTTGAGGAATGGCTAGACTCATTACCTTATATTGATTTCAAAAAAACCAGCATACTACTTTACGATGCATTGGTAGCAACCAATAAGGCAACTATTAAATCCTCAACCAGAATCGAGTTGATAGAACTCTATAATCGACCCTATCAATATTATGTCGAATCGCAAATAAAGGCTGGCGCACAGCATACACTACAAACAATAGACGCGATGCAGACCCAGGTTAGTCAAATGAAGCAAATTGCTGTTGCTTTGAGTTTCTCATTTAAATTGGCCTTTGATACTGCTTTAAACAAAAAAACACTTTGGAAAAAAACCAAGCCTCCGGTTGAAGCTATGCTGATGTCGATGAATTATTTGTCGCATGCCCTCGTTTTCAGTTTTCTGGAATATTCACCTGTCCCGAAAAACGTTTGGCAACAGCTTAATTTTATCTATGACTTTGCCGAGTCTATCCAGTGTCACAAAAAGAGCTATGCAATTCCCGGAGCAAATAATAAAAACATAAACACTACCATTGACCATATATACAAACGAATCATTATGGCCTCTCTGGTTGATCCACATCACCTTCCTTTCGGCGCTATTTGGGAGATTTACGAGCAGTTGGATAGCTGGGCAGAATATACACAGATACATCCACTGAAGACTGTATCAACCACGACCGGATATTTTGCATTCGATTTAAAAAGTGATAGCAAGCCAATACCATTAGAGAAATTTAATCAGGAAAACGCAAACGAGAATTGTCGTTTGCTCGATTCGACCCCGCTTGAGAACCTGATACAGAAACAAATTGATTTGCTTCAGAAAGGTCAGCAGATCGATAAATCCATAGTGTTATCCCCTTTTTATGCCAAGTCACTGCTCGCTCACATGTTAAAAGCCTGGAGATTACCACCTAAACGTTATTTTCCAAGAAATGCAAAATCGGGACAATTGAACATTGTTACTGGTATTGGCGCTATCTATTACTTTTTAAATGATGGTAAAGCTTTCAGGAATATAGCCATTGCTAGCGATGATGAGGAAATTGACATATCTGAAACCCGGACTGAAACACCACCTCAGATTAATTACATTCCTGAATGCTGGCGAATTGTTGATGAAGGCACCGAAGGTTATGCCATCATCAAAGATGATAAACTTAAAAAGGCAATTCGTGTCGGTGATCTGACAGGTGTTAATGTACAGGATAATATCTGGTCTATTGCGGTAGTACGGTGGCTTATGGTCAGTCGGGGCATTCATAAGGTTGGTTTACAGATAATTTCTGAAACAGCCAAACCAATTGCTCTACGCGCCTGCGCCGGTAGCAAATCCGATCGAGAGTTCAAGCCAGGATTTCTTATTAATCACGTCAACAACTCAAATATGTTCTCCATAATTGCAGAAAAAGGTCTTTACATGGCAGACCGTGAACTTGAAATAAAACGTGGTGAAAAAACTGAAAAAATTGTTGCTGGGAGTATGCATGACTCAAGCATTTCTTATGAAATATTTAAATATAACTCGATGTAACCTATTCGCTGCTACCGCCCTTTAGAAACTCATCTATAGAAATAGTCAACGCCTGTTCCAGTTGTTCCTGATAATTAACAAGCCGATTTTTAAGGCCTGTTGAAATATTGCTGTCATCAAATTCTGAATCAATTAAAGGTAGACGGACTGATAATAATTTATATAAATCATACAAATTCGTTTCCTTCATATCTTTTGACAACAACCATTCGCCAGCTGAGCTCTGGTTAACCCATTTAAATCGTTGCAGAAGTTCAAGCAGGTCATGCATTTGATGATGGGGTAAATAGACAGCATTTCTTCTTAGTTCTGGTATAGAGACAGTACGGCCATCTTTTTGTGACTGATACAGAAAATTAATAACGCGCAAAACATCCTGAAAAGACCAGCTCATCTTACTGCGATTTTCAACTTCATGTTTCAAGCGAAATGAAGATAAACAAAAAGTAATATGCGCACCAAACAGTACAATCATCCAGGACACATAAATCCAAATCAGAAACAGAGGAATGATTGCGATAGCACCATAGATATTTTCATAACTCGGCATCTCTTTCACGTAGATCCCAAATCCATATTTGGCTAATTCAAATAATACCGCACAAATAATGCCGCCCAGCAAAGCGTGCTTTTTAGGAACAGGACAATTAGGAACCAGTATATACAACAAGGTAAACGCAATTGATGTCGTCAAAAATGGCAGCCAACCAAGAAGGCGCTCTTTTAAATTAAATGATGTGTCTACATCAATGACAACCGGTAATGACAGCAAATATGATGTTGATGCTAAACCAACACCAATCAATACCGGGCCCATAGTTAATACTGCCCAATACACTAATAAACGTGCAACCGGATTCCTTTTATTCTTCACGAACCAGATCCTGTTAAACGCATTATCAATTGTCGCCATTAGCATGATTGCGATAAACACCAGTACAATGATGCCACTTATCGTCAGTTGCGAAGCCTTGGTTGAGAAATCGGTAATATAGTTCTGTATCGTCCAACCAAATTGGGGCACAAAACTGCTGAACATAAAATCTTGTATTGAGGCTGAAAATTCCTGCAGGACAGGAATCTTTCCAAACAAACCAAACATAACTGTCACCAATGGGACAATCGATAACAACGTTGTATAAGCCAGTGAAGAAGCTGTTTGCATACCACGTAAATTATAAAAATGGCGTAAAAAAAAGCGGCAAAAATAAAAAACCTTGATTACACCAAGTTTAATTTTTTTAATAACTATTTCTGGTGTATTAATCATAGAATTTGTCATATTAATTGATTCAATCTTTCACACTGAAAAGTTTCAAGCGTATTATTGTCCCATATTCCTGTAAAATGAACTCAGATCTTATATTAAATATACAGTAATGGAGCCAGCATGAAAGCAACAATCTATCATAATCCTCGTTGTTCCAAATCCAGACAAACTCTGGCTTTACTTGAGGAAAAAGGTGTGGAACTGGAAATTATTGAATATCTAAAGACACCACCCGATCTTGAAACCTTGAAAAATATTCTGACAAAACTTGGCATATCGCCACATGAGTTAATGCGTAAAGGTGAATCAATTTACAAAGAACTTAACCTGGTAGCTCAAGCGGAAGATAGCCAAACATTATTGAATGCCATGCTGGAAAACCCGGTCCTGATTGAACGCCCGATTGTGCTGGCCAACGACAAAGCCGCTATAGGCAGACCACCCGAATCTGTGCTGGATATACTCTGATGAATAGAATTCTTGTTTTGTATTACAGTCGAAGTGGCAGTGTTGCCGAGATGGCGCGCCATATTGCACATGGCATTGAATCTGTATCCGGCTGTGAAGCGAGTATAAGAACAGTGCCTTCCGTTTCTACTACAGCAGAAAGTATTGAGGATGATATTCCAGAGTCGGGGCCACCCTATGCAACACATGAAGACTTAATCAGCTGTGATGGCCTTGCATTGGGTAGCCCAACCCGGTTTGGCAATATGGCAGCGCCCATGAAATACTTTATAGATTCTACCTCTGATATTTGGGCCTCCGGCAGTTTGGCTGGTAAACCAGCCACCGTATTCAGTTCAACAGCGAGTCTACATGGCGGGCAGGAAACGACATTGCTCTCGATGATGTTACCGTTAATGCATCACGGCATGCTGATTCTCGGTGTGCCCTATACCGAGTCGGGTTTATTTGCTAATGAAGGTGGCGGTACGCCTTATGGAGTAACCCACGTCGCGGGGGATAAAAATCAACACCCCGTTAGCGAAAATGAGAAACAACTTTGTCTCGCGACTGGAAAGCGTTTAGCTGAGATCACAAAAAAATTAAACGCTAACTAATTAAACTTTTAACAAATGGTATTGTCACCTTACGTTTAGCTGCTAATGATGCATGATCGATTTGATCAAGTATATTTATTAAAGAGACTAAATCTCTGTCGACACGACGAATTAAAAACTCAATAACGTCATCACCAAGATCAAATGATCTTCCCCTGGCTTTTTGTTTTAGTATCTTAATCTTCAATTGATCATCGGCCGGTTTAATTTGATAGACCTGATCCCAGCCAAGTCTGGATTTCAGATCTTCAATTTCCAGTAGAATGTTTATTGGGGAAATGTTGGCGCTGATAATTAATGAGTGCTCATTGTCACGTAACTCATTATATAGCCAGGTCAAACCTTGCTGCCATTCAAGCTGACCTGAAATACTCTCAAGGTCATCTATACATACAATATCCAGTTCACCCAAATCATGCAGTATTTCAACGCTTATATCATGCAATTGTTTTAGCGGGATATAGGCGACATGCAGATTCAATTCATTTGCCTGTTTACATACCGCCTGTAAAAGATGTGTTTTACCCGTGCCTGACGCACCCCAAAGATAAATACAATGATGAAGCTCATTCTTGGTTATTGAATTTAATAACTTTAATAAATTTTGATTTTCACCGGGCAAAAAAGAATTCAGATCATGCTGTTGATTATTACCAAATTGAAATGGTATCTGTGCCAAAGATGAATACCCCTGGGTCATGGCGTGTAAAAACTACTGTTTAAATATTGGCCATGGAAATGTCGTAACAGCACGGTGATCACAGCTGCAACAGGTAAGGCGATTAACATGCCGAAAAAACCAAATAACTGTGCCCCCGCCATAACAGCAAAGATAACAGCTACCGGGTGTAAACCAATTCGATCGCCTACCAGTAACGGGGTAAGCACCATCCCTTCAAGTATTTGCCCTGCCCCAAAAACGATTAATACATAGACAACATGTATAACATTCTGAAATTGCATAACTGCAGCAATACCCGCAATAACGATACCGACGATAACGCCGAGGTAAGGCACAAAACTAACAAGACCTGCAGACAGCCCGATTAATAAAGAAAACTCCAAACCCACTATCCATAAACCTATGCTATAGAAAACACCTTGTGCAAACATGACCAGGAGTTGGCCTCTGAAGAATTCTGCTAAAACGGCATCACAATTTTTAATGAGATCAGTGACGACACTTTCATACTTTCTGGGTATTGCTTCTCTGATTCTACCAACCAGCAAATCCCAATCTCTAAGTAAATAAAAAGTAACGACCGGGATTAATAAGAAATAACTTATCCAAAGCAAGATCAATTGCCCGGAGGCAGAAATTTCTGTAAAAACCCTGGCACCAATACTCCCAAAGGTTTTCCACTGACCGAGCAATGAACTTTTTATCTGATTCAAATCTATACTGTTTAAATCCAGACCAAACCGTTGCGACAACCAGGGTATAAAACCCGTTTGTATCCAGTCGATCATTTCAGGAATGCGCGTAAACAGGCGTCTTATTTGTTCTTCAAGCAGCGGGAAAATTATAAAGAAAAAACAGACAGCAATGATAAACATTAGAAAAAAAACAAATACGACAGAGACCGTACGAGAAAATTTGATTGTTTCCAGTTTATCTACTGCAGGATCACCAAGGTAGGCGAGAAAAGCACTAATCAAAAATGGCGTTAATATGGGTGCGAGTAAATACAACAAATACCCACAGATTATTATTATCGTTAATATTAACCATTTTTGGGCATCACTAATATTTGTGCTCATCTTGATATTAAACGGTAGGTAAGTATTTCACTATTATTAACTGCTTCAAGTGTCTTGCCCAGCGTAACAGATTGATCAAATGCGCCCAGGCCACCTCGATTTATTAATTCAAAAAGAACCTTGTCTTTAGAGACACTTTTAACCTGAACGGATTGAACAGATTGGACAGACTCAAGATAGGATAATGCTTTGGCATATTCATCCAGATCATCAACATCCGTCACTAATAATTCGATTACTTCAGTCAGTGTTGACCCGGTATATGCATATTGAGAAGCAATTCTATCGGCCAATTCATCGGCGCCTTCTTGCAACACTATTTCAGCAAGTTCACCCTGGCTGTCCCAATTTATAGTCTGTCCATTGATATACACAGTCCAATAAGATTCCCATATATTTGGCAGTGCCTGGACCAGCTTTCCTGTCAGCACAACATCGGCCTGATAGCGATTAGATGCGGCTAAGATAGGATCTTTAAAACCGCCCCATATGTCGCTCGCACTTATCCTTGAACTATCTTCCAGATCCAGCAATGGAAATAATAGTGAAATACCTCTATTTGAAGCGGCTTTATCCAACATGGTCAAATATTGAGGGCTTTCTTCAAAACTCACCAGACGTCTAACGCCATTATCCTCATGTACTAACCAAACCAGTATCGAAGGCCTCTCATTCCCCCAAATACTTAATCCATAAGACCTAAGCCCTTCATTAACAGCAACTTCATCAAATTGAACCCACAATTCAGAAGCCTGGATTGCAGGATCTATCTGATTCGCAACCTGCCGATACCGAAATTGTTGCACAAAGCCTTCTGCCTGATTAATTAATGGGGCAATATCAGCATTTTTGCTTATATTCCGGTCACCCGTAAGTTTTACAAGCACATTAATCAGGGCTTGTTTTATGGCCGGGCGGCGTAATGCCGCAGATTCATTCTCAACCGGGACATTTCCATGATATAGACCTGCAACCTTGATCGCATAGACAGGTTGGTTCAACAGGGCCAATAAAAAGAAGAAGAATATCATTTTAAATTTCATGTTGAGCACGCTAAGCAAGACTTGTCTTTAAGTCAAGGATTGCGAGAAGTTGTAGACACCGATACCATACCCGCATGAATCAACCCACAGAAAAGAAAGTTAGCTATAAAGACGCTGGCGTCAATATAGAACATGGCAATGAACTGGTACAACGCCTGAAAAAAACCGTTAGTAACACCCATAGAAAAGGGGTTATGGGCGGCCTGGGTGGCTTCGGCGCCCTGTTTGATCTCGGCTCATTAAATTATAAACACCCTGTACTGGTATCGGGGACAGACGGTGTTGGCACCAAGATAAAGCTCGCTATAGAAAACAATCGGCATGAGTCGATTGGTATCGACCTGGTCGGGATGTGTGTAAACGATTTGATCGTTCAAGGTGCTGACCCCTTGTTTTTTCTCGATTACTTTGCCTGTTCCAGTCTTGATGTTGATGTAGCTGAAACCGTTATTAACGGAATAGCCGAAGGTTGCTCATTGGCTGGCTGTAGCCTCGTAGGCGGTGAGACAGCAGAAATGCCGGGCATGTATCAGGCGGGAGAATATGATCTGGCAGGGTTTTGTGTCGGAGTTGTTGAAAAAGACGAGATAATAACAGGCGAGAACGTATCAGCAGGAGACACTATTATTGCCATTGCGTCGAGCGGTTGTCATTCAAACGGTTACTCTTTGATTAGAAAAATTATTGCCGACACTAATCAGGACTTATCTGAAATACTGGACGGAAAAACGCTGCTAGACCACCTGCTTGAACCAACCAGAATCTATGTAAAACAAATACTGGGATTAATAAAAGAAGTCCCGATCAAGGCTATTGCGCATATTACGGGTGGTGGATTAATTGAAAATATTCCCCGTGTTATTCCTGAAGATTTATCTATAGAAATAGATGCTCAGAGCTGGGTGTTGCCACCTGTTTTTGAATGGCTTCGTGAAAAAGGAAATATTGATACACACGAGATGTACAAAACATTTAATTGTGGTGTGGGTATTGTCCTATGCATCGAGAATAAGCATGTAGATGCTACATTATCTCATATGAAAAACATTGGGGAAGAAGCCTGGGTGATTGGACGAACTAAACGCAGTGGAACTGAACACACCAGAGTTGAAATAAAATAATTATCAATCGTTCGTTTAGCTTTCAGAAGTTACTTGATTTGTTAGATAACTGGATTCATGAATGTCCTTAACAATATATAGCGGCCTGTTTTTTGTTTCATTAAATACACGACCTAGATATTCCCCGATGACACCAAGTGCTAGAAGTTGCATCCCACCGATAAAGGTTATCAATACAACCAGGGAGGGATAACCAGCAACAGGATCGCCATATAAAAACTTCTTAAAAATGATCGTTATCCCGAAAATCAGTGCAATAAAAGCGGATAGAAAGCCCATCATTGATGCAAGTCGTAAGGGCAATACAGAAAATGAAGTCAGTCCTTCAAATGCCAGGTTCACTAAATTCCAAAAACTCCATTTAGTTTTGCCTGCGTAACGTTCATCACGCTCATAAGTGATTTCTGCTTGCGTGAATCCTACCCATGCAAACAGACCTTTCATATAACGATGTTTTTCTCTTAATTTAAGCAGCGCATCAAGGGCAGCGCGGCTTAACAGTCTAAAATCACCTGTGTCTTTTGGAATTTTAATATCACTTAATTGATATAAAAAACGATAATAAATAAAGGAGGTAAGTTTTTTAAGCCAGCTTTCTCCTTTTCTTTTAATTCTTCGTGCATTGACAACATCATTGCCAGCCAGCCACTTTAAAACTAAATCAGCAATTAATTCTGGCGGATCCTGTAGATCGGTATCTATAACTACAATCGCATCACCCAAAGCATGATCCAAGCCTGCTGTCAGCGCAATTTCCTTACCAAAGTTTCTACTCAGGTTAATAATAGAGATTCGTGGATCATTACTATACTGAGCCTTCATTATTTCGAACGTATTGTCAGTACTCCCATCATTTACATATACAATTTCCAGATTGAGTTCCAAATCCTGAGTGGAACTTAGTAACCTTGAATAGAACTCATTAAGACTGTCAGACTCATTGTAAGCTGGTGCAACAATGGATAATATTTTTTGTTCGTTTGATTTTATATTTTCCATGTAGAAATCACTCTTTTTCAGCAATAACGAGTATTGATAGCCCAAAAGGTAATGAGAACTTGCCAATAATATTTAATTCCAGACTGAATATTTTTTCAAAAATTGAGTTAATAATACTATTAGGCATATTCAGTTCATTTACTTTTGATGATGGAAATATTTTTTGTTTTAATCGGTCAATCAACGCCAGAGGGAATAACAAGGTATTAAAATAAGAAATATACTGTATTTTCCAACCATTATTCTCTATGACTTTTTTTAAATTATTAATATTATACCTTCGTTTATGATGATGTAACTCATCATGAACAGTCCAAAGAAATTGATATGCTGGAACAGTCATTAATAATTTCCCATTGTTTTTTGCCCAGCTAGCTAGTACAGATAAGCTTTTTTGATCATCGTCAATGTGTTCTAAAACATCTAACAACACGATTAAATCGTTTTCTTTATCAATATGCACTGGCAAATTATCGGGTAATTCACCTTTAAATACATCTGCTATATGTCTTGATTTCGACCGTGCTAGGGCATTTTCATCTCTTTCTATAGCAACTAACTGTCCAGCTTTGGATAACATCTCAAGATTGTCTCCATTACCACATCCAGCATCTAATATTTTGGCGTCTTTTCCCAATGCTAAATTTTTTATAACATTAGCAATTATCTTTCGTCTTGCAACAAACCACCAGTGTTGAGATTCAACTTTATACATCTCATCAAATAATTGATTTTCCATAATTACAATAATGTCTTTACTGTTCTGTTATTCACGTAAGTTTTGAACGCTGGACAAAAAACCACGCAATATTTTCCATTCACTTTCATCTAATTGGGCACGATTAAACAAGCGTCGCATTCTATGCATTAATTTACGCGGGTTATTAGTATCATGATATCCAATATCAATCATGCATTGTTCAAGATGTTGATAAAACATTTCCATTTTATCTTGATTAACGGTGGGAAATATTTCTTTATCAATGGCAACCTCACTGCCTTTTCCTTTAAGTAATAACTCATAACAGATAATTTGAACTGCAGCAGCTAAATTAAGTGAACTGTATTTTGAATTAGTCGGAATTTGCAATACCAAATTACCCAATTCCATTTCCTCATTACTGAGTCCGGAGTTTTCCCTTCCAAAAACAATTGCGGTAGACTCACTACTCGATTCAGCAATTTTTTCCGCGCACTCACGCGGCGTCACCATTGGCCATGGAATACTCCTCACTCTCGCACTGGTTGTTATGACCAACTGACAATCCGATATAGCAGACTTCAAATCCGAATGTATGCTCGCCTGTGCCAATATATCATCTGCGCCTGTTGCCCTCGCAGTTGCTTCAGCAGAAGGAAATTCTTTTGGATTGACTAAATATAGTTTATCCTGTGACATTGTTTTCATTGCCCGAGCTGCAGCCCCTATATTGCCGGGGTGTGTGGTACCAACCAGAACAATACGTACATTATTTAATACAGAATTCATATTTATCAATTTAACTCATTCTTTCATTCAACATTGAATACGTTTTAAAACTTCCGAGGAATTTAAACACTTATGCATCCAATGCTCAATATCGCTATACGCGCTGCCCGTGCAGCTGGAGATCTTATTGTACGTGAAATGGATCGTGTGGGTGATATTTCTGTCGATATAAAAGGTAAAAATGATTTTGTCACAGAAGTGGATACGCAAGCCGAATTCACTATTATTAATACCATTAAAAAATCATATCCTGATCATGCTTTTTTATGCGAAGAAAGTGGTAAATCTGGAGATAGTGATTTTACATGGATCATTGATCCGCTCGACGGTACAACAAATTTTCTGCATGGCTTTCCACATTTTGCAGTATCTATCGCCCTTGAACACAAAGGACGTCTCGACCAGGCAGTCATTTATGATCCTTTAAAACAGGAACTATTTACTGCATCGCAAGGAAAAGGCGCTCAACTTAATAATAAAAAAATTCGTGTTAGCACCCAGAAAACATTGGATGGCGCTTTACTTGGCACAGGATTCCCTTTTGGCGATAACCCTAAAGTTGATGAATTCATCACTAGTTTTAAAGCGCTCTATCCCAATATAGCTGGAATAAGACGTGCTGGCGTTGCGTCTTTAGATCTTGCTTACGTAGCCTGCGGCCGTTTAGATGGTTTTTGGGAATATAATTTAAAACCCTGGGATATAGCAGCCGGAGCATTGATTGTTCAAGAGGCCGGGGGGCTTAATAGTGAGATATCAGGCGGGTTAAATTTTATGGAGAGCGGTAATATTGTTTGTGCTAATCCAAAACTAATCAAAACTATACTTAAAACTATTAATTAGAATAATGTTGCTGTTCATATACATACTATAGTCACATATCTATATTCTTATCAATTTCTAATAATACTGAAACGATTTCACCACTAAACTCTTGTGGGAAAAATTTTTGTCGCAGAACCCATGAAATATCTTTTACTCTATCTACTGGATAGAGTGGCTCATGTTGGCTATAAACAGTGCCAACAACTAACATATAACGACACTGGTTTAATTGCTCAATAAAATTCTTTTGATACAGATTCTGCAATGGTGGGACGATGGCTCTGCGCTGCGCGTACAACATCACAATCTCTTGTGTAACTGAATAGATGCATTCATCTTCCGACACGACTTCCTTTATTTCTTTAACCGATTCAATTAGTTCTTTTTTAAAAACCAATTGTTTGTACATTTTTTTTCTATCTTCTCCTGCTAACCAGAACCGATCATTACTGTAATTTTTTATATTTTCACCCGGTATAGTAATAAATCTTTCCGCCATAAGTAAGATACATGGAAAAATGACCACACTTATTAACAATGGCAACAAGAAATTCTTTAATCTACCTAAGTCATTATTTAACCGTTTTAATATAAATACGATGGTTAGCTGGGAATAGAATAAAACGAATGGAACAACAACATAAATAAACCGTACATTATGGTCAGAATAATTCCAGACAAATATTATCCCAAGATAAAAAAGAACATATAATGCATCTAATGACAAACAAATGAGACGCTGTAAAAATGAATATAATGTTGCAATAGTAATTAGAAATGCAAGAACAGCTGTTCCATTATTAAGCGAGTTATTAAATTGTAATTGCAAACCCTTCCATAATGTTTCTGTTTGTGTTTTTGCTATTTCTAATAGGCCATTAAATATATTTTCATGTAGCCCCAAATATATTTTATATCTTTCTAATAATGCATTTTTAAAATAAGTATTACTGTAATCAAATTCGTTGCTTAGCGCTGCCCAAATTAACCAGGGCGTAAAAATTATCGCAATTGTTAATATAATCTTCCGTTTATCAAAAAAATATACGGCGATAAGCAACGCGACCACTAATGAAATACCCACACTTCTTGTGATAAATGCCAACCCGCAACATAACGCAGAAAAATACAACCATTTGTCTGCATCATCTTTCGCCTTGCGAAAGCTCCACAAAGTTAATAGAACAAGTAAGATGTATAAATTTTCACTCCATAATTCTGTGGAAAATAATAACGTAGCGGGTAATAGAACAAATAATAATGCCGTAATTAGAGCATTGTGCTTACTTAGCCCTTCCTTGGTTTGCCAGTCGACGTAAAAAATGCATATAGGAAATAGCAAAAATGAAGTGGCAATACTTGCTATTACTATATTATTGCTGCCTGCTCCAATAACACTCAGAAAAAAGGGATATAATGGAGGAAAATTTCTATAGACAATAGCCTGTTCTAATACAGGCGGATGTCCCTTGTTCCAGAACGTAAAATAGTCTGCTTGCAATAAATAAATAAAACTATCTGTCCAGAACCCTGGCGTATTGTTGAGTGAAAGAATTAAATGAATAACTAATGACAATAATATTAAAATCCATAAAACCCATGCCCAATCTTCTGAGAAGTATTTTTTAATATCCATCAATGAATTTAACCCTCATTTTATATATTGATTAGCATCAATAATGTTTATAGTCGATATAATATTTATTTTTACTAAAGCCTGTTTTCATATTGAAAAATATTCAATGGTAGTAAAGGTATTTGACTGGAATTTCAAACTACTTTTATTAACTATTTATCTTATTAAATGAATTTTAGTAAGGTATTATCTAGATTAACCAGAACAACTAGATTATATTTGAATAAATAATTTATATTAAATATATTTCAGTATGAAAAAACGAATATTGGTTACTGGCGGCGCTGGATTTTTAGGTTCCCATCTGTGTAAAAGGCTAGTCGAAGAAGACAATGAAGTGCTTTGCCTTGATAATTTTTATACGGGTTCAAAAGATAATATCGTCGAGCTATTAGACAATCCTTATTTCGAAATTATTCGGCATGACATTACCTTCCCGGTTTATCTTGAGGTTGATCAAATTTATAATCTGGCTTGCCCTGCCAGCCCCGTTTATTATCAAAAATATCCTATACAGACTACAAAAACCAGCGTATCAGGGGCGATAAATGTTCTCGGTCTTGCAAAACGACTTAAAATTACGGTCTTGCAGGCATCGACCAGTGAAATATATGGAGATCCGACAGTTCATCCACAAACCGAAGACTATTGGGGTAATGTAAACTGTACTGGGATACGCTCATGTTATGACGAAGGTAAGCGCTGTGCAGAAACGCTCTTTTATGATTATCACCGTGAATTAGGAACCGATATAAGAGTTGCCAGGATATTCAATACATATGGTCCTAACATGTCTATCAATGATGGTCGCGTCATCAGCAACTTCATCGTACAAGCTTTAAATAATGAGAACATAACAATTTATGGTGAAGGCCGTCAAACAAGATCCCTGTGTTATGTCGATGATCTTGTAGATGGGTTTATAAAATTAATGAATACACCCGATCTTCATTCACCAATTAATTTAGGCAACCCGGTTGAAATGACTGTCATTGAAATTGCTGAATTAATTATAAAACTGACAAATAGCAAATCAGAGTTAACATTCTTGCCTCTTCCTCTTGATGATCCATTACAACGTTGCCCAGATATCACTAAAGCCAGAAATCTACTTGATTGGCAGCCTAAAATCGATCAGGAAACCGGGTTGAATAAAACAATAGCGTATTTTAGAAATAAACTGATTAAATAAATATGATTTATACTTTTTCAAAACCGCACTCATATTATTTTATCTATAAGATCTAATTATATTGAATTAGTGGCTTCATGCTCAAGTTCAACAGAAAATAATCATACTTGATATGTCTACAAAGCATGAATATATAGGAACCGATCTCGAGGCGATGTCCTTTGCCAAAAATTACAACCAATGGATTGTTGAACTTTATAGCCCTTATCTTGGTGAAACTATTGCGGAAATCGGGGCTGGCACTGGAAACCTCACACAACTATTATCAGCGAAAAATAGTATATCTAATATTACGGCTTTCGAACCTTCTGTGAACATGTTTAACACGCTTGCTCAAAGATTAAATGATGATGACAAAATAATAACGATAAATAGTGCATTGACTGTTAAATATGGCGGACAGTTTAACAGTATCCTATATACCAATGTACTGGAGCACATAGAGGATGATTCCGCTGAAGTAGCCAAAATGCATTACTCATTGAGTGAAAATGGACATGCATTAATCTTCGTTCCTGCTTTGTCATGGCTTTATAGCGATTTTGATAAATCAATTGGACACTTTAGGCGGTATCATAAAGGTCAACTAATACAATTATTTGAAGATAATGGTTTCGATATTATCACTGTAAAATATATTGATATGCTTGGAATATTACCTTGGTATCTAAATTTTGTTTTATTGAAAAGACACCTTGATGATAAAGCCACGAAAATATACGACCGACTTGTAATACCCATTATTAAGAAACTTGATAAGATCACTCCAATGCCGATTGGTAAAAATTTGTTACTAATCGCAAAAAAATCGAAACGCTAATCATATTTTTCTACTCAATTAGAATTACAGTACGCACCAAGAAATAATCCTTGATTTATATTATTCAGGATTAGCATATAATATAAACTCAGCACTATATATGAAAAAAACTCCCGAATTTAATATTAAGTAGGTAATGTAATGGCAAAAGATAAAACAATGACCCTGATTAATGAAAGAGTTATATTTTCTATCATCATTTTTATTTTTATTGCCATCAGATTATCTGAATATTTTCAAACAGAATACTTTGTTATCTGGTTTGATAGTGCTCAATATGCTGCCACATCTTTAGCGCCTATTTGGTCAAAATTATTCTGGGCGGATGGAGTTCCTCCGCTTTATCCATTCTTTCTTAAATATTTTACTCACTTGTCAGACACTAGTGTTTTAAACTTTTTATCTATATTTTCATATCAACCAGATATTGTTAAGGGGATTGAATTACTCGATGATTACCCCTTTTTTCTTGTAAAAGATAATTTTAATGTAATTGCCGCATCCCTATTCCAACTAGTACTGTCGATATTTTCATCAGTAATACTGGCCATATCATTTAGTACTGTTTTTAATGACTTCAAAATAAAATTAACTTCGTTATTATTTATATTATTTCTTGGCTTGGAATCAAGCATTGTTATATGGGATAAACATATAATTACGGAATCAATCTCAATCTCTGTTCTCTTATTGACAGTATCTTTGCTAATTCATATTAATTTAATTACTAGAAAAACAGTATTTCTTATACTATTTATATTAATGCTTATTTTTATATCGTTTCTTAAAATAACAAATAATTATTTTTTATTGATTTTAATCCCTTTCTTTTTATATCATTTTTATAACTCTCACTTTCAACACAAGCTTAATTATGGGCTTATAATCGCAACATTACTTACATTGTTTTCCCTAAATCAATTCATGCTATTCAGTGGAGATAGAACCAATGTGCCCATGAAAGATCTTATATCATCACGTATAAGCAGTGAAGGATATGAAGATATCTATGAATATTTTAGAAATAATGGCATGCCTGAATTAGCTCCCGAAGTTATCGGAAAATTGTGGACAGCTCCATTTGAAAAATATCCGGAATTGCAAGAATGGTGGTTAAATAATTCTTCCAAAACATATCAAAAATACTTGATCACACACCCTTCTTATTTTTTCATTCGTCCATTTCAGTATACAAACCAATACAATAAAGCTGTCTATTTTTATTTAACTCCTGACTTACATTTCCATGAGCAGGTTGTAACGAAAAAAATACAAATAATATTTACAGATTTATTTTTATGGGTAATTACTAGTATAGTTTTATTGATGATAATTTATATTACAAGCCTAAAAATACCGATAGAGAAAAATAAAATCATGCTACCTATCTTTATCTTATTTGCCGGAGCTATTTTGTATCTTATTATATGGCATGCTGATCTTGGGGAGTTGGATCGTCATTTGATTCAGTGTGCAGTAATGATAAGGGTCGGATTGATTATGACCTTCATGTACTTAATAAACACATTACTTAATAGTAGAAATCTTGACTAATTAATTACTGAGTGCTTATGACATCATTCACCATGGAGGCGAATTTTTTAGACTGATTGTCCCAGGTAAATACCTCAGCATTAATATTGAATTTATTATCTAGCTGCGTTTCTATTGCAGCAACAAGACTTTTAGAATCAGCAGGATCAAATAATATTTCTGGTGTCTCCGAAAGGACTCTTGACATTACACCCACTCGTGATGCGACTATAGGTAGTTTACATGACAACATTTCATAATATTTTTGCGGGAAACAATACTTGCCAAAAGCATCATCTTTGTTAAGGATGACCCCTATATCCAGCGTATTAAGAAATGCAGGGATTTCTGAGTATGGCAATACTCCTAAATATAGAATATTAGAACATTTCGGTAACTTTGATTTTTTATTTATTGGGCCTGCTAATACAAGAAAAATATCATCGTAATTATTAAGTAATTCTAAATAAGCCTTGAAAAGTATACTAATACCTCTAGTTTCGCTTAACGCTCCAGCCATCCCGATAAAGATACCCTTTTCAGGCAGTTTAAATATTTTGCGCATACTAACTTTATCCATGGGATAAAAGGCTTTTGCATCAACCGCATTTTCAATAACTGTGATCCTGGAGTTTGGTTTATATTTCTCGATCACATAGTTCTTTAATTCGGGTGATACAACAGATATACCGTCAGCGTCTTTTATTGCATATTGAAATAATCTTTTTAAACCTGGGATCATTGCTAACCCGAAGCTTTCAAAATTATCATATAAATCAACTATGTAAGGCAATTTATATTTCCTTGATAAAACCGAAGCAATTAATGTATGTAATATATCTGACAATCCGATAATCAAATCCGGCTTTTCGCGTTCAACTATTTTATTAAGTGTACGTCGTCAAAACCTTTTGGACAAAGAGCGGCATAAACTAAGAGACAGATCGGTTCATCGGGTTAGTTAATGTGTTGTTTATCGTAATGCATCTGTTTACGTAGTGCCAAGGTATTTTGTTTAATCAATGCACGT